>FR891332.1:43390-53608 GCA_000435335.1 Clostridium sp. CAG:964
GCAGCATAACACCGGATGACAGCAATACTTATAATAATGACGGCGACACCGGCAGCTCGAGTACCGACTATGATTACAATTACTACAGCAACTTTGACAGTCAGGATTACGATTCCTCCGCAGGCGATATTCCTCAGGAGCAGTCAATTTATGATCCGGGTATTAGCTTTAATGAATTTGAGCAGGCTACAGACTATCAGAGTGCTACCGCCTCAACCGAAAATACTGTTGGTATGTATAACAGCAACGGCAGTGACAATGCTACATTAGACTCAAATGACTGGAATGACCTTCAGCTTGACCTTAGCAAGGTTTCGTCTGACGGCACAGGGGACTTTAGCTTCATTAAAAACAACAATTCAGATAAGGACAGCAATATGACTATGCTTCTGTTTGTATTTGGCGTTATTTTTGTAGTTGGTTCCTTGCTGCTTATGACATATGTTGTTGTTTCCGGTATAAAGGGAAGAAAGCTTCCGGCAGCAGGCGGAAGCTACCGCAGGAAATCAGGAGCTGCTAAGGGCAGAGCTGCTGCAAGGTCAAAATCCGGCAGTGACAAAAGGGTAAAGCGTACACCGTATGTTTACGATTCCTCAAAAGCACAAACCGAACAAATTGATATTAGCAAGTATTACGATAATTTTGATTAAGCAATAGGTAATACAATATTTAAAAGCGGGTATGTCTCATTGGCATATCCGCTCTTTATGTTTAATCAAAAGAAAATATTGCTTACGGTGGAGATTATAAAGCAAAGTAAAAATCCGCAAAGTAACGGAGTGAAAAACGAAACCAGCGTCCATTTAAGGCTCTTTGTTTCTTTGTATATTGATATGCAGGTGGTTGAACAGGGAAAGTGCATTAGGTAAAAAACTATAACGCAAAGTGCGGTGGTTACGGTCCAGCCGTTTGCAGTAAACAGCGAAAGCATTTGAGAAAGGCTGTCGGCGTCAGTTAATACGCCGGTGTTGGTGTACAGCATTATCATTATAGGTATAACAATTTCATTTGCCGGAAAGCCCAGAATAAAGGCCGCTAAAATTATACCGTCCATTCCTAAAATACGGGCAAATGGGTCAAGAAAATTTGTGGCATAGCTTATAAGTGATGTGTTCCCTATTTCAATATTAGCCAACAGCCATATTATAAGACCGGCAGGTGCGGCAACAACAACAGCTCTGCCCAGTACAAACAAGGTTCTGTCCAGTATACTGCGAACAATTATTTTGCCTATTTGCGGTGAACGGTAGGGCGGAAGCTCCAGAGTAAAGGAGGAGGCTTCGCCTTTTAACAAAGTAAGCGACAGCAGCTTAGACACTCCCATTGTAGCAAATACACCCAATAAAATCACAAGCATTAGTATTAAAGCGGTTAGCAGTGAGTTAAGGGGTGCGGCAGCGGTGCCGGCAAAAAATACTGTAATTATGGCTATAATAGCAGGAAATCTTCCGTTGCAGGGCATAAATGAATTTGTAATTATTGCAATAAGCCTTTCCCGAGGGGAGTCAATTATTCTGCAGCCTGTTACTCCGCAGGCGTTGCAGCCTATTCCCATACACATTGTCAGGCACTGCTTGCCGTGACAGCCTGCCCCCTTGAACATACTGTCCATATTAAAGGCTATTCGTGGCAGATAGCCTAAATCCTCTAAAAGGGTAAACAGTGGGAAAAATATTGCCATCGGCGGCAGCATTACGGCAACAACCCAAGCGGTTGTTTTGTATATTCCGTCCATAAGCAGGCTGACAATTACAGGGGGAGTGTTTATATATTTAAGAGCACCTGTTATTACACCGCACAGCCAATCAAAAAGCCGGCTTAACCATTGGCTCGGATAGTTCGCACCTACAATAGTAATCCAAAAAATCAGAGCAAGCAGCAAAAGCATTATAGGTATGCCCGTAAGCCTTGAGGTTAATATTTTGTCAATTTTTCTGTCACGCATATTGCAGCTTGGGTTGTGAAGTGTTACAGCCTTTTTAAATATGTATTCGCATTTTTTCATTATTGCATTTACTATGTTGTCACGAATACTTTCTTTATTGTCTGTCTGCGTAAGCTTTGTTAATACTGCGGACAATTCGGTGCTGTGGTCTGTAAGCTTACTTTTTATATAATCGTCGTTTTCAAGCAAACGCAGTGCATAGCAGCGCTTGAGCTTAGAAGATATATCCAAGCTGTCAAAAATCGGCAAAAGCTTTGAGATGCTGTGTTCTATTTCCCTGCTGTATTCAATTTTTACAGGGCTTATTTCAGTCTTGCTTTGTATTATATTTGCCACCGCTTCTTTTAACTGCTTTATGCCCTTGCCGCTTTTTGCACACATTCCCACAACAGGCACACCCAAGCATTGCGACAGCTGTTTTATGTTTACTTCAATTTTCTTTTTTGCCGCCTCGTCAAGTAAATTAACACATACAACAACCTTGTCGGTAATCTCCAAAATTTGCAGTACAAGGTTCAGGTTACGCTCTAAGCAGGTTGCGTCCACCACTACCACTACAGCGTCCGGCCTGTTTTCCAAAAGAAAATTTCTTGCCTGAGCCTCCTCTTTAGAGCTTACCAGCAAGGAGTATGTGCCGGGCAGGTCTGCAACGGTGTATTTATCATTGCTATATGTATATTTGCCAAAAGCACTGCTTACGGTTTTGCCCGTCCAATTACCTGTATGCTGTTTTAGTCCTGTAAGTGCATTAAACAATGTGCTTTTGCCTACATTTGGGTTGCCTGCCAGGGCTATAATTTTTTCAGCCAACAATCCTCACTCCCTTTTTCGGTGTTTGGGCATTGGTTAAAGCGGTATATAAAAAACAGTGTTTCGGTTTAAGCCAAGCCCTAAAGCAACGCATAAGCGTTGCCGCCGCACATTTTTATAGTCTTAATATTTGGCTATTTACAAAATATGCCGCAGGGTTAGCTTTAGTTACAAATTTAAGTCGGATTTTTTTGTTGACAAACCGGTATTTTTAATGTAGAATATTGCTAGATTGGAAGGTTCCATGAAGGGGTACACCACCACGGGTGTAGACTTTTGTGGAGCTTTTTTCTTTTGTACAAATATATGTTCGTGCAAAGAGGCTTAACGAAATATATTTGTTTAACAGCAAGGAGTGATTAATCTATATGATAACAGTAAACGGCAAAAGTGTGCGGCTTACTAAGTGTAATTTAAACGAATATTTAAAGGAACAGGGCTACAATACCCAAAGAGTTGTGGCAGAGCTTAACGGTAAAATAATACCTAAAAGCGAATACGAAAACACAGCTTTAAAGGAGGGCGATGTGCTTGAGGTTTTGTCCTTTGTAGGCGGAGGCTAATATGAATATAACCTTAAACGGAGAGAGCCATGCTACTAACGCCTGCTGTGTAAGTGCGCTGTCGGAGAAAAGTCCTTTTACCTCGGAGTGGGTGGTAATTATAAACGGCTTTCAGATTAGTGAGGATACGCCTATAAAAGACGGCGACAGCGTGTTTATAATACCAAGGGGTACGCTCCCAAACAAGGAACAGCTCGAGGCAATGCTTACGGCACGGCACACTCCTAAGGTTCACGATAAGGTAAAAAGGGCAAGCGTTGCTGTAATGGGCCTAGGCGGACTCGGCTCTAACATAGCACTGCAGCTGGCACGAACAGGTGTGGGCAGTTTGCACTTAATTGATTATGATGTTGTAGAGCCAAGCAACCTAAACAGACAGCAGTATATGATTAAGCATTTAGGTATGCTGAAAACAGAGGCGTTAAAGGAGCAAATTCAACAGGTGAACCCATATGTAAATGTAAAAACTACAGCAGTAAGGCTAACTGAGGATAATATTATTGATTATGTCAGGCACAGCGATATTATTTGCGAGGCGTTTGACAAACCGGAGTGCAAGGCTATGGCTGTAAATGCGGTTTTGGAGAATTTACCCGATAAATATATTGTGGCGTCCTCGGGTATGGCAGGGCTTGAAAGCAGTAATGCCATAACTACAAGAAAAATAGGAAGTCACTTGTACATATGCGGCGACGGTGTAACCGCAGCAAGGCAGGGCTGTGGGCTTATGGCACCAAGGGTAAGTATATGTGCAGGACATATGGCAAATATGATTTTAAGAATAATTACAGGAAATTATGATGTTTAATTTTGAAAGGAAGAAATAGTTATGAACAACGATAAGTTTATTTTAGGCGGACACGAGTTTAATTCAAGATTTATACTGGGCTCGGGAAAATATTCACTGGATTTAATAAAAGCCGCTGTAGAAAATGCAGGTGCAGAGATTATTACTCTGGCTCTTAGAAGGGCGGTTACAGGCAATGTGGAAAATATTTTGGACTATATTCCAAAGGGCGTTACACTGCTGCCAAATACCTCGGGAGCAAGAAATGCCGATGAGGCTGTAAGAATAGCAAGAATTGCCCGTGAGGCGGGCTGCGGAGATTTTGTAAAGGTGGAGGTAATAGGTGACTCTAAATATTTGCTTCCTGACAATTACGAAACCTGCAAGGCAACAGAAATTCTTGCAAAGGAGGGCTTTGTGGTTATGCCGTATATGTACCCTGACCTTTATGCGGCCAGAGCACTTGCAAATGCAGGTGCGGCCTGCATTATGCCGCTGGGTGCTCCTATAGGCTCAAACAAGGGACTGTGCACAAAGGATTTTATAAGAATACTCATTGACGAAATCGACCTGCCTGTAATTGTTGACGCAGGCATAGGCAGACCGTCACAGGCGTGTGAGGCTATGGAGTTGGGTGCAGATGCAGTTATGGCAAATACTGCTATAGCAACAGCCGGAAACATTACAGCTATGGCAGAAGCATTTAAAAATGCTATTGTAGCCGGCAGGCTGGCATATTTGGCAGGTATGGGCAGAGTTCTTGAAAATTCCGCCTCTGCTTCGTCACCGCTTACAGGCTTTTTGCAGGACTAATCTAAGGGGGATATTATGAATACAGAAAATACAGAAAAGCTAACCGACCATATGAAATATATGGAGGGTATGGAGGACATAGGCTCCGAGATTATGGACGAGGTTATAGCCCAGATGAACAGCTTTGATTATAACGCATATACTGAGGCAGATGTTAAAAAGGCACTTGCAAAAGATGTGCTGTCACCGGAGGATTTTAAGGCGTTGCTTTCACCGGCGGCTTTACCTTTGCTGGAGGACATTGCACAAAGGGCAAAGGCTGAAACCAGAAAGCACTTTGGCAATTCGGTATATATGTTTACACCCTTGTATATAGCAAATTACTGTGAAAATTACTGCATTTACTGTGGTTTTAACTGCCACAACAAAATTAAGCGTGCTATGCTGACAATGGAGCAGGTTGAAAAGGAAATGCAAACTATTGCAGAAACAGGCTTGCAGGAAATTTTAATTCTTACAGGTGAAAGCAGAGCGAAAAGCGATGTTAAATATATAGGCGAGGCCTGTAAAATAGCATCTAAATATTTTAAGGTGGTTGGGGTAGAGGTATACCCTATGAACAGTGACGAATACGCCTATCTGCATAGCTGCGGCGTTGATTTTGTTACCGTGTTCCAAGAAACATATAATTCAGACAAATACGCAACACTTCACCTTGCAGGTCGTAAAAGAATATTCCCTTACCGCTTTAATACACAGGAAAGAGCCTTAAAGGGAGGCATTAGGGGAGTAGGCTTTGCGGCACTTTTAGGCTTGGACGATTTCAGAAAGGACGCCTTTGCAACAGGCTACCACGCATATTTACTACAGCGTAAGTACCCATATGCAGAAATTGCCTTTTCCTGCCCACGGTTAAGACCTATTATTAATAATGATAAAATTAATCCAAAGGATGTACACCAAAGACAGCTTTTGCAGATAATTTGTGCTTACAGAATATTTATGCCGTTTGCAAATATTACAATATCCAGCCGAGAATGTGCTGAATTCAGAGATAATATTATTCAAATTGCGGCTACTAAAACCTCTGCCGGAGTTAATGTAGGCATTGGAGCACACAGCGGTCAGCAGCAGGGTGACGAACAGTTTGAAATTGATGACGGACGCTCCGTAAAGGAAATGTATGATATGATAAAATCAAAGGGTATGCAGCCTGTAATGAGTGACTACATATATGTGTAAAATACTGTGTATAACCAACAGCAGCTCCTGTAAATACGATTTTTTAAGCCATATAAAAACCCTTGCACAGAGCAGGCTTTGCGGTATTGTACTGCGGGAAAAGCATTTAACAAGTGAGCAGTACTGTAAGCTTGCAAAAGAGGTTATAAGCATATGCCGCTGTTACAATATGCCTGTAATTCTGCACAGCTTTGTAGATGTGGCACTGCACCTTGAGCATAAGGCAATACATCTGCCTATGAGCGTGCTGGAAAATGAAAGCCAAAGGCTAAGTAGCTTTTCGACTATCGGTGCTTCTGTACACAGTGCAGAGCAGGCAAAGCGGGCTGAAAGCCTGGGGGCAAGCTATATAACCTATGGTCATATATTTGCAACCGACTGTAAAAAGGGCTTGCCGCCTAGGGGGGCAGACAGCATTGCACAGGTAGTAAAAAGCGTTCAAATTCCCGTATATCCGTTAGGAGGAATAAACCAAAGCAATTACCGCCTTGTGTTAAAGCAGGGGGCAGAGGGCTTTGCGGTAATGAGCGGCCTTATGACCGAAAGCTATCCCGAAATACTGAATTTGGCAAGCCTTTAAAAGAATAAAAAGTATAATAAGAAATATGTTGAAAAAAGAAACGGTTCTGTGTTATAATTATGTATATTTTAACATAGAACCGTTTTTCGAATTTATGAAAATAAATATTTTGGCTATATTGATTATATTGGCTGCTGTAACAGAAAGTGGTTGGTGACAGTTATTGTGAACAGTAAATTTGTAAAAAGAGTTATTTATTTAGTATTCTGTGCCTTTAGCGGTGCGGTTATATCGTCTATTGTGTGGCTGTTCTTAAAAATAATGGAAATAGGCATAGGCTTTATATGGGAATTTCTGCCCGGAAAAATAGACAGTCCGTTTTATACGCCGATAGTTTGCCTAATAGGCGGACTGCTTGTAGGTGTGTATCAGTATAAAACAGGTGCAAGCCCCGACGAGCTTGAAAATGTTATTTCCAAAGTGAAGTCGGAAAAGTTTTATCCGTATAATAATGTTTTGGTGGTTTGCGGTGCGGCGCTTTTGCCGTTGCTTTTCGGCGGAAGTATAGGCCCCGAGGCAGGTCTGACGGGTGTAATTGTTGGGCTGTGCTATTGGGCAGGCAACAGCTTTAAATTTGCGAAGGAAAAGCTGACAGATGTGGTACATATAGGAGTTGTTTCAACGCTAAGCGTTATATTCGGCACACCCTTGTTTGGACTTGTAATGCCGGTAGAAGAAAAAACCGACTCCGGCAAAAATACGGTTCTGCCAAGAATACCAAAAATAGTTTCTATTGCGGTTGCTTTGCTGTCCTCCTTAACGGTTTTTTGGGTGCTGACTCATTTTTTCGGAGGAGGTATGAGCTTCCAGAGCTTTGGCGAGGTAACAATAACAAATAACGAAAGATTATTTGGTGTACTCGTTATAATAATCGGAATTGTATTTGGCTACCTGTTTATTTTGTTTCAGAAAATCAGCAGTGTATTCTTTGAAAAATTAAGGCAGAAAACCAATATTATTTTTACAGCGTTATTAGGCGGCGTGCTGCTGGGACTGCTGGGTGAGTATTTGCCACTTACAATGTTTTCGGGTGAAAAGCAAATTGAAATATTGTACGAGAGCTACAAGGATTATGCCCCGTGGCTGTTAATTCTTATTGGCACTGCAAAGCTGTTTATAACCAATGTATGCATTAAGTCGGGCTGGAAGGGCGGACACTTTTTCCCTGTTATTTTCAGCGGCGTAAGTATAGGCTACGGTGTAGCAATGCTTATCGGAATAAACCCTGTGTTCTGTCTGGGCGTGCTTACAGCCGGAATGATGGGCGTGCTTATGCGTAAGCCTGTCGCAGTTTCACTCTTGTTAATGCTGTGCTTCCCCGTCAGGGTTTTCCCGTGGCTGTTAGCGGCGGCGTTTTTAGGCAGCATAGTACCTCTTGCCAATAACAAGAAGAAAACAGAGGGCAAAAATGAAAAGCTATAAATTGTTTTGGAATGTCTTAAAACGAACAGGAGCAGTAAAGCTGCTTTGCGGATATTTATTGGTTTTTGCGGCGGTTGCATTTGCAATAGTTATTATAGAGCCAAATATAAACACCGTAGCTGACGGCTTGTGGTACTGCTTTAGCGTAGCCACAACTATAGGCTTTGGCGACTATACAGCAGTTACACTGCCCGGGCGAATATTGTCGGTGCTTATTTCCGTATATTCAATAGTTATAATTGCGGTGGTTCCGGGCGTAATTACAAGCTATTATTTAGAGTCGGTAAAGCTTAGAAAAAATGAAAGCACAGAAAAATATCTAAATGACCTTGAAAGACTGCCGGAGCTTTCCAAGGAGGAGCTTCGGGAGCTTTCAGAAAAAATAAGGAGTTTTCAGAAAAGCAGAAGCAAAAAATAAACTTTGGCAGGCAATGCTCTGACAAGCCCTGCCTGATTGCCTAAATATATACAAGCATTTATAACAAAAAAGCAAAGAAAAAGCCTAAGCTGCTGCTGAAGCAAACTTAGGCTAGGCTTTTTAATTGCTTTCGGTTGGCATAATTTCTTTTGCAGAATAATTTACCGATAATAAATTGATTGATTTATGAAGACTGTTATAGTATAATTGACTACGGAGAGACACAGTCAGCTAAACAAAGGTATATTCATATAAATACCACAACAAATCCAGCACATATTTTAATGTGCAATATTAACTGCAATGTGCTATAATTTGTGTGCTGTAGGTTGGTTTGTGAAAAATTGCAAAATAAAAAAGCCTGTATTTTCACACAGACTTTTTTATTGCCATATATTATAAGCATGCAATCACAAACAAATTTAGTAATATATATAAATCTCTTTCAGCTTATACACGCACGTTAATTCTGCTTCGTCAGGTTGTACAGACTATACTGTACAACCCGAGAACACAGAATATATAATGAGGTATTTTAAAGAGGTTGTACACTGTTTTCTCAGTGACTATATTGTACTATATCGTCGATGTATTATCTTGCATAAAATCACTATAAATTTGCACTTTTGAACTAACATTACAGATTTTTACAGATTTTTGCTTCTAAAGCGGAAAGGAGGTTGATTATGGTAAGAGAATTACCGCCATATGAGGAAAGGGTACCAAAGGATTCCTACGATATGCCTATGAGATATTATCACATTAATTCCTCTAACCCAAATGATTTAAAAATGTTCGCACATTGGCATAACGAAATTGAAATACAGCTTTTTGAAAAGGGGCATTCTGTGTCTACTATAGATAATACCGAAATTGAGGCCAAAGAGAACGATATTGTGTTTATACCGTCTCAGTCTATACACTTTGGCTGTGCGGATTTACCTGTTCTTAATGTACATACTTTCATTTTTCACGCCGAAACCTTATGCTCGCAAAACTATGACAGCAGTGTGCAAAAATATTTTAAGCCCTTTATTAACCGCACAGCTCATATTCCTTATGTAATAAGCCCTGCTGATAAGGGCTATGCCCAGCTGCGTGGCTGCCTTGACGAGATTATTACGCTTGCTCACGAAAAGCCTGTCGGCTACGAGCTGCTTGTACGCATACAGCTGACAAAGTTCTTTGTGCATCTGTATCAAAACGGGTATGTTAAGCCCAAAAAGGTAAGCACTGTTGCCGATAAGAACTACCAGGCGGTAAGGGACGCCATTACATATATAGAGCGAAACTACAGCCTGCCACTTACGGTTGATAAAATCGCCGCAAATGCCGGCTTTAGCAAAAGCAGATTTATGTCAATCTTCAAGGAATTTACAAATACCTCCTGCAAAAAGTATATTAATAAATGCAGAATGGAATCCGCACAGAATTTGCTTGTATCCACAAATGAAACCGTGCTGGAAATAGCCATATCCTGCGGCTACAACAATATATCCTTGTTTAACCGTGAGTTTAAAAAAACCTACGGTGCTACGCCTATGGAGTACAGAAAAATAAAAAGAGCACAGGCATAGCATGCCTTGGCTGCGGCTGTAACAGATAAAATAAATTAACACATTAAAAAATTCAGCATATAGTATCATATACATATATTAAAGGCATTGCGGAAGAAATACCGCAATGCCTTTAATAATA
>FR891332.1:53652-68833 GCA_000435335.1 Clostridium sp. CAG:964
ACTGTGGCTGCTGTAACAGCAGCCGTAAATTGGTGGAGATAAAGGGAATCGAACCCTTGACCTTATCAATGCCATTGATACGCTCTTCCGGCTGAGCTATATCCCCAAGAAATCTATGTGCTTTATTTTACAGCATAGAGGCAGGTGTTTTCAATGACTTTTTTTATGAAATTGCGGTAAATTAAAAATTCTGCTATTTCTATAAAAGCAACCGCAAAATTTATAAAAAAACTATATTATTATATAAAAATCAGCCACCAAGGTCGGCTTTTATAAATTTATTGTTAAAAAAATAACAAAAATTCGCAGCTGTTTTAATCATATTTTACACAATAGTTATATTTATTTTTTAAAAGAAAATTTCTGAAAAAAATGGTGAAAAATATCTTAAAAAAAGATATTGACAATTTTTTAACAAGTAATTATAATGGGTACAGTGATAAGCGAAGAAACGGCTTAATCACCCGAAAGAAGTCAGTTATATTTCTTAACAAATATTTCTAGGAGGACTATATTTATGGCAAAAAATGCTGAAGCAAAAGCAGAAGTAAAGGTACCTGAAGTAATCGACAATGTTGAAGCTCTTCAGGCAAAGATTCAGGCTATGAGAGCTGCACAGAAGGTATTTGCAACCTACACACAGGAGCAGGTTGACAAAATCTTTAAGGCAGCAGCTATTGCAGCTAACAAGGCTCGTATCCCGCTTGCTAAAATGGCAGTAGAGGAAACAGGTATGGGCGTTGTTGAAGATAAGGTTATCAAGAACAACTATGCTGCAGAGTATATTTTCAACGCTTACAAAAACACAAAGACCTGCGGTGTTATAGAGGAGGACAAAGCTTACGGTACAAAGGTTATCGCTGAGCCTATCGGTCTTATTGCCGCAGTTATTCCTACAACAAACCCAACATCAACAGCTATCTTTAAGTCACTTATCTGCTTAAAGACAAGAAACGCTATCATCATCAGCCCACACCCTCGTGCAAAGAAGTCTACTATTGAGGCTGCAAGAATCGTTTTGGAGGCTGCTGTTAAGGCAGGTGCTCCTGAGGGCATTATCGGCTGGATCGATGTTCCGTCACTGGAGCTTACAAACGAAGTAATGAGAGATGCAGATACAATCCTTGCTACAGGCGGTCCTGGCATGGTTAAGGCTGCTTACTCATCAGGTAAGCCGGCTCTTGGCGTTGGTGCAGGTAACACACCTGTTATTATTGACGACACAGCAGACATTAAAATGGCTGTTAGCTCAATTATCCACTCTAAGACATTTGATAACGGTATGATTTGTGCTTCAGAGCAGTCAGTTACAGTTCTGAAGGGCGTTTATAACGAAGTTAAGAAAGAATTTAAGGACAGAGGCTGCTACTTCCTAAAGGG
Organism: Clostridium sp. CAG:964; assembly: GCA_000435335.1. Lineage (GTDB taxonomy): Bacteria > Bacillota > Clostridia > Oscillospirales > Acutalibacteraceae > CAG-964. Next base: position 55,033 of record FR891332.1, read on the forward strand.
CGAAGAGCTGGACAAGGTAAGAAAGACAATTCTTATCAACGGTGCGCTAAACGCTAAGATTGTTGGCCAGAGTGCTTACACAATCGCTCAGTTGGCAGGCGTTGAAGTACCAAAGGAAACAAAGGTTCTTATCGGTGAAGTTGAGTCTGTAGATATTTCAGAGGAATTCGCTCACGAGAAGCTTTCTCCTGTACTTGCTATGTACAAGGCTAAGGACTTTGACGACGCTATTGCAAAGGCAGAGGTATTGGTAGCTGACGGTGGTTACGGTCATACATCTTCACTGTATGTTCACCCTGCTGAGAAAGAAAAAATGGCTAAGCACCAGGCTGCTATGAAGACTTGCCGTATTCTTGTTAATACACCATCTTCACACGGCGGTATCGGTGACCTTTACAACTTTAAGCTAACTCCATCACTAACACTTGGCTGTGGTTCTTGGGGCGGTAACTCAGTATCTCATAACGTAGGCGTTATGGATCTGATTAACACAAAGACAGTAGCTGAGAGGAGAGAGAATATGCTTTGGTTTAGAGCACCACAAAAGGTTTACTTTAAGAAGGGCTGTATGCCGGTTGCACTTGACGAGCTTGGCACAGTTATGAACAAGAAAAAGGCATTTATCGTTACTGACCAGTTCCTATACAAGAACGGCTATGTAGCACCAATCGAAGAAAAGCTTGATATGATGGGTATTGAGCACACATGCTTCTACGATGTTAAGCCTGACCCAACACTTGCTTCAGCTATGGAAGGCGTACAGCAGATGAGACTGTTTGAGCCTGATGTTATCATCGCAATGGGCGGTGGTTCAGCAATGGACGCAGGTAAGATTATGTGGGTTCTATATGAGCACCCGGAAGCAGACTTTATGGATATGGCTATGAGATATATAGACATCCGTAAGAGAGTTTACACATTCCCAACAATGGGTGAGAAGGCTACATTCGTTGCTGTTCCTACATCTTCAGGTACAGGTTCTGAGGTTACTCCTTTCGCAGTTATTACAGACGAGAAGACAGGCTTGAAGTACCCATTGGCTGACTATCAGCTAATGCCAAATATGGCTATCATTGATGCTGACAATATGATGAACCAGCCTAAGGGCCTAACAAGCGCATCAGGTATCGATGCTCTTACACACGCACTTGAGGCATACGCTTCAGTTATGGCTACAGATTACACAGACGGTCTTGCTCTAAAGGCTATGAAGAACATCTTCACATATTTGCCATCAGCTTACGATAACGGTGCTAAGGACCCTATCGCAAGAGAGAAAATGGCTGATGCTTCTACAATGGCAGGTATGGCATTTGCTAACGCATTCCTAGGTGTTTGCCACTCAATGGCACATAAGCTGGGTGCTTACCACCACCTGCCACACGGTATTGCAAACGCTCTTCTAATCACAATGATTATGAGATACAATGCTGATCCGGTACCTGTAAAGATGGGTACATTCTCACAGTACCAGTATCCACACACACTTGAGAGATATGTTGAGTGTGCTAACTTCTGCGGCGTATCAGGTAAGAACGACCAGGAGACACTTGACCTGTTCATCGATAAGATTGAGGCTCTAAAAGAGAGAGTTGGCATTAAGAAGACAATCGCTGATTACGGTGTTTCTGAGGAAGACTTCCTTGCTACACTTGACGAAATGTCAGAAATGGCATTTGATGACCAGTGTACAGGTGCTAACCCAAGATACCCATTGATTTCCGAAATTAAGGAAATGTATCTAAAGGCTTACTACGGTAAGTAATTTACAGACAACCAGTTTACACATTTTTGTCATAAATATAACAGTGCAGGGCAACGCCGATAGGTGTTGCCCTGTGCTTTTTACAGAATTTATCGGTGTTGACAAAACTAATATGTTGCTGTAGAATATACAAGTAAAAAGAATATTTGCAGGGGGACTAAAGCCGCCACACATTGGTAATGCCGGGCGGCGATTAGTTGAGAAGGTAAAACCTGACCCTTTGAACCTGTTAGTTAATACTACCGTAGGGAGCAGTTAAATAAGCTATGCGCTGTTTAGTAATTTAAAGCACCTGTACATTGTATGTAGGTGCTTTTATTTTTGCTGTGGCGTTTAGAGTATGATTTTTATTATTATGTTAATGAAAGTGCTGTGAGGAATTTTTATGAAAAATTGTCTTACTATTGCCGGCTCTGACTGTAGTGCAGGAGCAGGCATACAGGCAGACATAAAGGCTATGAGTGCCTGCGGCGTATATGCCATGAGCGTTATAACCTCTGTTGTTGCAGAAAACACAAGCAGAGTTGTTTCTGTATATGACTTACCCGATGAGGTTATTAAACAGCAAATAGACGCAGTATTTGAGGATATTTCTGTTGACGGCGTAAAAATTGGAATGATAAAAAGCCCGTCTATAATGCAGGCAGTTGCGGAAAAGCTAAAACAATATTCACCGTGTAATGTTGTTGCAGACCCGGTTATGTCGGCTAAGGACGGCTGTGCATTAATGGACGAGGCGGTGCTTGATGTGCTTAAAAATGAGATTATACCTGCCTGTACACTGCTTACGCCTAACATACCGGAGGCTGAGCTGATAGCACAAATGAAAATAGATTCTCAAAGGGATATGATGCTGTGTGCTAAAAAAATTTATGCAATGGGCTGCGGTGCCGTGCTTGTAAAGGGCGGGCATTACGGCGGTATGCCCATTGATATTTTGTATGACGGCAACGGCTTTTATAAGTATTCTTCACCTAGGATTAACACAAAAAACACCCACGGTACAGGCTGTACGCTTTCTTCTGCCATTACGGCGTTTTTAGCTAAGGGCAACAGCATACAGCAGTCTGTTTTGCTGGGCAAAAGGTATGTTTATAACGCAATAAAAAATTCTTTGGAAATCGGCAAAGGGCATGGTCCCTTGCACCATTTTTATGACTATTATTCTATGAAAGGTTTTGAGTAAATGAGAAATTATGCAACACAAATGGAGGCGGCTAAAAAAGGGATAATCACTCCTGAAATGAAGATAGTTGCTAAAAAGGAAAATATTGAAGAGGATAAGCTAATGGAGCTTGTAGCCTGCGGACAGGTGGCTATACCTTGCAATATTAACCACAAGTCGATTTCACCTGAGGGAATCGGTACAGGTATGAAAACAAAAATTAATGTTAATTTGGGCATTTCGGGCGACTGTAAAAATTATGATGTAGAAATGCAAAAGGTAGATATGGCTATAAAGTTTGGTGCTGAAGCCATTATGGATTTAAGCAACTACGGCAAAACCAATACATTCAGAACACAGCTTATTGAAAAATCACCTGCAATGATAGGCACAGTTCCTATGTACGACGCAATAGGCTACCTTGATAAGGATTTGCTTGAAATTTCCGCACAGGATTTTCTAAGGGTTGTTCGTGCCCACGCAGAAGAGGGCGTTGACTTTATGACAATACACGCCGGTATTAACAAAAGGGCAGTAGAGGCCTTTAGGCGTGACGGCAGAAAAATGAATATTGTTTCCCGTGGCGGCTCACTGTTGTTTGCTTGGATGGCTATGACAGGCAACGAAAACCCTTTCTTTGAGTATTACGATGAGGTTTTGGATATTTTAAGAGAATACGATGTTACTATCAGCTTAGGTGACGCTTTGCGCCCAGGTTGTATTGACGACAGCACAGACGCAGGACAGATTTCTGAATTAATAGAGCTGGGCAACCTTACAAAAAGAGCATGGGAAAAGGATGTTCAGGTTATGGTTGAGGGCCCGGGACATATGGCAATGGACGAAATAGCCGCAAATATGAAGCTGCAAAAAAGACTTTGCCACAACGCACCGTTCTATGTGCTTGGCCCGTTGGTAACGGATATTGCACCGGGTTATGACCATATTACAAGTGCTATAGGCGGCGCTATTGCGGCTGCAAGCGGTGCAGACTTCTTGTGCTATGTAACGCCTGCCGAGCATTTAAGACTGCCTGACCTTAGCGATGTTAAGGAGGGCATAGTGGCAAGTAAAATTGCAGCACACGCCGCAGATATTGCAAAGGGAATAAAGGGTGCAAGAGATGCTGACAACCAAATGGCAGAGGCAAGACATGTAATGGATTGGGACAGAATGTTTGAAATTGCCATTGACGGTGAAAAGGCAAGAGAATATTTTGAAAGTACACCTCCCGCAGATAGACATACCTGCTCAATGTGTGGTAAAATGTGTGCAGTAAGAACTACTAATATGATTTTAGAGGGAAAAGAGGTTAAATTCTGTTCCGAAAAGTAAGGTATACTGTACCTGCTGTGCGGAGCAGAGCCTACAAACGCACATTTAGCCTTGGGTAAGAATATGGATAAAAGTAAAATTGACTACTCGCTTTATTTATGTACCGACCGCAGTCTTATGACGGCACCAACCCTAGAGCAGGCTGTAAACGACGCCATAAAAGGCGGCTGTACCGTTGTACAGCTTCGTGAAAAGCACGCAACCTCAAGGGAGTTTTATCAGCTGGCATTGTCCCTTAAGAGAATAACCGGATATTATGGCATACCTCTTATAATTAACGACAGGCTCGACATTGCCGCCGCAGTAAATGCCGAGGGAGTTCATTTAGGACAAAAGGATTTACCGGCGGACATTGCACGGGCTGTTTTAGGGGAAGAAAAGATTATAGGTGTTTCGGCTAATAATTTACAGGCAGCTATTAACGCAGAGCTTGACGGTGCAGACTATATAGGCGTAGGTGCGGTTTTTCAAACATCTACAAAAACAGATACCAAGCCTGTAACTATTGACAAGCTGAAGGAAATACGCTCGGCGGTAAAAATTCCTATGGTGGCAATAGGTGGAATTAAACGCAGTAACATTTCACAGCTGAACGGTACGGGAATTAACGGTGTGGCTGTAGTGTCGGCAGTAATAGGAAGCAAAAATATTACTGCCGCCGCAAGAGAGCTAAAGGCACTGTTTAACCCTTTTGTCTGATAAAAAAGGGTGCGGTTTTCAGCTGTTTACAAATACTTAATTTTATGCTACAATGAATATGTTAAGTAGAATATGGTTTTATTGGAAACGCACATCCTCCCGGATGATTAACGAACAACACAATTTCTGCAAGTTATTTGTTAATCATTTAAGGAGGATTTTTTATGCCAAAGACTAAATTTCAAGAGGTTATTTTTACCGTAATGATGGTATTCGTTATGGTGTACGCTATGGTGTGCTATAATATTGCACTAAGCTGTGGGAAAATGAGCAATGCTGTATTTGTAAATGCCATTAATGAACTGCCAATAATGATGGCTGTTGCCTTTATTGTTGATTTTTTTGCAGTAGGTCATATTGCTAAATATTTAACCTTTAGAATAGTAAACCCAAAGGACGACAATCCCTTTCACATTGTGCTGGGTATATCTGCAATATCAGTGGCATTTATGTGCCCTGTTATGAGCTTGGCGGCTACGCTGCTGTTCAAAAACGCAGGTGCCGAGGTTGTGTCTGTCTGGCTGCAAACAACAGCTTTAAATTACCCAATGGCCTTTTTCTGGCAGTTGTTTTTTGCAGGTCCGCTTGTTAGGTTTATTTTTAAAAGAATTTTCAGAACAGCTAAATAATACTGTGCTTTTAGCTTAGAGTACAAATGGTTTAACAAAATTATATAAAAAACTTTACGAGGGTTGCTGATTGTGATAAAATATTTTTGTGGATTTATGCTGTAAAAGCATAAACGACAGGGTGTTTTTTAGCAGCCCTTGTTTGCTTGTACTTTTACAGTGCAATATTAAAGTCTGAAAGGTTATGAATATAATGGATTGTATTTTTTGTAAAATTATCAGCGGTGAAATTCCGTCAAAAAAAGCTTATGAGGACGACAAAATAGTTGCGTTTTATGATATTGCACCTCAGGCTCCTGTTCATATTGTTATTATTCCAAAGGAGCATATAGAGAGTATGAACGGAATTACAGCAGAGAACAGCAGCGTTGTTTCGCATATTTTTGAGGTTATACCTAAAATAGCGGCTGAGAATAATTTGGGTGACGGCTACAGGGTTGTAAGCAACTGCGGTGCTAACGGCGGTCAGACTGTATTCCATTTGCATTTCCATCTGCTTGGCGGTAAGGTGCTTGACACAACTATGGCGTGAAATGCCAAAAGAGCAGTGAAAAAAATTAAAAGATTTTTTAAATTTGGGAGAAACAGAAAATGAAATACTATGAAATGACTATAGCGGGCTGTAAAAGACAGCTTCCTCTTTGCGAGGTTTCCTCCACTCTTGACATTGCGGCGTTTATTATGTTTAACGATGTTGAGGTAACAGAAAAATCAGCGGCAGAGCTGTTGAAAATTTGTCCCGAGCATGACATTGTACTTACAGCCGAAGCAAAGGGAATACCGCTGTGCTACGAAATGGCAAGACAGGGCTGCAGAAAATATATAATAGCAAGAAAATCCCAAAAGCTGTATATGACCGATAATCTATCCGTTACCTGCAAGTCTATTACTACAGCCAAGGAGCAAACACTTTATTTAAGCGGAAGCGATGCAGAGCAGCTTAAGGGCAAGCGTGTGCTTATTGTAGATGATGTTATCAGTACAGGACATTCATTATATGCACTGGAGGAGCTTGTAAAGCAGGTTGGCGGCAACATAGTAGGCAAGGCTACGGTTTTGGCAGAGGGTGACGCTGCAAAAAGAGATGACATTATCTTCTTGGAGCCACTGCCGGTATTTCCAAAGTAACAGGGTAAAGGGTGATTGTGTGAAGCAGGTGTTTTTCGTAGTGGGGCTGTGCTATATGCTCGGCCTGCTTGTGGCTATGATAACCGGCATTGGCTTTACACTTATTATTTTAGCCGGTATTTCGGTACCGGCTATTCTTTTATCAATTTTTTATAGAAAAGAGAATAAAACAGCACTTCTTGCAGGCTTGCTTTCTGTTTGTGCAGGAGTGCTGTGGTATTCTGTTTTTTATTATGTTAATGTAACGCCTGTTGAAGTGCTTAATAATGAAACAGGTGTTGTCAGCGGTTCGGTTACAGAAACCACGGCAACCGACAAAGGGTATTATTATTACTTTGAAACCACTGATATACAGCTTAATAACAGCTCTGTAAAAAGCGTACCCCAAAGGCTTAAACTGCGCATAAAGTCAGACAGTGATTTGTGTATTGAGCAGTACCAAAAGGTTAAATTTACTGCTGAATTTACAGAAAAATATAAATCGCCCTATACAAACCACGACATTTCTAACGGATATTACATTAATGCCCGTTTGGTTGAAAGCAGTTTAATTACATATAACGACTATTCTAGGCCTTGGTACAGTGTTTTTACGGATGTTAAAAACGCTGTTGCCGACAAATGCACAGCGCTTTTAGGCGGTGAGCAGGGCGGCTTGCTTATTTCACTGCTTTTAGGTGATAAATCTCAGCTTGACGGCAGTATAAAGGATAGCTTTAGAATTGCCGGCTTAAGCCACATACTTGTAGTATCAGGCTTACACCTGACTATAATTATGAGCTTTGTTTTCGCTTTTCTGTCCCTGTTTATAAAGAATAAGAAAATTTCGGCAGGCATTACCATAGGCTTTGTTGTATTCTATACAATACTTGCAGGCTGTACATATTCAATAATGCGAGCCTCTGTAATGTGCATTGTTTATTTGCTGTCGTTTTTTATAATGAAAAGCCCAGGCAGCCTTAACAGCTTAGGCTTGGCAGGCATTGTTACAACAGCTCTTAACCCGTTGGCTATAGGCAATTTAGGCTTAATGCTGTCTTTTAGTGCCACACTGGGGATTGCTACCCTTGGGGTTAGGCTGAATGCATTTCTTACAGAAAAGCTGCCTGAATTCCCCGAAAATATCTTTGGCAAGGGCTTAAATAAGGCTGCTTGTTATCTAATAAACACAACGGCAATTTCTCTTTCAGCGGCGATATTTACTTTACCCGTGATGGTGTTTGTATTTCAGCAAATTAATATTTATTTTCTGCTTTCCAATCTGCTTATATCCTTAGTTGCACCTTTGGTTATTATTGTGGGTATAGTTATGCTGGCACTAAGCTGTGTGCCGTTTTTGCAGGTTTTAGTTGAGCTTGTAGCTTGTATAGAGGGCCTTTTATGCAGTTATATTATATGGGTAACAGGCCTTGTTGCGTCCTTGCCTTTTTCTGCCGTCAGTGTTGACGGTACAGCCTTTAGGCTTGCAATGTTAGCTGTTATAGCTGTAACGGCGGTATTTTTTGTAGCACAGGGTTTTAAAATAAAAAGTGCTGCACGGTGTGCCGTTGTAAATATTGCGGTTGCGGTAATGATATTATCGGGACAGTACGCCGTAAAATCCCAGTCGATTTCATTTAAGATTGTAAAAAGCGGCAATGGAGTTACCATAGTTGAGGACGGTATAGACGGTACAAATATAATTTCCTGCGGCGGCAGCAGATATTATGCAGAAAGTACTGTACAGGATATAAACGATAATGTTAATTCCCTTTTAATTCCCGGATATCAGCAGTATTACAGCTGTTTTGCACAGAATATTGTTCAGGATTTATCCGTAAAAAATGTCTGTGCCTACAGCAGTAATAAATATTCCGATGATATGCTTTTGACATTAGATAATATGCAATGTGAATTTGTAGGCGAAAATGCTGTTCTTAATTACGGAAAATATACTGTACAGATAATTACTACCAAAACCAGAAATTGGCTTTATATAAATTGCGGAAATGAAAATATTTTAGTAATGCCGCAGGGCGGTGACTGCAGCCTGCTGTCAAAGGAATATCTAAATGCCGATGTAGTTGTATTTCAGGGCAGTTGTAAAAACGCTCAACTTCTAAATTATGACACATCGGTATATTGCGGCAGTAATAAAAGCGGCTATAGCTACTGTACAGGCGGCGGAAATGTAGTTATATATAAATTTGCAGACGGGAGTTTTAACCTATGGCAAAATTAACAGAACAGGATTTAAAAAGAAATATTAAAGAGCAAAGCTATAAAAATGTCTATTTGCTGTACGGCGACGAGAAAATGCTTGTTTCAATGTATGCAAAAAAATTGCAAGAAAAAATAGCCGGTAAGTCGCCCTCTGATTTTAGCTTTCACCGCTTTAACGAGGACAGCACCATAGAGCAGATAGTATCGGCAATAGATATTATTCCTTTTGCCGACCCATACAACTATATGGCTGTTACCGACCTTTCGGTTGACAAGCTGTCGGAAAATGACCTAAAGATTTTTTATAAGGCTCTTGAGGATTTACCCCCTACAACTGTTATTGTTATAGCTATGACAACATATATACCCGACAAAAAGAAAATGAATGCCTTTAAAAAGCTAATAGAGGCTGTGGATAAAAATGGAATTGTTGTTGAGTTTAGCAAAAAATCACAGGCTGATTTAAAAAAGCTGCTTATGGGGTGGGCTGCAAAAAGAGGACTGACGCTTAAACCGGAAAATGCGGCAAAAATAACAGAGTATGCAGGCACAGACCTTAATGCTTTAAAAAACGAAATGGATAAGCTTTGTGCCTATGTAGGCGAGGGCGAAATAACCGCTGACGCTGTGGAAATGCTTGTGACTAAAAATTTGGCAGCAAGGGTTTTTGATATGACAGACGCAGTTACAAGCGGCAACTGGGACAAGGCCTATAAGTGCCTTGATTTGCTGTTTTACCGGCGTGAAGAGCCTGTAATGATATTGTCGGAGCTTTCTAACACCTATACCGATATGTACAGAGTACGAGTAGCGGTGGAAAGCGGTATGCGTGCAGAGGATGTTGCAAAGGATTTTGACTATAAACGCCGCGAATTCAGACTGAAAAAGGCAGAGCGTGCCTCCGCAAGACTTACTACAGAGGATATTTGCAGCTGCTTAGAGTGCCTTGCAGAGGTGAATACAGAAATGAACAGCGGCAGCAGCAACAAAAGGCTTTTGCTTGAACAGCTTATTGCCAAGCTGATGATGACCGGAAAGAGAGTAAGAAAATGATAAGCATAAAGGAAGCTATTATAGTAGAGGGCAAGTATGATAAAATGCGGCTGAAATCGGCAGTAGACGCAACCATTATAGAAACAAACGGCTTTAGAATTTTTAAGGACAAGGAAAAGGTTAATTTAATTAAGCAGTTAGCACAAAAACAGGGGATTATAATTTTAACCGACAGTGACAGTGCAGGCTTTTTAATACGCAACCACCTAAGGGGCATAGTACCACAGGAGCAAATAAAAAATGCCTACATACCGCAGATAAAGGGCAAAGAAAAAAGAAAAGACCACCCATCAAAGGAGGGAACTCTTGGCGTTGAGGGAGTGGACGAGGATATTATTTTAAAAGCACTGCAAAATGCAGGTGCCGTTTGCAATAAAGAAAAGCAGGAGCTTATTACAAAAACAGACCTTTTTAATTTGGGACTGACAGGCGGTGAAAAAAGCAGTATACTGCGTACAGCACTGCTGAAAGAACTAAAGCTTCCCCGGTATATGTCTGCAAAGGCAATGCTTGAGGTGCTTAACACCGTTACCACACCCAAAGAATTGTATACTCTTGTTGAAAGGATAAAATCAAGCTGCAGCAAGATGTAAATTGAAGCAGTGTGTTTATATATACACAGTTTTAGACTAATAAAGCCTTAGGGTATTTGGTGCTTTTGCCTATGACAAAATTTTTTTGAATATGGTATAATACTAATAGAATAATTCGACTTAATATTATATTTTTTGTTATGTATGCAGAGAAGAGGTTTTAGTATGTATAATGTAGGTGATACGGTAATTTATGGCTCGGAGGGTGTTTGCAGAATTTCCGATACAACAGAAAGAAAATTTAAGAATAGAGTTTTAAGCTATTATGTTTTACAGCCGGTATATAAAGAGAACTCTGAAATATATGTTCCTGCTGACAATGCCGACTTGGTACGCAAAATGAAAAAGGTGTTGTCAAAGGAGGAAATACGCGGTCTTATTGACAGTATGCCGCAGGAAAAATGCCTGTGGATTGAAAACGATGACGAAAGAAAGGAAGCATACAGGGAGGTGCTTAAAAAGGGCGACAGGCAGGAGCTTATTCAGTTGATTAAGGCTGTACATAACCATAAAGACAAGCTTAAGCTAAAGGGTAAAAAGCTTCATCTTGCAGACGAACGCTTTTATAAAAGCGCACAGCATATGCTTTATGACGAATTTGCATATGTTTTGGAAATATCTCCAAATCAGGTTTTGCCGTATATTGTAGGTGAAATCGAGAGCAAGTAATGTAAAAAATAATATCGAAATAATTGCCCCCGACAAATCGCTGAATTTCAGCTTATCGGGGGCTTTGTGGTGCAAAGATTAGTGTAATTTTATTTATTATTCATCATATTTGTTTTCATGGCTGTCTGTATGAAAATCACTGTAGGATTTTTCGTTATAGCCGTCATTGTCGTTTTGACCTGCGGAGCTTTTGCGGGCAAAATAGCTGAATATAATTACCGCAACGCCTATAACTAAGCAAAGAGCCGGAATATTGGCATTGTTCAAAAGCTTTTCTATATCTCCGACGGCTTCATCGGGAGATGAATAGACAGCTGCCGCAAAAGCAGGATACAGACTGATGCCCGTAAAAAGCTTGCTTAATAATAAATTCAAGTACATTCAGCTCCTTGACACAGGTTATGCGTAAATTATATATCTTTATAAAAATTTTTTCAATAAGTATTGAAATATGAATAAAATAATGGTATTATAACACAGTAGCACTGTAAAGTGCTGCAACGCAAATTGCGGTCATTTTTTAAATGATACACAGAAGGTATATTTTAAAGAGGTAATGGCTTGTATTACAGAGCACAAAGGCTCTTAATAATACAAGCGGCGTAAATGTTAACCCAAGGTGCATTGCATTTTGGGTTGACATTTTTTTTACAGTGTGATATACTCCTATTCGTGCCGAAAACAGAAATTTTTTAACGGCACACACAGAGTAGAAACTTGAGCGTTGCTCTAGGCTTAGTGCCTGCCAAACGGGGAGTTGTTGGCAGAACGAATGGAATTATCCTACGGTTCAGGTTTCGCATCCCGCTGTTGAATAAGGTACAACATTTAATTCCCGGCGGAGATGTACAGGCATCTCCGTTTTTTTGTTCTCCTTATCCGACTAATAGCTTTAATCCCTTACTTTGCAGCTTGAAAGCAACGAGGTCTGCAAGTCCTAATGCACAGTATGGGAGCTTTCATTTTTAGGAGGAATAATTTTGGAAAATGCATTGAACAAAAAGAAAGAGGCTACTATTTTCAGCTTTTCACCTGTACAGCTTATAGCTTTCGGTGCTATTTTTATGGCACTTAGAGTTGTGCTGGGCTTTCTTGAAATTAACATCGGAGATTCATACCGCTTTACATTCTCGCCAATACCTGTTACCTTGGCAGCGTATATGCTTGGCCCTGTTTGGGGCGGAGTAATAGGTGGCTGTGGTGATATAATAACCCTTATTATTCACCCGACCGGCGGCATAAATTTTGGTATACTGTTTGCTAAAATTATGTGGGGCGTATTAATGGGATTGTTCTTGCATAAAAAACACATAGGCTGGGGCAGAGCAATTATTGCAAACCTTGTTACCATTATAGTTTGCAATGTTGTTATTACCACTGCAAGCCTATGTATAGCATATGGCTACCCTGTAGAGGCAATATTGCCTGTAAGATTAGTTACAAATGCTGTCCACTTTGTAGTTTACAGTGCGGCAACCTTCTTGTTTGCAACTGTAATTGACAATGCATATAAAAGGCTAAATGTCCGCTACGCAAAGTAAATATTGGGTTATCCAATATAATGTCTGTTTAATATAAAACAGCAAAGCCCTGCCGCTACCTGTATAGCGACAGGGCTTATTTATATGAATTTTGTAAAGCTGACAATTCAGCTTATGAAGCAAAATCATCAATGTTGTCTACTATTGTTACCATATCGCTTTCATCACCCTCATTAAGAGTTGATGACGAATTATTTCCGGAGGCTGAGGAGCTGCTTGATGATGAATTATTTCCGGAGGCTGAGGAGCCGCTTGATGATGAATTTGAACTGCTGCCTGACGAATTATTAGAGCTGTTGCCGGAAGAGCTGTTGTCAGAGTTACTGTCGGACTGACCGCTGTAAGAGTCCTTGGTATATTGGTAGCCGTTTATATAAAGCGTATTGTTAGCAATAGCCCATTGATTTTGCGGAACGGAGGAATAATTACTGTCTGTGTAGTAATCAAAGGTCATAGGTGTTGTGCTTGTGCCGTCGCTGCTGTTTGGTGTAACGGTAAGCTTATTGTCCTTGTCTATTGTATAGGTGCCCGATACTCCGCCAATTTCGCAGGTGCCGTTATCGTTGAAGCTTGCATTTGCATTGTCACTTCTGCCGCCCCAATTTCCTACAACATCTTTTTTAGGCTCTGTCGAAGCACTGCCTGATGATGTTGATGAGCTTTCACTGTTGCTGCAGCCACAGCCTGTAAGTATTGCACCACCCACTGTAAGTATTAAAGCAGAAAATAATATGACTGCCAATTTTCTCATAGAAACACTCCCAATGTAATTGTTTTTTATATAACAAGTTTACGAAATTAATCGTATAAAGTCAATTAATAAAATGTAAAACTTTTTTATATACCTTTTTATACAGGCTCCCTTGAGTGAATGTAGCGTTTGAAGCAGTGAGTTAATACAGATTCCCTTGAGTGAAAGTAGCGTTTGAAGCAGTGAGTTAATATAGGCTCCCTTGAGTGAAAATAGCGTTTTAAGCAGTGAGTTAATACAGGCTCCCTTGAGTAAAGGGAGCGTTTGAAGA
>FR891333.1:0-58979 GCA_000435335.1 Clostridium sp. CAG:964
GCTTTGTCTACTTAAGAGGTATCATATCAAAATCGGTGGCTTTTGTGTTTATTTTTTTGCAGTAGCTGTCAGCTAAAAGTTGCGGCTGACTAGAATTACAAGTTATAAAGAATTATTTTTTGAAGTTACTTATAATTTGACAGGTTTTTTCAATGTCTTCATCACTATGGGCATACGAAACAAACATTGCCTCAAACTGTGACGGTGCTGTGTAAATACCGTTGCTTTGCAAATATTTAAAATACCTTGCATATGCCCTTGTGTCTGAGGTCTGTGCAGTGTCGTAATCTGTTACCCTTGCGTCGGTAAAGAATACAGTCATAATAGAGCCTGTGCGGTTTACATTTAGTCCGGCTTTTTTCATAGCCTGTTCAATTTTTGACGACTTGCTTTCAAGGCTGCTGTATATTTCCTCTTGATTTTCTTCAAGGATTTTCAGCGTTTCAATGCCGGCACTGACTGCCACCGGATTACCTGAAAGTGTACCTGCCTGATACACCGAGCCTAAGGGTGCTACGCACTCCATAATTTCTCTTTTACCGCCATAAACCGCTAACGGCATACCGCCGCCTACAATTTTGCCAAGGGTGGTTAGGTCGGGCTTTATACCGTAAAAGCCCTGTGCACCGCCTATGCCCAAGCGGAAGCCTGTTATAACCTCGTCAAATATAAGAAGTGAGTTGTACTTATGGGTAATATCACGCAAAAACTGTAAAAAGCCCTTTTGTGGCGGTACTACGCCCATATTTGCGGCACATGGCTCTACAATTACACAGGCAATTTCATTGCCGTACTTCTCGAATAAGGTCTCTACAGACTGTGTATTGTTATATCTTGCAAGCAGAGTGCTGTCGGTGTAGCCCTTTGGCACGCCTGCACTGTTTGGTATGGAATTTGTAAGAAGTCCCGAGCCTGCTTTTACCAGCAAACCGTCTGAATGGCCGTGGTAACAGCCCTCAAACTTAACAATCTTGTCCCTGCCGGTGTATCCTCTTGCGGCACGAATGGCACTCATAACAGCCTCTGTACCCGAATTTACCAGTCTAAGCATTTCCATTGAGGGTACATTTCTTTTTATACGCTGCGCCAGCTGAATTTCTCCCTTGTGGCACGCACCAAAGGTAAGTCCTTTTTTACAGGTGTTTATAACTGCGTTTATAACCTGTGGGTGACTGTGTCCCAAAATATTAGGCCCCCAGGAGCATATATAATCTATAAAGCAGTTGCCATCAACATCATATATTTTTGAGCCTTCTGCATGGTCAATAAAAAGCGGTACGCACCCTACAGAGCCGCAGGCACGCACAGGGCTGTTTACACCGCCCGGCATAAAACCTAAGGCCTGATTATAAAGATTCTCTGAATTTTTAGTATTCATACTCCTATACTTCCTTATTTATAATATTCGTCAATCCATTTTGCCAAATCAAGTGCATGGTAGGTTATTATAATATCCGCACCGGCTCTTTTTATGGCTATCATATTTTCGCTAACTATTTTCTTTTCGTCTATCCAGCCTTTTTCTGACGCCGCCTTTACCATAGCGTATTCACCGCTGACATTGTATGCAACCAACGGCAGGTCAAAACGCTGTGAAGCCTCCTTAACAACATCAAGATACGCCAAAGCTGGCTTTACCATAACCATATCCGCACCCTCTGCAATATCGTCTGCAATCTCTCTTAGTGCCTCTTTGCCGTTTGCATAATCCATTTGGTAGCTTTTTCTGTCGCCAAACTCAGGTGCAGACTGTGCCGCATCTCTAAACGGTGAGTAATATGCCGAGGCAAACTTTGCGCTGTATGAAAGTATGGGAGTATTTATAAAACCGTTGCTGTCCAGAGCCTGCCTTATGGCCGCTACTCTGCCGTCCATCATATCCGACGGTGCTATTATGTCTGCTCCGGCTTTTGCCAGGCTGACTGCCATTTTTGACAGTAGCGGCAATGTTTCGTCATTTAAGATTTCACAGCCGCACACTACTCCGCAATGACCGTGGCTTGTGTATTCACACAGGCACACATCGGCTATAACCAACAGTGACGGATATTTTTCCTTTATATATCTTATGGCGCACTGTGTTACTCCGTTATCATCATAAGCCGAAGAAGCCTCGGCGTCCTTGTGCTTTGGTATGCCAAAAATCAAAATTCCGGCTATGCCGCTGTTGTTGATTTCCTGTAATACTTCATCTGCTCTGTCTAAAGAGTACTGATAAACCCCCGGCATTGACTCTACAGGATTTTTTATGTTTTCACCCTCAACTATGAATATAGGGTAAATCAGGTCGCCCTTGTCAATGCGTGTTTCACGCACCAAGCTGCGTATATTTTCATTTGCCCTAAGTCTTCTAAATCTTTTCAAAACAATCACTCTCTTTACTTACTTTATTAATCCTTTTTGTAGGTTTTTAAAATCAATCAAACTAAAATTAAGTTAATCTTTTGTATCAGCTTCACAGTTTGCCGTCTTTAAAATAGCGTTTACAACACCGTGAACATCCTTGGTTTTTGCAATGTTAAATTCCTTAATGTTGCGCTGCAACAAGGCACGGGCTGTTATTTCACCTATGCACACTATTTTTGTTTTTGCTGAAATGCTGTAGCCCTTTTCAAAAAAAGATTTCACTCCCGAAGAGCTTGCAAAGGTAATAAAATCAGTATCTACCATACAGCTTTGGCTGTCACCTTGCAGTTGTATGTCATATGTTTTTATGTCGCTGTATTTTATGCCACCGTTGTCCAAAATTTCTGTAAGCTCCTTTGAACCGTTTTCGGCACGCAAAATAAGTAACTTGTCGCTTTTTTCAACACTATCAACCAACAGCCTGCCCAACTCTGCCGAGGTATAAACCCTTGGAATAAGGTCGGCAAATATGCCGTTTTTTTCAAGCACGCTTGCCGTACCCGTACCTATCACAGCAAATTTTATGTTAGCAAGGCTTCTTATATCAATTTTTAAGCTGTGCAGTCGTTTTAAAAATATCTCTGCTCCGTTCATACTGGTAAGCACAACATAGTGGTAGCTGTCAATATTATTTAGCGCCTGTTCAAACAGCGGATTGCTTTGGTATTCAATAACATTAAGATAATCCAAATGCCTTGTGTCTGCACCCAAAGCCGAAAGCTGTTTGCTTAGCTTGTGGGCGAGCCTTTGGGTACCTGTAACCGTAACGGAAATATTCTTCAGCGGCTGTTCCAAAGTAGGTGAAAGGTCAAAAG
Organism: Clostridium sp. CAG:964; assembly: GCA_000435335.1. Taxonomy (GTDB): domain Bacteria; phylum Bacillota; class Clostridia; order Oscillospirales; family Acutalibacteraceae; genus CAG-964. The sequence goes on from FR891333.1 coordinate 3,222, forward strand.
CGGCAGTTTCACCCACCACTATTATAGCAGGCGGCACAACCTTTTTTTCTTCTGCAAGACTGCAAATATTTTCAAGAGTACCCCTAACGGTTTGGCTGACAGCATATGCACCGTTTGAAACCACTGCCGCCGGTGTATTTTTACTTTTGCCGTTTTCAACCAGTCCCTGCACTATTTGCGGCAGCTTTTTAATACCCATTAAAAATACCAGCGTTCCTTTTAGCTTGGCATACTCCTTTAGGTTATCGGGAAGTGTGTCTTGTGCCGTATGTCCTGTAATTATATGCAGACTTCGGCTTAAATTACGGTGAGTTACCGGTATGCCGGCAAGCTCCGGCACTGCAATGGCAGAGGTAACTCCCGGCACTACGCTGTATGGAATGTTATTTTCTTGAAGTGCAAGTACCTCTTCGCCCCCTCTGCCAAACACAAAGGGATCGCCTCCCTTTAGGCGTACTACAGTTTTTCCGCTTTTTGCCTTTTCAACAAGTATATTGTTTATAGTGCTTTGCTTTTCACTATGCATACCTGCACGCTTTCCTGCACAGATTTTTTCTGCTGTGTCCTCTGTATATTCAAGCAATGCATTATCCACAAGGCTGTCGTAAACCACTGTGTCGCATTTTTTTAAGCACTCTATCCCACGCAGTGTTATAAGGTCGTAATCTCCGCAGCCGGCTCCTACTATATAAACCTTTCCCATACTCATAGCTTTTTCACCAACCCTTCAGCAAGGGCAAGCCTATCTTCTACATTAGCACTGCCCTTTAAAATCTTATTACAGTCTGCTGTTGCATATAAGCTTATTTTGCTTTCCTGTACCTGTGCAAATGCCCCTACAGGCATAGCACAGTCGGCATTAAGCAACCGCGGAATTTGTCGTTCTGCTTCAAACTCGTACATAGTTTTCAGGTGATTTACCTCTTTTAACAATTGGGCAATTTCACCCTGCTTTCTGCTTTCTGCTGCAATTATACCCTGGCAAGGTGCAGGCAAAAAGCTGTCGCAGTCAAATGGAGTTACGGTGTAGTTTTGGCTTGTAAAGAGGTTAAGTCTTTTTAAGCCGGCGGCGGCTAATATTATACCGTCATATTCACCCTTTAAAAGCTTATTCAACCTCGTATCCACATTGCCCCTAATGTTTTTCACCTGTACATTGGGGTACAGCTTTTTCAAAAGCCTTGCCCGACGCATACTGCCTGTACCCACCAAAAAGCTATCACTGTTTATTATACAATCATTATTCCTTGTTACAAGCACATCTCTGTAGTCGCCACGCTCCAGCACAGCGGTTATTCCTAAGCCGTCTGCTAAACCTAACGGCAAATCCTTGGCGCTATGGACAGCCACATCAATTTCACCGTTCAGCAGTGCCTGCTCAAGCTCAGCAATAAATACTCCCTTACCGCCTAATGCCGCAAGGGGTTTGTTCAGCACTTTGTCACCGGTAGTGGATATATGCACTATTTGCGGCTGTACATTTGGAATTTTTTCAACAAGCTTTTCTATAAACATTTCTGTTTGTGCAAGTGCCAGCTTGCTTTTTCTGGTACCAATTTTTATTTTCATAATGTATATTCCTTAATTATTTCTTCAACAGCTTTGTCGTCTACCAAAGCACCCTCAACACACATATTAAGAAGTCGGGTAAATATTTCTTTTCTTTCTTCTTCATTGTTTATGCTTGCTTTTATTGCTGCTCTGTATTTCCATAAAACCTCTACTGTATCTGCGTTAATATTTTCTAACAGCCGTATAAGCTGTTCCTTTACATATTTTGCGTAAACAGGGCTTTTACCCGAGGTAGTAATACCCGCCGTTATGCCGTTTTCTTTGACTAATGCCGGAAAAATAAAAGTACACCTTTCTTTATCGTCCACAGTGTTTACAGGTATATTTTTCGCACTGCACAGCCTATAGATGTGTTCGTTTACCTGTGAATTGTTTGTAGCACTTATTACGCAAAACATACCGTCAAGGTCGCTGTCAGCAAACACACGCTTTACTGTTTTTACGCCAAGCTTAACAATTTCATTGCATATCTCAGGCGAAACAACGGTTATAACGGGATTAAAGGGCAGCAGCTTTTCCACCTTACGCAGTGCCACTGCTCCGCCGCCTACAACTAGAATATCTTTCTTTTCAATATCAATATAAAAGGGAAAGTAAGCCATTTTAACTCCTTTCGTCAAAGCCCTTTAAAACCTCAAGGGTTTTAATAAATTCATCGGCAGACATTTCTGCCTTTAGCTTGTAAAGCACATCCTCAAACGATGCCTTGCTAAGGCTTGACCTTAATTTTTCAACATACGGCAAAAAGTAATGAAAGGCAATATCCTTTTTCAAAACATCAATTTCCTTTTGGATAATTACCCTTGCAGCCTCCACCGAGTCCATTTTAAGTGCGTTGTTTTCCTGTGCCAGCTGCTCAAAATAGTCAATACCCATACGCTGTACACCGAAAATTTCTGTTACCTGACTGTCAATATCGGGTGGCACTGCCAGGTCTATAAGCAAGCGTGACTTTTGCAGCTTTATATTTTGGGACAGGTCGTTGTATGTAATTGTATAGTGAGGGCCTGCAGTGGCACTGACAATACAGTCGGCACTGTCAACATAGTCGTACCTTTTGGCATAATCAACAGTCTTTATTTTATCACCTGTAAACGAAAGAGAAGCACTATGATTTCTAAGTGTAGTAACAACCGTAACATTTTTATGGGAAAGCAGGTTTTTCACAAGAGTTGTGCCGATTTTACCTGTTGCTCCTATCACCAAAACCATAACATTATCTTTAAAGCGTGATATTTCATTAGCCGCCAATGTAGCAGTAGAAACAGAGGTTTTAGAAATAGCCGTTTCTGTTTTAATTTTTTTTGCACAGGCTATAGCGGACTGAAAAATCTGGTTAATTTCAAAGCCGACAGCATCACAGCCTTGTGCCCTACTGTACGCAAGCTTTATCTGACCTAAAATTTCATCTTCACCTATAACCATAGACTCTATACCGCTTGCCACCTTAAATAAATGCTGTACAGCCTGCTTGTGATAAAATACATATAAATGCTTTTTCAGAATATGCATATTTATACCGGAACGCTGTGACAGCACCTTTTCTGCTGTAGTCACAGCATCTTCATTACCGCAAAAGTACAGCTCCGTTCTGTTGCAGGTACAAAGTATTACACACTGTTGGATTTCACTGCAGGATAAAAGCTGTTTTAAAATATCTGATTGCACACCCTCTGTAAAAGCCAGTTTTTTCCTAATATTAATATCCGAATTTTTATAATTCACACTTATACAATACATATTAACACCCCTGTGCGTGTTTATTTCGGCAAAAAGCATTGTCGCTAACACGCACTAAAAAATCATTACTGTGTTATTTTAATGCTGCAGCCCAAAAATGTCAATTTTAGCAGCCATTTTTTGACGATAGGGGAATTTTGACAATATCTAATAATTCGCCCCTCGCTTTAAATCAGTTTTTCTTTTTACAGTTTTATTCCAACTGTTGACAGAGAGCCGCTTTTTTCGACTTCGTTCCAACTGTTGACAGAGAGCCGTACATCAAAAATCGCAGCAAAAAGCTCGGTGTCTTGCAAAAACAGCAAAACACCGAGCTAAATTGGTCCGCCCGACGGGAATTGAACCCACACCACCGGAGTCGGAGTCCGGTACACTATCCATTATGCTACGGGCAGTTACAAAAACAGGCGACACAAAATTGCGTCGCCTGTGTAAAAAACTGGCAATATTACAGAAGCTCAATAATAGCCATTTCTGCTGCGTCACCACGACGAGGGCCAAGCTTAGTGATACGAGTGTAACCACCGTTCTTGTCTGCATACTTTGGTGCAATCTCCTTAAACAGCTTTGCAGCTACATCCTCCTTAGTTACAAAGGACATAACCATACGCTTATTGTGAAGGCTGTCAACCTTAGCTATAGTTATCATTTTTTCAGCCATAGCTCTTACTTCTTTTGCACGAGTTAATGTAGTTTCAATTTTTCCGTTTTCAAAAAGGAAAGTAACCATGCCTCTTAGCATTGCAATTCTATGAGAAGTAGCTCTTCCCAGCTTTCTTGTACCTGGCATCGTAATTCACTCCTTTACATAAATTTTATAGTAAACAATTATTCTTCATCATTCTGCAGAGAAAATCCTAAAGACTCCAATTTGTCAATAACTTCCTCTAAAGATTTGCGTCCAAGGTTACGGACTTTCATCATATCGTCCTGAGATCTGTTAATAAGATCCTCAACAGTATTAATACCTGCACGCTTTAGGCAGTTAAATGAGCGAACAGACAAATCAAGCTCCTCAATAGTCATCTCAAGAACTTTTTCCTTGCCCTTGTCGTCCTTTTCCACCATAATTTCAGTTGTAGAACCCTTATCAGAAAGGTCCACAAACAGGTTAAGATGCTCGGTAAGAACCTTAGCTGCAAGTGAAACAGCCTCTTGAGCAGTAATAACACCGTTTGTCCAAACATCTAATGATAGCTTATCATAGTCAGTAATCTGACCAACACGAGTGTTCTCAACTGTGTAGTTCACCTTTAATACAGGTGTATAAATTGAGTCAATAGGCAAAGCGCCTATAACATTGTTGTTCATAAGAGCCTTGTTACGCTCGCCGGGAACATATCCTCTTCCTCTGTCAAGAGTTATTTCCATATAAAGCTTAGCTCCGTCATCCAGTGTAGCAATATGCATCTCAGGATTTAGAATTTCAACCTCGCTGTCAGCAGAAATAGATGCCGCAGTAACCTCACAAGGGCCCTCAGCACTGATTTCAACTGTTTTTTCACCATTACAGTGCAGCTTAGCAACCAATCCCTTCATATTAAGAACAATCTGTGTAACATCTTCTTTTACACCGGGAATGGTAGAAAACTCGTGCAAAACACCGTTAATCTTAATAGATTTAACAGCAACACCTTCCAAAGAAGAAAGTAAAACTCTTCTCAGGCTGTTGCCAAGTGTATTACCAAAGCCTCTTTCAAGCGGCTCAACAACAAATCTTCCGAAAGAACCGTCTTCGGACAAATCTTCAACATTTATGCTTGGCTTTTCAATTTCTATCATCAGTGAACCTCCTATATACATTCACAGAAAAAACTGCGTATGGGCGTAAACCTAATAAAAAACACTACATTTATGTTAGGATTACTTGGAGTACAACTCAACGATAAGATGCTCTTCAACAGGGAAGTCGATATCCTCTCTCTCAGGAGCAGCAACAACCTTACCACCCAACAAATCAGCATCCTTCTCTAACCACTTTGGAGAAGCAATAGACTTAGTCTCGCCCTCAGCAATAGCCTTAAATCTGCTGGTTGAGCGGCTCTTGTCGCTAACCTTAATAGCATCTCCGGCCTTAACAAGGTATGACGGTACATTTACCTTTTTGCCATTTACTGTAAAATGAGCATGGCTAACAAGCTGTCTTGCTTCTCTTCTTGTAGAAGCAAGTCCCAGTCTGAATACAACATTATCAAGACGACGCTCAATTGTTGTAAGCAAAACTGTACCTGTCTTGCCCTCGGCCTTAGCAGCCTCGTCATAATAGTGACGGAACTGCTTCTCCATAATACCGTATATAAACTTAACCTTTTGCTTTTCAGTTAGCTGCAGGCTGTATTCGCTTTTCTTTCTTCTTGCGTTGCCGTTTGGATTTCTGTTAGAGGATTTCTTGTTATAACCCATAACAGAAGGCTCAATGCCAAGTGTTCTGCAACGCTTCGCAATTGGCTGCATATTCTTTGCCATACTATTTCCTCCTTATTTCGTTATACGCGTCTTCTCTTTGGAGGACGACATCCATTATGAGGAATTGGAGTAACATCTTTAATCATGTTAACCTCAAGACCCGCTGACTGTAAAGCTCTGATTGCAGCTTCTCTGCCTGCACCAGGACCCTTTACATATACTTCAACAGTCTTCATACCGTGCTCCATAGCGGCCTTTGCTGCTGTTTCAGCAGCTGACTGAGCTGCGAAAGGAGTAGACTTTCTGGAACCTCTGAAGCCCAATTCACCGGCACTTGCCCATGAAATAGCATTGCCCTGAATATCTGTAATTGTTACGATTGTATTGTTAAATGTAGACTGAATGTGTGCTGCACCACGCTCAACATTTTTACGCTCACGGCGTCTGCGCACTGCAGTCTTCTTACCCTTAGGTGCTGCCATAGGTCATTCCCTCCTTACTTCTTCTTGTTAGCCATTGTCTTTCTAGGACCCTTACGAGTACGAGCGTTTGTCTTTGAACGCTGACCTCTTACAGGAAGTCCCTTACGGTGACGAACACCACGATAACAGCCAATTTCGATTAATCTTTTAATATCAAAAGCAACATCACGTCTTAGGTCACCCTCAACGACGCAGTTGTGGTCAATATACTCTCTTAGCTTAGAAACCTCATCCTCTGTCAGGTCTCTTACACGAGTATCAGGATTAACACCTGTTGCAGCAATAATGTCACTTGCAGTTTTACGTCCAATACCAAAGATATATGTCAAACCAATTTCAACTCTTTTATCTCTTGGTAAGTCTACACCTGCTATACGAGCCATATGTTGCACCTCCATAAATAATTAGTCAATATTTTTATTTTACATTATTTTTCTTAAAATGTCAACGGTTAAATTAACCCTGACGCTGCTTGTGCTTAGGGTTTTCGCAAATTACCATTACCTTACCCTTACGCTTAATAACTTTGCACTTATCGCAAATTTTCTTTACTGAAGGTCTGACTTTCATTGTGTAATCATTCCTTTCTTATATTTTATAGAAATAAAAGTCTTAGTTAATTACTTGCTACGCCATGTAATTCTGCCACGAGTTAAATCGTAAGGTGACATTTCAACTGTTACCTTATCACCCGGCAAGATTCTAATGAAGTTCATTCTAAGCTTACCTGAAATATGAGCAAGAATTATATGACCGTTTGGAAGCTCTACCTTAAACTGTGCGTTTGGCAGTGCTTCGGTTACTGTACCCTCAATCTCGATTACATCTTGTTTAGACATATTCATACTCCTCCTTATGGGATTTACTCATAATTAAATGGGTGTAGCACTTTTCTGAATTCTTTGTTGGTTTTTACCTTTTCAAGCTCAACAAAATGGTTTGTTTTGCTTAAATGAATCAGCTTTTTCCGCTTTTTGTGCTCTACCGGTCTGCTTTTGCCGTCACAAATAACAGCGTAAGCACCGTCAACAGCCGTAACAACAAAGAATATATTTTTATCTCTACCTGCAACAGATCTTACGATTTGTCCCGCCTTCATATCAACACCCCTTAATCAGGAATCGTCATAATTACAGGACCGTCAGGCGTAATTGCAATAGAATGCTCAAAATGTGCAGCCAAGCTGCCGTCTACCGTAACGGTAGTCCAGTCATCATCAAGCACCCTTACATCATACTTACCTGCCGTAATCATAGGCTCTATGGCAATTGTCATACCCGGTAGAAGCCGTACACCCCTGCCCGGAGTACCGTAATTGGGTACACTAGGATCTTCATGTAGTTTCGCACCTACGCCATGGCCGACAAAATCTCGTACCACCGAGTAGTTGCGAGCTTCAGCATACGTTTGAACAGCATTTCCAATATCGCCTATACGGTTTCCGGCAACAGCTGCCTTAATACCCTCATAAAGACTTTCCTTTGTTGCATCAAGCAAAGCCTGAGCCTCCTTTGAAATATCTCCACAGGCAAAGGTATAAGCATTATCACCATGATATCCGCCAATAAAAGCACCTATATCAATGCTGACAATATCACCTTTTTTTAGAATCTGTTTCTTACTTGGTATGCCATGGATAACCACATCGTTTACTGAAATACAAGCACTTGCCGGAAATCCGCCGTAGCCCAGAAACGAAGGTGTAGCACCTTGTTTCTGGATATACTTGCGAACAATGTCATCAATTTCTTTAGTTGACACGCCAGGCTCTACAGCCCTGCCGGCTTCCTTAAGTGCATTTGCAGAAATTCTGCAAGCTTCACGCATTAAATCTAATTCGCGTTTCGTCTTAAGTACTATCATTATATTAAACCTCAAGCTCCTTAAGAACCAGTGCAGTTGTGTCAGCAATTTCCTCCTGACCTTCTACAATAGCAAGCTTACCCTGCTTCTGGTAATAATCTTTTAAAGGCTCGGTTTCCTCGTGATATACTTTTAAACGAGAAAGAACTGTGTCTGGGTGGTCATCCTTACGCTGAACAAGGGCACCTGTACAAAGGTCGCACACACCATCTCTGCTTGGCTTTTTATACTCAAGATGATAGCTTGCACCACACTTTTCACAAACACGGCGTCCGGACATTCTGGCAACAATGTTCTCGTCAGGTACTTCAATATCAATTACCTTGTCGATTTGAACACCCATAGCGTCCAAAGCCTCGGCCTGAGGGATGGTTCTTGGGAAGCCATCAAGAATAAAACCGTTCTGACAGTCATTCTCAGCAAGTCTTTCCTTAATAATGCCGATTACAACATCATCCGGAACAAGCTTGCCGGCATCCATAAAGGACTTCGCCTTTAAACCCATCTCTGTACCGCTTTTCAGCGCAGCACGGATAATATTACCCGTTGAAATAGTTGGAATATTCAGATATTCACAAATTTTTTCTGCCTGAGTACCCTTGCCGGCACCAGGTGCACCTAATAAAATTATATTCATAATCTTTTCCTCCAATACATTAATCAAGGAAGCCCTTATAGTGACGCATCATCATCTGTGATTCCATCTGCTTAACTGTATCTAAGCAAACACCAACAACGATGATAATAGATGTACCACCAAGCGACATACTTGACATTCCGGTTAACTTACCATAAATAATTGGAACAAGTGCGATAACTGCCAAGAATAAAGCACCTATCAGTGTTATTCTGGACAAAATTTTTGCGATAAAATCAGAAGTTGGTTTACCCGGACGAATACCAGGGATTGTACCGTTATTCTGACGAAGGTTATTTGACATTTCAATTGGATTATACTGAATTGATGTATAGAAATATGCAAACATTATAATCAAAATGAAATACAGAACAGCATACACCCAACTACTGCTTGAGAATAACTCAATAAAGCTGTTCCAGAAACCTGTAATTCCAGGGAAAATCAACTTAATAGTTGATGGAATTGATAGAATTGAACTTGCAAAGATGATTGGAAGAACGCCGCCAAGACCTAGCTTAATAGGCAAGTGGCTGCTCTGTCCGCCATACATCTTTCTGCCAACAACTCTCTTTGCATACTGGATAGGAATTCTTCTTTCTGAATCCTGCATAAATGTAATAACCCAGATAACTGCAAGGAATATAACAACAAACAGCGGAACCAATACAAAGTACTGTGTGCTGCCTGACATAGCCATACTCCAGTAGTTAGCAAGCTCAGCAACAATAACAGGGAATCTTGCGATAATACCTGCAAACAACAGAATAGAAATACCGTTGCCTATACCGTGCTGGTTGATCTGCTCACCCATCCACATCATTAACGCTGTACCGGCTGTAAATACCAAAATAATAACAGCAGCACCAAAGAAGAAGTCAAAACCTGTCTTGTAATCAAGAACATTGCTCTGCTTTAGGAACATAAAGTAAGCAAAGCCCTGAATCAATCCAAGGGCAACTGTTACATATCTTGTAATAGTTGCAAGCTTCTTTCTGCCCTCTTCACCCTCCTTAGCCAAACGCTCAAGAGGAGGAATAGCAACTGTTAACAGCTGAATGATAATGGAACTGTTGATGTACGGTGTAACACCCATTGCAAACAATGTTGCGTTTGAGAACGCACCGCCTGACATTGTGTTCAGATAAGCAAACATAGAACCGTTATTGGTTAAATCGCCCATAGCTGATGCCAAAGCGGCTGAATCCAGAAATGGAACAGGAATAACTGAACCAATTCTGAACACGATTATAATTAATAATGTGAATAACAGCTTCTTACGAAGATCGGGAAGCTGCCAGGCATTGCGAATGGTTTTAAACATTAAACCACCTCTGCCTTTCCGCCTGCTGCCTCAATCTTCTCTTTAGCAGAAACGGAATAAGCATTGACCTTTACTTCTAACTTCTTAGTAAGATTGCCGTTACCCAGAATCTTAACTCCGTCAAAAGAATTCTTAACAAGTCCTGCGTCAACAAGTGCCTGTGTATCAACAACAGCACCATCTTCAAACTTGTTTAGGCTGCCTACATTTACCGCTACGATAGTCTTAGCAAAAATGTTATTAAAGCCTCTCTTCGGCAATCTTCTCTGCAGTGGCATCTGACCTCCTTCAAAGCCAGGTCTAATACTGCCGCCTGATCTTGCCTTCTGACCCTTGTGTCCCTTACCTGCTGTTTTACCTTGTCCTGAGCCGTGACCACGACCGATACGCTTTACGGCCTTCTTAGAACCCTCTACAGGTGAAAGTTCGTGCAACTTCATCTCTTTAGCACCTCCTTGCTTACGCTTCACTTACCTCGATAAGGTGAACTATCTTAGCAACCTTACCTTTTGTCTGAGGATTATCCGGCTGAGTTGTAACATCGCCAATCTTCTTCAGACCAAGTGACTGGGCTGTTGCAATTTGGTCCTTTTTACTGCCTATAAGACTTCTTACAAGCTTAATATTTACATTTGCCATCTTGCTGCCCTCCTATTATAAAATCTCTTTAACCGACTTGCCACGAACCGCAGCAATCTCCTCTGCTGAACGCAGAGAAGCTAAACCAGCCAGTGTAGCTCTTACTACGTTGCAAGGATTATTTGATCTTAAAGCCTTTGTTCTAATGTCTCTGATACCTACAGCCTCGATGACTGCACGAACAGGACCACCGGCAATAACACCTGTACCGGCTGCTGCAGGCTTCATCAAAACTCTGCCTGCTCCAAACTCACCGATAACCTCGTGAGGAATTGAAGTACCCTTTAGAGAAACCTTAATCAGATTCTTCTTAGCATCCTCAATGCCCTTACGGATAGCATCCGGAACCTCACCGGCCTTGCCAATACCAAAGCCTACAGTACCGTTGCCGTCGCCTACTACTACAAGAGCAGCAAACTTAAAGATACGACCGCCCTTTACAGTTTTTGATACACGGTTGATTGTAACAACACGCTCTTGCAAATCTAAAGTTGATGCGTCAATAATAGCCAAAGTTTATTCCTCCTTTATTAGAACTTGAGGCCGCCCTGACGAGCGCCTTCGGCCAATTCCTTGACACGGCCGTGATAGATGTATCCACCGCGGTCAAAAACAACCTCGGTGATGCCTTTGTCAGCAGCCTTCTTAGCGATAGCCTCGCCAACCTTAAAAGCTGCCTCTTTGTTTCCGCCGTTGCCCTCTAGCTCAAGAGTAGAAGCAGCAACTAAAGTAACACCATTAATGTCGTCAATAATCTGAACATAAATGTTCTTGCTTGAGCGGAACACATTCAGTCTTGGGCATTCTGCTGTACCGCTGATTTTGCTGCGTACTCTTGTATGACGCTTTAAACGGGCTTTATTTTTATCTGCCTTTGATACCATAATGTCTCACTCCTTAATTACTTCTTGCCGCCCTTACCGGCTTTACCTTCTTTACGACGAATAACCTCGTCAGCGTACTTAATACCTTTACCCTTATATGGCTCCGGTGGACGCTTTTCTCTTACCTCGGCAGCAAACTGACCAACCTTTTGCTTGTCTGGGCCTGAGATAATAATTGTATTGGCGTCTGGTGCATCAATCTTGATGTCATCAGTTTCACTTACGATTACCTGGTGTGAGTAGCCAAGGTTCATTACAAGATCCTTGCCCTTCTTCTGTACACGGTAACCTACGCCCTTAACTTCAAGCTTCTTAGAATAGCCCTCTGTTACACCTGTAACCATATTAGCAACAAGTGAACGAGTTAGGCCATGAAGAGCTCTGTTTTGCTTAATAGCCTTTGGTGACTTGTCTTCAGGAACTTTAATTTCGATAGCCTCAGCACTAATCTCAACGATCATATTTGGGTGAATCTTCTGAGTTAGTGTGCCCTTTGGTCCTTTAACAGTCAAAACACCGTTGTCAAACTTTACTTCAACACCAGCGGGAATATTTACAGGTTTTCTTCCAATTCGAGATAATTTGATTTCTGTCTCAGCCATTCTCGCACCTCCTTACCATACGAATGCAAGGACTTCGCCACCTACATTTTCTTTGCGTGCCTGACGGTCAGTCATAACACCCTTAGAAGTTGATACGATAGCTACACCAAGGCCCTTAATAACCTTTGGCATATCCTCAACATTGCTATATATACGCAAACCCGGCTTTGAAACTCTTCTTAAGCCTGTAATTACAGGCTTCTTACCCTCAAGGTACTTTAGAGTAACAGTAATAACGCCCTGCTTGCCGTCTTCAGCTACAGAAAAATCCTTAATGTAGCCTTCATCTAACAAAATTTGGCATATAGCCTTCTTCATATTTGAAGCAGGAATCTCTACAGAATCATGCTTCGCAGAACTTGCGTTACGAATTCTTGTAAGTAAGTCTGCTATTGGATCAGTAATCTGCATAACATTAACCTCCTTCGTTTATTACCAGCTTGCCTTTTTAACGCCCGGAATTTCGCCCTTGTAAGCTAATTCTCTAAAGCAAATACGGCATACTCCATATTTACGAAGATAAGCGTGTGGTCTGCCGCAGATTTTGCATCTGTTATACTCTCTTGTAGAGAACTTTTGTGTTCTCTGCTGCTTAACTTTCATTGCTGTTTTAGCCACGACAATCCCTCCTTATTTCGCAAATGGTGCGCCCATAAGTGTTAGCAGCTCACGAGCTTCTTCATCTGTTTTAGCGGTAGTAACAAAGCAAATGTCCATACCTCTAACCTTATCAATCTTATCGTAATCAATTTCAGGGAAAATAAGCTGTTCCCTAAGACCCATATTGTAGTTGCCTCGACCGTCAAAGCCGTTAGGGTTAATACCTCTGAAGTCTCTTACTCTTGGCAGAGCAACATTGAACAGCCTGTCAAGAAATTCGTACATTCTTTCGCCTCTAAGTGTTACCTTAGCACCGATAGCCATACCTTCACGAAGCTTAAAGTTAGCTACTGACTTCTTAGCTCTGCAAATGTGAGGCTTCTGGCCTGTGATAGCACTCAGATCTCTTAGAATAGCGTCGATAACCTTTGAGTTTTCTCTAGCCTCGCCGGCACCAACATTTACAACGATTTTATCCAGCTTTGGAATCTCCATAACACTTTTGTAGGAGAACTTGTTCATAAGTGCTGGTGCAACATCGCTTTTGTAAAAGTCTTTTAGTCTTGCCATTTCTTATATCCTCCTTACAAAACTTCGCCGCATTTTCTGCAAATACGGTTCTTTGTGCCGTCCTCGTTAATCTTATGACCAATACGAGTAGGCTTTTTGCAGCGAGGGCAAACAATCTGAACCTTAGATGCATACATAGCACCCTCAGCCTTTACGATACCGCCTGCTTCGCCCATTTTTCTAGGCTTAACATGCTTTGATACCATATTTACATTTTCTACAATAACCTTACCCTCTTTTGGGCTAACGGCCATTACCTTACCCTGCTTGCCTTTGCTCTTGCCGCTTAATACTACAACAGTGTCACCTGTTTTAACATGAACTTTTTTTATCATAAGTGAGCACCTCCATTAAAGAACTTCAGGAGCAAGGCTTAAGATCTTCATGTAGTCCTTATCACGAAGCTCTCTTGCTACAGGTCCAAAGATACGAGTGCCCTTTGGGTTCTTGTCTTCCTTAATAATAACAGCAGCATTTTCGTCGAAACGAATATATGTGCCATCTTCACGACGCACGCCCTTTGCAGAACGCACGATAACTGCTTTAACTACATCGCCTTTTTTTACAACGCCGCCAGGTGCTGCTTTTTTAACAGAAGCAACTACAACGTCACCGATGTTTGCGTATCTCCTTCTGGTACCGCCGAGAACTCGGATGCACATTAACTCTTTTGCTCCAGTGTTATCGGCAACCTTTAGGTAGGTCTGCTGTTGAATCACAGTAATTCCTCCTTTGTAATATAGACTAAATTACTTAGCCTTTTCAATAATCTCGACTAGTCTCCATCTTTTATCCTTAGAAAGAGGACGAGTTTGCATAATTCTTACTCTGTCGCCAATGCCGCACTCGTTGTTCTCGTCATGAACCTTTAGCTTAACAGTTCTCTTTACGATTTTGCCGTATAGAGGGTGCTTAACGCTGTCTTCAATAGCAACAACTATTGTTTTGTCCATTTTGTCGCTTACAACCTTACCAACATTGGTTTTTCTTAAGTTTCTTTCACTCATGGCTCAAACCTCCTTCTACTTATGCGTCAGCGCTGTTCTTTTCCATCTGTGTAAGTACAGTGTGTACTCTTGCGATGTCCTTCTTAACAGCACTAATACGCATTGGGTTCTCTAGCTGATTTATAGCCAACTGAAAACGAAGGTTAAATAGTTCCTCTTTTAGGTCCTTGAGCTTCTGCTGAAGCTCTTCTGCAGTTAATTCTCTTAGCTCTGAAGCCTTCATTATTGCTCGCCCTCCGTTTCTTTCTTAACAAATTTACACTTAATTGGAAGTTTATTTGCAGCAAGACGCATAGCCTCTCTTGCTGTTTCCTCAGATACGCCGCCCAGCTCAAACATAACTCTGCCCGGCTTAACAACAGCTACCCAGTACTCAGGTGAGCCTTTACCGGAACCCATTCGTGTTTCAGCAGGCTTCTCTGTTACCGGCTTGTCTGGGAAAATCTTAATCCAAACCTTACCAAATCTCTTACAATATCTTGTCATAGCTACACGGGCAGCCTCAATCTGGTTAGATGTGATCCAAGATGGCTCTAATGCCTGTAGACCAAAATCACCGTAAGAAACCTTGTTGCCACGGTAAGCCTTACCGGTCATACGACCTCTGTGAACTCTTCTGTATTTAACACGCTTTGGTAACAGCATTATTTACTGCCTCCTTCCCTACGTGGCCTTCTGCTGCGGCGATTGTTATTGTTGTTCTCTTTTTCTGTATTTACATTAAGAACCTCGCCTCTGTAAAGCCATACTTTTACGCCTATACGACCGTATGTTGTTGCAGCCTCTGCAAAACCGTAGTCGATGTCAGCTCTTAGTGTCTGTAGAGGAATTGTACCCTCATGGTATGTCTCGGAACGAGCAATTTCTGCTCCGCCCAAACGACCTGAACACATAACCTTGATACCCTTAGCACCAAACTTCATTGCTCTGCCGATTGACTGCTTCATAGCACGACGGAATGAAATTCTGTTTTCCAGCTGAGCTGCAATGTTTTCAGCTACCAACTGTGCATTAAGATCAGGTGATTTTACCTCTACAACATTTATGCTTACCGGTTTACCCAGCATAGCTTCGCACTGCTTGCGAATTTTCTCTATCTCGCTGCCCTGCTTACCAATAACTAAGCCCGGCTTAGCGCAATGAATGTGAATTCTTACCTTAGATGCGTCACGCTCAATTTCAATCTTAGGAACACCTGCTGCATAAAGCTGCTTCTTTAGTGTTTTACGAAGATTATAATCCTCTACAAGCTGATCACCAAAGTTGCTCTTGCCTGCAAACCAGCGTGAATCCCAATCTTTAATAACGCCTACACGCATACCGTGTGGATTAACTTTCTGGCCCATTACTATACCTCCTGTCGTTATTCAGCTTCTTTAAGCACAAGGGTAATGTGAGAAGTCTTTTTATTGATTCTGTATGCACGACCCTGTGCTCTTGGACGAATACGTTTTAGGGTCGGACCCTGACTTACTGAGCATTCTGCTACATATAGTTTTGTAATATCCATATTATGATTTGTCTCAGCGTTTGCCATAGCTGACTTCAGCAGCTTTTCCAGCGGCTCGCAAGCGGCCTTAGGAGTGTGCTTCAGAATTGCCATAGCTAGGTCAGCTGGCTTGTTTCTAATAAGATCAAGAACAATCTGAACCTTTCTTGGTGAAATACGGACATATTTTAGATAAGCCCTAGATTCTGCCATTTTTATTATCTCCTTCCGCCTTATTTCTTAGTTGTCTTAGAACCGGCGTGACCTCTGTATGTTCTTGTTGGTGCAAACTCACCCAGCTTGTGACCAACCATATCTTCGGTAACATATACCGGCACATGCTTGCGTCCGTCATGAACAGCAAATGTGTGACCTACAAAAGCAGGGAAAATTGTTGAAGATCTGCTCCAAGTTTTTAGGATCTTCTTTTCACCGGCTTCGTTCATTTCTTGAACCCTTTTTAGTAGTACAGGCTGTACATAAGGGCCCTTCTTAATGCTTCTTCCCATTGATAAAGCTCCTTTCTGTATGCCTATTACTTACCGTTTCTGCGTCTTACGATCATCTTGTCAGAACGATTCTTCTTCTTTCTGGTCTTGTAACCAAGTGCAGGTTTACCCCAAGGAGTAACAGGACCCGGACGACCGACTGGGCTCTTACCTTCACCACCACCGTGTGGGTGATCGTTAGGGTTCATAACTGAACCTCTTACTGTTGGTCTCCAACCCATATTACGCTTACGACCGGCCTTACCGATTTTAACATTTTCGTGGTCAATGTTACTTACCTGACCGATAGTTGCCATACAGTTTATAGGAACATTTCTCAGCTCGCCTGACGGCAGTCTTAGAAGTGCCATTCCGTTTTCTTTAGCCATTAGCTGTGCCTGATTACCTGCTGATCTTGCAAGCTGAGCACCTCTGCCCGGATAAAGCTCTACATTGTGAATAAATGTACCTGTCGGAATATTGTTAAGCGGAAGTGCGTTGCCCGGCTTAATATCAGCAGACTCACTTGCAACAACTGTGTCGCCAACCTTTAGACCGTTAGGAGCTACAATGTAGTTCTTTTCGCCGTCCTCATACTCTACAAGAGCGATGAATGCTGAACGGTTTGGGTCATACTCAAGAGTCTTTACTGTACCAGATACATCAAACTTCTGTCTCTTAAAATCGATAATACGATACTTTCTTCTGTTACCGCCGCCTCTGTGACGAACAGTAATTCTACCATAGCTGTTACGACCTGACTTCTTATTTAGAGGAGCCAGCAAGCTCTTCTCAGGTGCAACCTTTGAAAGGCCGGAATAGTCAGTAACTGACATATTTCTTCTGGCATTTGTGGTAGGTTTATATAATTTAATAGCCATTGTCTTTCACTCTCCTCATGATGGCTTTGCGGGAAAATGGCATTCCCATACATTCTGCCTGTTTATTTAAATTTTTAACAGGCTTACATCATGCCTTCAAAAAATTCGATTGCTTTGCTGTCTTCTGCAAGTGTTACATAAGCCTTCTTCCAGCTTCTTGTGTAGCCCTCGTATCTGCCCTGACGGCGGAACTTGCCACGCATATTAACTGTATTAACCTTTGAAACCTTAACCTTAAACAGCTCTTCAACTGCCTTAGCAATTTCAATTTTATTTGCAGCCTTAGCTACCTCAAAAGTGTACTTCTTATCTGCAATACCCATCATGCTCTTTTCTGTAACGATAGGTTTGATAATAATGTCCTGTGCTAGCATTATGCGTACACCTCCTGAATTTTCTCTACTGCTTCCTTAGCGATAATAAGCTTGTCAGCATTCAGCATATCGTAAACATTCAGCTCGTTTACCTGTGCTGTTTTAACGCCAGGAATATTTCTTGCAGAGTTGATAACCTTCTTATCAACTGTCGGAAGAACGATTAGCGCCTTCTTCTCGCTGCCTACTGCCTTTAGCATAGCTGCGATTGTCTTAGTGCTGAAGCTCTCTGAAGCAATGCTGTCAATAACGATAATCTCGTTGCTTGCAGCCTTAGCTGAGAAAGCTGACTTCATAGCTAATCTTCTAACCTTTTTATTTACTGTATAGCTGTAGTCTCTCGGCTTTGGAGCGAATACGATACCACCGTGTGTCCACTGCGGAGCTCTTGTTGAGCCCTGTCTTGCATGGCCTGTACCCTTTTGTCTCCAAGGCTTTCTGCCGCCGCCGGAAACCTCAGATCTTGTTAAAGCTGACTGTGTGCCCTGACGCTGATTAGCAAGGTAGTTAACTACCATATGATGCATTACTGCTGCGTTAGGCTCAATTCCGAATACAGCCTCTGAAAGCTCTATAGTTGATACTTCCTTACCGGCCATATCTAGTACTGCTATATTAGGCATTTAAACTCCTCCTTTCTTACGCCTTTACGGTGTCACGAATTACTACGATTCCACCGTTAGGACCCGGAACAGCGCCCTTAATAGCGATAAGGTTGTTTTCTGCGTCAACCTTTACTACTGCTAGGTTCTGTACTGTAACTCTTTCTGCACCCAGGTGACCTGCCATTTTCTTACCCTTCCAAACTCTTGAAGGACTTGAGCAAGCACCCATAGAACCGCCGTGTCTGGCAACCGGACCAGAACCGTGTGATTCCTTTAGTCTTTGGAAATTCCAACGCTTAATAACGCCGGCATAACCTTTACCTTTGCTTGTACCGGTAACATCTACCTTGTCACCGCTTGCAAATACATCTGCCTTTAGAATGTCGCCTACATTGTAAGCCTCTACATCGTCAAAGCGGAACTCACGAAGTGTTCTCTTTGGTGCTACATTAGCCTTGTCAAAGTGACCCTTCATAGGTTTGTTTACCTTGTGAGCCTTCAAATCGCCATAGCCAATCTGAACTGATGCATAACCGTCGTTTTCAACAGTCTTCTTCTGAGAAACAACACATGGGCCTGCTTCTACAACTGTTACAGGGACAACGTTGCCCTTTTCGTCGAAAATCTGTGTCATACCGATTTTCTTACCAATTAGTGCTTTTTGCATTATATAATGCCTCCTATAAGGTTATTGGTTGGCTTTTGCCAACTTGACCCCAACTGACCAGGTTGGTTGAATTAAGATTAAAGCTTAATCTCGATTTCAACACCGGCAGGGAGTTCTAAACTCATTAAAGCCTCAACCGTCTTGTTAGATGGTCTTAGGATGTCGATTAGTCTCTTATGAGTTCTAATCTCAAACTGCTCACGGCTGTCCTTGTACTTATGAACAGCTCTTAGAATTGTTACAACCTGCTTCTCTGTTGGCAGAGGTACAGGACCTGATACTCTGGCACCTGTCTTCTTAGCAGTAGCTACTATTCTTTCTGCTGACTGGTCTACCAACTGATGGTCATAACCCTTTAGTCTGATTCTGATTTTTTCCTTGACTGCCACAATCATCGCCTCCTTAAGTATTGTTAGTTGGCGGGCAACCCTTTTCAAGAAATTAACAACCTTGCCGGGTGTTTCATTCCTTTCTATTTAAAAACCGGATAGACATAAGTCAACCCGGGAAATAGCCGAAAAGCGTCCAGACACTACAAATTTGCACACAGCAACCCTAAGTGTGCTAAAATATAGCCGTCTGTAATAACATATCATCTGTCGCCCGGTTTAAAATCGGACATACTCCACGGAAAAACCGACTGATTATCAGCCGCAACCTCCCGCTTCATCGCATATCTGTCGCAGTCACGCAGGTAATATTATAGCATAGCACCTGCTTAATTGCAACAAATTCCTTATTATATATTTTAGAACTTTCAGCATTTATTGCGAATTTTTTTGTTGAATATAACAACAAGCCTGTCCTGATAAGCCTGCTGTATAAGCCTTGCCGTCAGCGTCAATTATCAGTTGTACATAACAGCTGAAAGAACTACCGAGCCAACAATAAGCACTGCACATACAATAGCAACTATTCTAACAATTAAGCTGCGTTTTTTGTTATAATTCATAATATCACCCATTTCTCTTAACAAAATGTTCTTAGGGTTATTATAATATGAAGCAAGGAGTTTTTCAACTGTTTTATAATCTAATTTATTTGAATTAATATATTGACTATGCTATAATCAGTTAAAGGAAGTGATAATTATGGTACATGTGTATTACGGTGACGGAAAGGGCAAAACCACAGCCGCCATAGGCTTAGCTATACGCTGCTGCGGAAACGGACAGACAGTCTTATTTACACAGTTTTTAAAAAGCGACAACAGTGGCGAACGAAGAATACTTGAATGTATTCCAAGTGTAAATATGCCGGAGCTGCCAAAAAATGTTAAATTTGTGTTTGATATGAAAGCCGAGGAGCACGCTGAATATAAGGCAAAAATGATAGAGCTGTATAACTACCTCGCAGAGAACATAAGCAATTACGATATGATTGTTGCCGACGAAATTTTCTCTGCCGTAGATGTGGGGTTTATTACAACAAGCGATATTATAGACCTAATCAACAAATGCCCACGAAGCACAGAGCTTGTGCTTACGGGACATAATCTTGACAAAAGTGTGCTTGTTTATGCAGATTATGTTACTTATATGTCAAAAATTAAACATCCCTATGATGTTGGTATGGCGGCAAGACAGGGCATTGAGTATTAACGCCCTATTGTTAAATAAGATGTTTTTTCTTTAAGCCACTTACACCGCAAATCAAATTACAGTAAAAAAATCAACCGCAGGCCGTTTTCAGCCTGCGGTTTAATTTTATGCTTAATATTTACTTAGCTTTATCTGCTTTTCTTCTTTTTTCTTGCTTGACGCTCTTGTCACAAGAATAACATACGCTATAAACAGTACTGCAATTATTCCTACTATTATTAAGAACAGAGGTGAAGTCACAATATTGCCTGCTACTATCATTATATACTTCAGCTGGCTTTTTTCTACAGTGTCGGCAGCTACCAGGTTTACCCTTGTAAGCTCTTCGCCGTTGTAAGAGATAGAAGCCGTACCGAGTATAGTACCCTCCTTTACAGGTGCGTCAACAGCATCCTGACACTTTGTTTCTATTTTAATGTCACTGTCCTTAACATTTTTAGACAGCATTGTTGAGTACTCAAACTCCGGCACTAAATCAACCTTATCAGCACCCTCGCCGTAGTTTACATTAACACTGCAAACCTTATCCTCGTTGCCAAGCACTGTACGCATTGAAACATTGTCATATGCCCACTCGTACAGCTTTTTGCTTTCAAGTATGGCATAGTTAGTTTCAAGCTCGTTTCCGTCGGCGTCGTAGCACGGAGCATTGTACGCTACACACATATATGAAACATCGTCCTTTAGTGCTGTTGACACAAGGCAGTGTCCCGCTTCGTCGGTAGTACCTGTTTTTATTCCCTTGGCATACTTGTAGTAGTAGCCCTCTTCGTTAGGGTTAATCATCTTATTTGTATTTACAAGAGGATTTTCGTCATCTCCCTCTATGTAATACTCAACAGTGTTTGTAATATCCGTAAAATAAGGCGTTGTCATTGCATAGCGTGCAATCTTCAGCATATCTTCGGCTGTAGTGTATTGCTTATCGTCGTGAAGCCCATGAGGATTTACAAAGTTTGTATCCTTGCAGCCCAGCTCCTTCGCCTTGTCGTTCATAAGCTTTACAAACGCACTTACATCGCCGTTGCCTACATAGTCTGCCAAAACCAAAGCCGCATCGTTGCCGGAGCTTATCATCATACAGTGCAGCAGTTGAAATACAGAAAGCTTTTTTCCTACATATTGGTCAAGTCCCGAAAGAGAACTTCCTGTTCCTGCAAGCTCATTAAGCAGGTCTTCTTTTATTTCAACCTTCGTATCCTCCAGGTTTGCAACCTTTTCGGTTGTAATTATGTATGTCATAATTTTTGTGGTTGAAGCAGGGTAACATTTTTTATCTGAGTTTTTGCTGTACACCACAGTATCAGTATCTAAATTCACAAGATATAATATATCGGTTTTAGTATTAAAATCAATTGTATTTTTTACAGCACTTGCCGGAACAACAGAGACCGCTATAATCACTATTGACATTATCAGCGCTGAAATAACCGAAAGCTTTTTTTTCATTAAATAATTCACGCCCTTTATTTTTTTACATATGTACGGATTCAATATATTGCTCGCACAACAACTTATATAATACAACATTATTAAGTAAATTACAAACCATAATTAAAAAATCTACACTTATACTAAACACTGGCAAAAACTGTATAGGATTTTAGAGTAGATTTTATATGACATAGTCTGTTCTAATTAAAGCCGCCCTGCCCTACCTTGGCAAACAGTCTTTTAACCTCTCCCTGCAAAAGCCTGTGCTCGGGCAGCTGTAAATAAGGATCCTCTTTTAAAATGGCTTCGGAGACACAGCTTGCTTTTTTCAGCCAATCCATATTTCCTAGGTCGGCAATTTTTAATTCGGGCAAGCCGTGCTGCCTTAGTCCGAAAAAGTCGCCCGGACCACGCAGCTTTAAATCCATATCTGCTATTTCAAAGCCGTTGTTGGTTTGGCACATCGCCTGTAATCTTTGCAGTGTTTCGGGATTGGTATTGTCACTAAGCAGTATACAATAGGATTTTTCACTTCCTCTGCCTACCCGTCCCCTAAGCTGATGCAGCTGTGAAAGCCCAAACCTTTCTGCATTCTCCACTGCCATAACCGTTGCATTCGGAACATCTACTCCTACCTCTATTACAGTAGTAGAAACCAACAGCTGTATTTCGCCGGACTTAAAACGCCGCATAATATCCTCTTTAAGTGCGGCCTTCATTTTGCCGTGCAGTACGCCTACGGTGTAGTCCCTAAACTCGCCTTCCTGAATATCCTGTGCATATTTTTCTGCCGCCGCTACATTAATAACCTCGTTTTCCTCTACAGCCGGACAAACAATGTAACACTGCCTGCCGTTATCAAGGTGCTTTTTTATAAAGCCATACATTCGCTGTCTTTTACTGCTGTCTATCAGAAATGTGTCTACAGGCTGTCTGCCCGGCGGCATAGTGTCAATTATAGATAAGTCCAAATCTCCGTAAACAATCAGTGCCAAGGTTCGTGGAATAGGGGTAGCCGACATAACCAATAAATGAGGATTTTCACCCTTTTCCACCAGGGTATTTCTTTGGTTTACGCCAAAACGGTGCTGTTCGTCGGTAATAACAAGCCCCAGCTTGTAAAACTCTACTGTGTCGGAAAGCAGTGCATGAGTGCCCACAACTAAATCACAGGCACCTGTAACTACTGCGTCCTTTATTCGCCGTTTCTGTGCGGCTGTATTTCCGCCCGTAAGCAGCTCTACATTTACGCCTGTACCGGCAAAGAGCTTTACAAAGGAGCTATAATGCTGTTCTGCCAATATTTCCGTGGGTGCCATAAAGGCTGCTTGGTATCCGTTTTTTATTACTGTGAACGCAACTCCTGCCGCTACAGCTGTTTTTCCGCAGCCAACATCACCCTGCACCAGCCTGCTCATAGGGTATTTATTGCTTGTTATATCATTAGTACAGTCATTTATAGCCTTCAGCTGACCGTCAGTAAGTGTAAAGGGTAAAAGCTTAATATACTCATTTGTATAGTCCTGCCTTATATCTACGGCCGTTTCGCTTTTTCTGCCGTTTTTCATAGAAAACAAGCCCAGTGACATTACAAGCATTTCTTCAAATGTAAGTCTTTTTCGTGCCTGCGAAAGTGCCTCGCTGTCAGGCGGAATATGCACATCCCGTACAGCACGGCTATACCCTGCCAGCTTGTATTCCTCTCTTATGCTTTGTGGCAGGCTTTCGCCTATGCTTTCAGGCAGCATTTGCAGTGCCATTGTGACAGCGGCTTCTATTTGCCTTGTAGTTAAGCCTGCGGTACAGCTGTATATAGGGCGTATTGCCCTAACCCTATTGGACTGTGCAAATTCCGGTGAAACAAGCTCAAGCCTGTTCATTGAGGAATGTACCTTACCCATAAAAACATACTCACAGTTGTATATAAGCATATTCTTTATATATCTGTTATTAAAAAAAGTTGCGGTTATTACCCCTGTATCATCGGCAAGCCTTACCTTAGTAATAATTCTTCCCCCCGCAATGCGTGAGTCGTAGGGCGGTGCTGTTACTACAGCCTTTACACAGCAAACCTCTCCTGCTTTAAGGTCAGCTATATTTACATATTTGCTCCAATCCTCATAGGTGCGTGGATAATAGCAAATTAAGTCACCTATAGAGCAAACACCAAGCTTTCTGAAAAGCTCTCCTCTTTTTGCTCCTATTCCCTTTAACCTCTCTATAGGGTATTCAAACAAAGAAGCCATTTTTACACCGCCTAATTTTAATTGTTACTGTAGCCTATTAAATCCTTTATAACCTCACCGCCTGCAATAATGCCGGCTACAGACGGCACAAAGGCAACACTGCCGGGTGCCGCTTTACGCTGTGGCGGCATATCCGGCGGATAGTTAGGCTTCATGGCTTTTTCTGTAGAGTACACAACCTTTAGGTCTTGTACTCCCAGCTTTTTCAGCTTCTGCCTCATTACCCTTGCCAGCGGGCATACAGAGGTTTTATAAATATCCGTTACAACAAAAGCCGTAGGGTCAAGCTTATTTCCGGCACCCATACAGCTTATAACAGGTACCCCTGCTTTCTTTGCCTGCAATATAATTTCTATTTTACCCGAAACCGTATCAATAGCGTCTACAACATAATCAAACCTTGTAAAGTCAAAGTCTTTTGCTGTTTCCGGCAGAAAAAAGCAACGGTGCTTGTTTACAACAGCATTGGGATTAATGGACTTTATTCGCTGTTCAACTACATTTACCTTTTCCTGACCTATTGTGTCAGCTGTGGCAATAATCTGCCTGTTAATGTTTGACGGGTCTACTACATCATTGTCTATAACATCTATGGTGCCTACTCCGCAGCGAGCCAATACCTCTACCACAAAGCCACCTACACCGCCTACACCAAAAACTGCTACACGGCTGTTTTTTAAAATTTCTATAGCATCCTTGCCGATTAAAAGCTCTTCCCTGCTAAAATAATTATCCATACATTCCTCCGTAATCAATAAAATGTATATATTAGATTAATCATACCACAACTTCTCAGCACAAACAATAGTTTTATCTGCACCTCTTCATACTGCCTGTTTGACATAAATTCAGGTTGCTTATATAATTACAGTGAAAGCACCGGAAATGCTTTAAATACAAATTTTTATCGGTAATAAGGGGGATTTTTATGAACCACATAGGCACAGCAGAGCTTGAAACACATCGACTTATTCTAAAAAAATTATCTTTTAGTGACACTACGGATATGTTCAACAACTGGGCAAGCAGTAAGGCTGTAACCAAATATATGACTTGGCCTCCATACAAATCGGTAGACGAGGTTAGAAAATATATTGAAATGTGTGTGGGCGAATATGATTCTTCCCATTATAATTGGTGCATACACCTAAAAGAAACAGGTGAAGCCATTGGAACTATAAGCGTTGTTAATATACGGGAAGATATAGAAGAAGCAACTGTAGGGTATTGCCTGGGTGATCATTACTGGGGAAAGGGCATTATGACGGAAGCGTTTAAGAAAGTAATAAAATTTCTTTTTGTGCGTGTCGGCGTAAACAGAATAACTGCCACCCACAATGCACTTAACCCTGCCTCCGGCAAGGTAATGCAAAAGTGCGGCTTACAGTACGAGGGCACTCACAGACAAGCCGCAAAGGATATGTCCGGCATAGCCGACAGCGTGGTGTACGCTATACTAAAGCAAGACTACCGCACTGAATAATTTACTTTTTATTAATTAAGATTTGCAAAAAATGTGTATAATAAGGCTGTAAGCATTTTTGTTAGCAACATAGGAGGTTTTATATAATGGAATTTGAAATTACAAAAGACAACTTTGAGGAGCTTGTAACAAAAAACACAGGCCTTGCCCTTGTAGACTTTTGGGCTACTTGGTGCGGCCCTTGTATGATGGAGGCACCTGTTATCGAAGAGCTTGCCAACGAGCTTGACGATGTTACTGTAGGCAAAATTAATGTTGATACCGAAAGCGACCTGGCTATGATGTACGGTGTGATGTCTATACCTACCATTATGCTGTTTAAAAACGGCGAGTGCGTATACACCGGCGTCGGCTACCGTTCTAAAGAGGAATTACTGGAAATTGTAGAGAAATACAGGTGATATTATGATTACGCTCAACCCCAACAAGGAGCTTGTTGCAAAAATAAAAGACGGTTTAAAGAAAAAGGACGGCTACTGCCCATGCAGACTTGAAAGAACACCTGAAAACAAGTGTATGTGCAAGGAATTCCGTGAGCAAATAAAAGACCCTAACTTTACCGGCTACTGTCACTGTATGCTTTACTACAAGGACAACAAGTAATGAGATTTAATAAAAAATAAAATTACAAAAATTTCAGGCAGGCACAAGCAGCTGTAACAGCTTTGTGCCTGCCTTTTTATATTGTATCTACATTACTCATACTGCATTATTCACAAATACCACTGTGGCCTGTATGTGCCTGAGTAAGACACCGGCTTTTTCAAAGGTGCGAATTTTTCCAAATCCACACCACTACCACAAGCTGTTTGGTATGGTCAGCCCTTGTCAGAACATTTTCTATAAAATCAACATACAGCATAGTGGTTTTATGACTGCTGTGCTATTTTAATACAGCTACATTTCCTCGGGATATTTCATACCCCACTGTTTACGAATATCCGTCATAATATTCATAACATCCTCTGTGTAGTCAAGGTGCATCAAGCTGTAATCTCCGTCAACAGCCTTTTCCATATCCTCTACCTCATACAGCAATGCATTTTTGGTTTCACCCTGACAAACAGTTTCTGTATGAGAATCCTCTGTGTAGGTAATTACCGCCTTTTCGCCCCTTGGGTACTGGTATATTTCTATATAGCCCTTATCAAAGGCTATAGTTCCTCTTTTAGGCTGCTTTGCATGAAGTGACAAAATAACGGTTGCCATTTCTTCCTCTTTGTTTTTCAGCAAAATGCTTGCCTGTTCATCTACACCGGTTTCGGCATACTTCACCTGAGAAAGCACTTGATTGGGACAAGAGGTCATAAACCACCTTATAAACGACAAGGCATACACACCTATGTCCAGCATAGCTCCACCTGCCAAATTACGGTTAAAAAATCTGTTGGACATATTGTACTCTTTGTAACTGCCAAAGTTCATTTGAATAAGCCTTAGCTCGCCTAATTCGCCTGTGCTTATTATTTTGTGCAGCTCCTTATATATAGGCATATGGTAAATAGTCATAGCCTCAGCTAAAATAACATTGTTTTCCCTTGCCAGCTGTATGGCCTCTGCTAATTCATCTGAATTTAATGTAATAGACTTTTCACAAAGCACATGCTTTTTTGCACGCAGTGCCTTTCTTAAATATGAAATATGGGTATTGTGTGGGGTTGATATATATATTATATCTACATTTTCGTCCCCAAACAATTCGTCAATATTGTTGTACACCTTTTCAATACCGTATTTTTTTGCAAACTCAACAGCCTTTTGGTGTGTTCTGTTTGCAACCGAATACAGCTTTTGCCCACGCTTTTCCATGGCCGCCGCAAGCTCGTTGGCTATTACGCCACAGCCCAGCGTTGCCCAGTTATAGCTTTTCATTTTAATAAATCACTCCTTGCTTGTACTAAACACCGGTTATTGCGGTGTTAAATATTATTTGCTCAAAGTATATCATCCCCCAAAATATATGTAAACAAAAACAGACAGCCGTCTGTTTAAAATTGTATTTCAAAATAAATATATTACGGATTAGGACTTTTTGCCGCTAAGCTTAATGTGCGCCATATAAAGCACCACACCTACAAACAGCACACCGCCTATTATATTTCCTATGGTAACAAACAACAGCGATTCCGTCCCCGCAAAATGTGTAAGGCTACTGCACTGCTGTGCTGTAATTCCGTACAGCTCATGTGCCTTTTGAACATAGGCCGTATTTGTAGCCGCAAGCATTCCTGCCGGTATGTAAAACATATTTGCCACACAGTGTTCAAAGCCGCACACAACAAAAGCCGCAATAGGAAAAAATATACCGAATATTCTGCCTATAGAGTCCTTTGCAGTGCCTGCCAAAACTATAGCAAGGCAAACAAGTATGTTGCAAAGTATTCCGCTTATTACAGCTGTAACGGGAGCAATGCTTGTTTTTGCAAGGGCAACCTTTATGGTATAGGCTCCTAAGCCTCCACCAGAAAAGTCAAACTGTCCCGAAAGGAAAACCAACACATCAATTATAAGTGCACCTATAAAATTTGCAAAATACACTACAACAAGGTTGCGTATCATTTTAAGCAATGTAATTTTCTTATCTATAACAGCCATTATCATTAGACTGTTGCCTGTAAAAAGCTCACTGCCTGTAAAAACCACCAGCATAAGCCCCACAGGGAAAATAGCACCTGCTATACTTCGTGCCAAACCAACATCTGCAACACCGTGTGCCGCCACACTGCTTGCCGCTCCTCCAAACGCAATAAATGCACCTGCCATCAACCCAAGCAAAATCATTTTAGCCAAAGGTAAATTAGCCTTTGCCACTGCTGACTTAATATTACTTTTTATTACCTCTGACGGAGTATAAAAGCTGTTCTCCATTTTGAAACCCTCTTGCCGCAATATATTAACCAAAAACCGCTATACAGTCGCAAATAGTCGGCATTTGCCGTATAAAAGTTTAGCACAGGCAAAAAACCTTGTCAATAAAATGAGTCATAATTTAGCCGAACAATTTTTCCTGCTTTTTTTCGAAAAATCCCAAGGCTGTAAGCTGTTCCCCTTTACTATAAAGCTGTTGTCGGCAAGCCTTGCCAAGGGTGTGTCACTGTAAGAGTCAGAATAAAAGTTGTCAGCTCTTATATCCTGACCATATTCTTCAAACAACCGCCTTACCTTTTCTTCCCCGTGGCAGTTTTCGCCGGTATACCTGCCTGTATGCAAATCTACCCTGCTGGCAATAAGAAAATTAATCCCCAACATTTTGCAAGGTGTTTCCAGTAAAAACATAGGCGAAGCAGAAATTATAACATCATCATACTTTTGTTGACTTTTATACCAATCTTTTATATCATTAATATGTGTTTTCCAAAAGTCCTCAACATCACTTTCGGTATTGCAATATTTTAAGAAGGTGTACATCTTCTCTTTAAACTGAGTTTTTGTGCCCTTCTTTAATATATAAAAGCTTACAAACGCCTTTATAAGCACCGGAAAGGTACATATTATTTTAGGATGCTTTTTTAAGCAGTAAATGTAAAATTTGGCGGTACTGTCGCCATTAAAAATTGTGTTGTCAAAATCGTATATATTCATTGCTTCACCATAAATTGTTTTTAATAAAAGCTTATACCAAAAGCGGTAAGTATACAGCTGCATTGTTTGCTTTTATTTCAAAAGCAAAGCATAGCCCGATATTATTTTTTAAGTATAAATAAAATTTGTCGTAATTTCAATTCTACAGTAAAAAAATTAACAGCTTGTTAATTATAACAGCTTTTAAATATAGTAAAATAAATATATAATATTTTTTGGAGAAATATATGTTTGGATATTTACAGCCCTATAAGCCCTATTTGTTGGTTAAGGACTACGAGCTTTATAAAAGCGTTTACTGCGGCTTGTGCAAAAAGCTTGGAAATGAGTATGGCAGGCTTGCCCGTATGGCCCTTAGCTACGACTGCACCTGCTATGCCCTGCTTGCAATGGGGCTGAACAACAGGTGTGAAAATGTAACCAAAAAGCTGTGTACCTGCAATCCGCTAAAAAAATGTCTGTACTGTGCAGACGGCTCAAAGGAGCTTGAGCTTGCGTCGGCAATAACAGTGCTGACAGTGTACTACAAGCTTGAAGACGATATTAAGGACAGTTCGTTTTTCAAAGGGCTTGCCGCAAGGTTTTTAAGGCTGTTTGCAAGGCGATGGAGAAAAAAAGCTCTGAAAAAATACCCTGAAATTGACAAAATAATTAAAGAGCTTAATGTTAATCAGGATTTAGCCGAAAAATCCTCGGAGCCTAACATAGACCAATGTGCCGAACCTACCGCCGCAATGATGAAAAAGCTTGTTGTAATGCTGGCAAACAACGAAACCGAAAAAGCAGTGCTTGGGGAGTTTGGCTATTTCTTAGGAAAATGGGTGTATCTTATGGACGCCGCCGACGATTACCATAAGGATATAAAAAGCAATAGCTTTAACCCTTTTGTTATTGAACTTGCCCACAAAAATCTTACACAAAAAGAAAGAAGCTGTTATATAAACGGTTTGCTGAATGAAACAGTAAGCAGAATAACAGGTGCTTATAACCTAATGAAGATTAAGTCCTTTAAGGCTATTTTAGATAACCTTGTAAATATGGGCTTGGGGCAAATGCAGAAAAAGATTTTATTTGATAAATACGAAAAAGATAAGAATAAGAAGGGTGCTATAAACCCATAACAGAGAGGAAATACATTATGAGCGATCCGTACAGCGTATTGGGCGTATCACCAAACGCTACAGACGAAGAAATATCTAAGGCTTACAAACAGTTGGCTAAAAAATACCATCCTGACAACTATGCTGACAGCCCTTTGGCTGATGTAGCTACCGAAAAGATGCAGGAAATCAACCAGGCTTATGACCAAATTAAAAAATCACGGCGTGAGGGCGGCAGCTACAATAGCTCCGGCTATAGCTACAGCAGCTACGGCGGCAGTGCACAGTACCACGACATTCGTATGCTGATAAAAAACGGCAGAATTGCCGACGCAGACCAGATACTAAGCGGTATACCTACCTCCGGCCGAGATGCCGAGTGGTTCTTCCTTAAGGGTACAATACTTTACCGCAAGGGCTGGACAGAACAGGCGTACAACCACTTTCAGCAGGCTTGTAATATGGACCCGGGCAACAGTGAGTATCGTGCGGCACTTAACCAAATGAATGCACGGCGAAACGGTCAATACGGCGGCTACAACCCAACGCCCCAGTACGGCGCAGGCGGTTGTTCCGGCTGTGATGTCTGCACCGCCCTTTGCTGTGCAGATACCTGCTGTGAATGTATGGGCGGAGACCTAATAAGGTGTTGCTAAGAGGTGCAGAGTATGAAAACCAGAACCTTTAATATAGCCCTGTGCGGTATAATTGCCTCTTTGTCGGTGGTTATAATGCTTTCCACAGCATTAATTCCCGTGGCTACATATGCCGCACCGGCACTTGCAGGTACAATATTAGCCGTGCCTGTTATTGAAATAAATAAAAAATGGGCTTTTGCCTCTTTTGCTGCAGCGGCGGCGGTTTCTGCCATAATAGTACCGGACAAAGAGGCCGTTGCGTTTTTTGTTCTTTTCTTTGGCTATTACCCAATATTAAAACAGGCTGTTGAAGCCCATATTAAAAACAAGTGGCTGCAGCTACTGATAAAGATTCTCTGCTTTTCCGCAGCGGCAGTTGCAACCTACTTTATAGCAATATACTTACTTGGCATATCGTCAGAAGAATTTACTGTTTTCGGTATTAATTTGCCAATAATTTTTTTACTGGCAGGGATTATAGTTTTTGTAATTTTTGACAACGCTCTTTCGGGTTTAATAGCTGGATATGTAAACAGACTTCGGCAGAAAATATTCGGCAATATTAAAAGCAATACAAAATTGTAAAAGCGTTTTTCCTTATGGTTTTAATTAACAGCACAGGCTTTCGGTCAATTATTCATACCGAAGGCCTGTATTTTTATGAAAGCAACTTTAATTCAATATAAAAGCAAACACCGATTTTAAAATTATTCTTTTACAGCAATAGGAGTAATTTCTTTAATTTTCAACAATTTATGAACTTATCCCACATTTTCTTGCATTTTGCAGCGTTTTCAATATAATTGATGTTGTAGACATTTTGTACCACAGGGGGATTAAATATGAAAAAATTATTTATATGTTTATTTATATCCGTATTATTGGCGTTTAGTGCCGGCGGCTGTGGCGGTTTAGCAGAAAACGGTACAACAGAGGCTGCTACGCAAAAGCCTACAGCTGCATCTACGCAGGCACCTACCACTGCTACAGAAGCCCCTACACCGACTCCTACAGAAGCTCCTACTGTTGAAGCCACCGAAAACAATGTAGAGCCGGGTACATTTGAGGTTATTATAAGCGAAATACCTACCGAAGCTCCCACAGAAGCCACAACTGCTGCACCAAGCTATGCCGGCTCACCTATTTTAGGAACCTGGAGGCTTGACCACTACCAGCAGCCAAACGGTCAGGAAACTAAGGCTAACAGAGCTATTACCTATGTATTCAACGCTGACGGCACATTTACAATGACAAACTCCGGTAAAACAGCAACAGGCAGATTTACCTACGCAAACAATGTTATTAGTTATACTGCCGACGCCACAAGCGAGCAAGGCTCTTTTAGGTATGAGCCTGCAAAAAAGCAGCTTGTTGATGTAGACGAAAGCAGCGGTATGTCTGCAATTTTAGTAAAATCATAAAACAAAATTATCACCTCGTCAAATAAGGGCTTGCCACGGATTATTTCACATACAAAGCATAATCCGGAGCAAGCTCTTTCATTTTTTATAAATAACAAAAACCGGCTTACAGCGTTGCTTTTTAACAGCAGCTGCAGGTCGGTTTTGATTATCTGTAGGTATATAAAAATTAATTTGTATATTTAAGGTTAACCGCTACTATTCTATGCTCCTTTGAGGCTGATATTGACAAATTATCATCGGATATTTTATAGTCGGTGTCTATCGAACGATTTACATCGGCTACATATTGGAAAAACTCCTGAGGGTATTCCTGAAACAGGCTTTTAACTGTTTTGTCAAAGTCTAAATTCGGCGAGATTGAAACATAAAAACAGCTGTCCTTTCTTAGAGCTGCGTCCCTCAGCTTACTTACCGCATTATCATAGGTATCATTATCGTCCAGTGCGTTAATAACTGCACCTGCCTTATTTATAAAGCTTGAATCCTCTGAATTGCACTGTGGCAAAGGCAAATTAAACATAATAGTACCGTCTGCCTCGTTAGCACCGTCAAGCTCCTCTTGACTTAGTATGGTATACTTTTTTGCCAATGTGTGGTCAACTGTAATAAAGGAATCGGTCACATTAAAATACATATATGCTATATGGCTTTCGTCATCGTCACGGTCGTCCCAGGTAGCGTCCAAATGATACCACTTATCCTCAATGCTCACCAAGCACCACTGATGCCTGCTGTTTTTGCTGTAGCCGTTCACCGTAGCCGATTTTATTCCCACTGCCTTAAGCAGATATTGCATTGCTGCAGTATAGCCCTCACAAACCGCCTCGTTGTCAATTAAGGCTCCGTAAATAGTAAACGCATTTGGATTATCCTGAGAATTTGAAATTCCGCTTGCATATGTGCAGCTCTTAATAAGCTTGTCGTGGATTTTCCTTTCTCTTTCAAATTCAGACAGTCCTTTAGGAATTTCGTCTAAAAACTTACCGATAGCTGTATCTAGGCTTGCCTGCATATCTGCAACCTTTTCCGCACTAAAGGCAGAGTACAAATAAACCTTCGTTGTGCTGTTGTCAGAATAATATTTATAAGTATTTGAGAGCCAAAAAACCTCAGGGTGGTCACAGCTAAACGCCTCTATAGCCACCTTAATATCCCCCGAGGGCAAGGAAACCTCGCCGGTATCTACCGTTTCAATGGGATAATATCCGCTGTCGTCTGCCTCCTTTGCAACCGAATTAATTACGCCTTCCATTTTCTTGTACAGCTGCTTTTGTGACTCCTTTTCAAGTGCATAGTAGCCGTAATCAAGGGTTGTTTCGGAATATTCCTTACTGCCTGCACCCAGATTTTCTACCTTACTGTATTTATTTTCGGCAAAACAGCCTGCAGCCGACAGGCACATAACAGCCGACATTACGACTGCTGATATTTTTGTAACTAGCCTTTTCACTATTCGCACCTCATAATATAATACCTGTAATTATACCCTATAATCTAAATATATAACAAACTAAATCGCAACAACAAACCTCAGAAGAATATTTTTAGTATAATTCGCACCGTAAGGATTATTTTCCGGTTATTTCCTTTCGCAGCGGCTTAACATTCATTATAACTACTATGCCTATAACCGTAATAATAATTTCCGGAATCATATAGCTGCCGTTGTAAATAGCGGAATACAGCATTGCAAGCGATGTACCGCTGAAATTACTTAAAATATAATTACCGAATTCATTGTTCATATTCTCGGCGCCGAAAAACCACTCTGCATATGACCCCCACAGAATAAAGCCCGAGGTAAAATGTGCCAACAGTCTTAATAAGCCTGCAACGGCTGCACCTAAAGAAAAGGCAACGGTATCATTTTTAATTTTGCCCTTAAACATACCGGCTGTGCCAAGTACGGCAAAAGCAACTAAGTAGTCAAGAATCGCCATTAGCACAACATTAAATCCTGTAAGCCCTGCAAATGCCGATGACATTGACGCACCCAGCATAGCCTGTACAATTCCATACACCAAGCCGCATAAAATTCCCCACTTTATTCCGTACATATAGCCAAGTATCATAACAGGCAGCATACTAAGCAGTGTTATAGAACCGCCGTAGGGCAGTTTAAAAATAACCACAAGTGACAGTACCGTAGCCAATGCTATAAATACTCCGCTTACAACAACCTTTTGCGCAGTGCCGGTTTGCTTCATTAACATCCTCCTGAATATAAAACAGCCAATAGCTAAACACTGTTTTTGATAATATATAGTATTCTACGATTTTTCAAATATCTGATTTATAATATTTTAGATAAAAAATCCTTTAGTCTTTGATTCTTCGGTTTTTCAAATATTTCCTCAGGAGTTCCCTCCTCGGCAATTGTGCCGTTGTCAAAGAATAATATTCTGTTTGCCACCTCTTTTGCAAAGCCCATTTCGTGGGTAACGCATATCATAGTCATACCGGACCCTGCCAAGCCCTTCATAACAGCAAGAACCTCTCCTACCATTTCCGGATCAAGTGCCGAGGTTGGTTCGTCAAAGAGTATCGCCTCCGGTTCCATACAAAGAGCACGGCAAATAGCTACACGCTGCTTTTGTCCTCCCGAAAGCTGGGCCGGATAGACATCTGCCTTTTCCTTTAGTCCTACCCTGTCAAGAAGCTGCAGTGCCTTTTCCTTTGCCTGCTCCTTAGACATAGACTTCAGCTTAATAGGTGCAATGGTTAAATTCTCGAGTATAGTTTTATTTGGGAACAGATTAAAATGCTGAAAAACCATCATAATTTTCTGCCGTTCCTTATTTATGTCAATCTTTTTGTCTGTAATATCTACACCGTCTAAATAAATACTGCCCTCTGTCGGCTCTTCAAGTCTGTTTAGGCAACGCAGAAAGGTTGACTTTCCGCAGCCCGACGGCCCCAATATAACAAGCACCTCTCCCTTTTTAACAGATGTGGTTATACCGTTAAGAACGACAGTATCTCCAAAGGATTTTTTTAAATTCTCAACATATATCATTGCATTTTTATCTTCCATCGTTCTTCAACCTCTTTTCCAGCCTGCCAAGCAGTGCCGTTAAAATAACAACTATAACCAAATATACCAACGCAACCACAATCAACGGCAAGAATGCGTCATAGGTTCGGCTTCTGATGTAGTCGCCGCCTCTTGTTAAATCCATAATGCCTATATATCCCGAAATTGATGTTTCCTTCAGTAATACAATAAGCTCATTGCCTAAGGCCGGCAAAACATTTTTTATAGCCTGAGGAATTATAAAGTTCCACATTGTTTGACTATAGCTAAAGCCCAGGCTTCTTGCAGCTTCAGACTGTCCTACATCAATAGAGTTTATGCCTGAGCGAACAATTTCTGCTATATACGCCGAGGAATTCAGTCCAAAGGCAATAACCGCAACAATAACCTTGTCTATATCGCTTGACGCAAAAATAATATAATAAATAATCAACAGCTGTATCATGGTAGGTGTACCACGAATAACTGTTATGTAGGCCTTGAGCAGCCAGTTTAATATCTTACACCTTCCTGTATTGTCACAGGTTACTCTGCCAACGGCAATTAAAAAGCCCAGCACCAGTCCCATTAAAGCGGCAAGCACTGTAATTTCAAGGGTGGTAAGCAAGCCCTGTGCTATGTACTGCCACCTGCTGTCTACAATAAAGTCATTTACAAATTTTTCACCACTGATAAGTGCTGTAGTATCGCTTTTTCCGTTAGGCACAATAATAACCTGGTAAGATGTGGTGTATGGCTCTGTAAAATTAATATTTTTCAGTCTGTCTTCGGTAACTGTCATACCTGCTATGCCCATATCTGCCTTACCGCTGGAAACAGCTGTAATAATAGAGTCAAACTCCATATCCTCAACCTTCAGTTCCATTCCCAGTTCGTCGGCAATAGCCTGCGATATATCCATATCTATACCTACAAACTTACCGCCTTCTACATATTCATACGGTTTAAACGCCGCATTTGTGGCAACAACCAGCTTACCGTTGCTTCTGTTTACATTTTCAGGTGATTTATACTGATAGCTTCCCTTGTTATCACCAATATAGTTATCCTCTATTTTTCTTAGAGTACCGTTCTTGTCCAGCTTTTTCAGTGCAGAGTTTACTTTATTCAAAAAGTCCTCCTTACCCTTAGCTATGCAAATGGCATACTCCTCTGTTGTAAGAGGCTCCTCCAGAATTTTTAAGTCCTGGTTTTCCTCTATAAAGGCCTTGGCAGGCTGTTGATCTATTACCACACAGTCAAC
Source organism: Clostridium sp. CAG:964 (assembly GCA_000435335.1). Classification (GTDB taxonomy): domain Bacteria; phylum Bacillota; class Clostridia; order Oscillospirales; family Acutalibacteraceae; genus CAG-964. Next base: position 39,837 of record FR891333.1, read on the forward strand.
CTTTCCCTTTTTTAGTGCCTGAACGGCGTCTGCACCCTTGTTGTACTGCACAACCGTTGCACCGTCTTTTTTATAATCCGACACATAGGTATCACCTACCGTACCCAGCTGTACGCCGATTTTGGCACCCTTCAAGTCCTGCTCTCCGGTTATCTTTTTTGTTTGTTCTGTACCGCCGCCAAAGCACGCCGTACAGGTAAAAATAATTGTTGTTGCAATAAATAAAACCGCAATTATTCTGCCTGTTAATTTACTACTATGATTTCTCACTGCCGCACCACCTAAAAAAATATTAATACCCCTATAGTATAATATAAAGTGATTATTTTTGCAAACAAATAAAAGCACCGGCAGCAGGCACCTTAAAAACCGACTGCCTTCAAATTTTGAACCTGTTAATCTGCCGGAAGCTTTCTAAAAAGCTGCTTTTACATCTTGCCTTATAAATTACACATAGAGGTAATAAGGATTTTGTGTTTAAAATTCTGTGCCTACATCAGCATTGCCTCGGCTGTCAGTTTAGGTCTTCCCTTAAAACCGCTTTGCCCTCCGACAAAGACCTTGGCACATCCAGTATTCTTTGATTTTTGGAGCCTCTAAAATGCAGCATAAGACTTCGCTGCTGTAAAATAAACGGCCCGTCCACTAAAATATCTGTATTTTCCAGCAGCTCTTTCCACTGTGGATTTTCTTTAAATCCCGCCAAAAGATTTTCAAAGGTATAGCCTGTATAAACCATAATGTTCAGCCCCAGCTTATGACATTCCTTTGCCAACTCTGTAAGCGGCCGACACTGCATAAACGGCTCTCCTCCCGAAAAGGTAACACCCTGAAGCATGGGATTTTCCTTTATTGCCTTAAGTATATTGTCGGTGTCACTCATATATCCTCCGTCAAGGTCATGTGTTTGCGGATTATGACATCCGGGGCAATTATGAGGACAGCCTTGGGTAAACACCGTTAGCCGTATACCCGGGCCGTCAACTATTGACTCTCTTATTACTCCTGCTAATCTTATTTCCATTTTAATATAACACCCTGTTTTGTTTAAAATTAAAAAACCGACACACCAATAATATTATAAATACTCTTGTTTGTCATTTTCTCAAAATAGTCCTTTAGCTCTAGGAAGGCTTTCCATTTTTCGAGCGTATAGCTGTTTACACCCCTTCTAAGGGCAACCTCTACCAGCCTTTTTTCAATAAATGTGGCACCCTCCGGCAACGCCAGTGCATCACACAGCTGTATAAGTCTGTCATAATCGTTATATTCAACATTTTCGATATAGCTGCGTATAAATTCTGTTTGGCTGCCCGAACAGTCATTTACACCGTTGTAGGACAAAATATTCTTATCCGGAAATGAATGTGTAAGGCATATTCTTGCTACGCTGTCGTAATTAAGGCTGTGCATATATTCATAACCACGAATAATATGCAGCATATCAACTACGCCGTCTTTCCTGCCAATATCATGCAGCAAGCCCATTACATAAGCAGCCTCGCCGTTAAGGCTGTTTGTTTGTCGGGCAATAGCCTCGGCACACTCAGCTGCAATCTTGCAGTGACTCACCCATTTTCCGCTGTTGGATAATCGGGCCTGATTAAGTATATCCTCCGCCTGTGAAACAGCAGGCAAACGCATTTCACTCATCACGCTTACTGCACCTGCATAGAATTTATAATTTCCTCCGCTGCTTTTCTCTGGGAGTCAAAATCATCTGTGCTTGCTAATGATATATACGCATATGTGCTTTCTGCCAGCTGTACAAACGACACAGTTTCATTTACATTGTATTTAGTATCTGTAATACTCAGTGCCGTTGTCTCTCCGAAATTTGTATTCCATGTATAGGTATCGCAGCTTTGGTTATTACTTTGATAATACTCCCGCTGGAATTTTACACCTTCCTTTGCTGTGCCATAATCAAAGCTAATAACTATTGATGACTCATCACTTGGGTTGTAATAATAGTAATAATTGTCCCCGTAATAATTACCACCACTTACAGTATCATTTTCCTCAAGAGAATACCCCCCCTGTGGGTCGGTAAAGGTAATAGTCTTATTTTCGCCGCCTTGAGAGTTTACAGTTCTGGTGTGTCTTGTCCCGTCAGCTGTATCACTGTCTGAAAGATCGCCGCCGTATTGGCCGTTTGATGAATTGTCGGAATTCAAGTTATCAAAAAACTCCTGCGTACCCTTTTCTATATCATCACCCGATGTAATTGCAAAGCCTACTATACCCACAAGCAGTAATACAACCAGAAATACGATTATGCCTATTATTACTCCTGTTGCGTTCTTATCCGGCTTTGTAAGTGCGGCATAGTTATACCTAGGCTTATATGCACCGTATTGTGACGACGCATCGTCACTATTTACACCGAAATTTTGCTTTTCGACCTGCTGTCCGTTCTGCTCTGCAGGCTGCTGTGGCTGCGGTACTGCACCCTGCTGTCCGCTTTGTTGTGGTGGAATATTCTGACATTTTTGCCACATATTATTGTTATTGTTCATTAAAAATCTCCTTGCCTTATAAGCTGCCTCATTATGTATTTAATTATGCATTAGCTTATATTTAAAGTTTATCACACACTATAAAATTTAGCAACAAAAACAAATTTTTTAGTTATTAAATATATTTTTCATAAAACGAAAAGCCCCCGACTGCCTATAAGCAGTGGGAGCCTTTCATTATGTGAATTAAAAAGGATAGGGCTTAATTAATCATCTGCACCCTGCAGTGCATCATAGCCACGCTCACCTGTACGAACCTTAACTACATCCTTAACATCGTAGATAAAGATCTTGCCGTCGCCAATATGGCCGGTATACAGTGCCTTTACAGCGGCATCAATAACTGTTTGAACAGGAATTTTGCTTACTACAATTTCAACCTGCATTTTAGGAAGCAGATTCATCTCTACAGGAACACCACGGTAATACTCGGCCTTACCCTTTTGAACACCACAGCCAAGCACCTGTGTAACAGTCATACCGGTAATTCCTATTTCATCCATTGCACTCTTTAAGTCCTCAAGCTTACTCTGCTTCAAGATGATGTCAACCTTAGAAATCTCAACATCTGATGCCGGCTTAGAAGCACCCTGAACAACCTGTACAGGTACAGCCTGTGCAACAGGAACCTGAACTTCAGGTTCAGCGTAGTCGTCCAAAGCTGCGTTTGATACAACAGCCGGCATAAAGTCTGCATAAGAGCTTACCAAGCCATGCTCTGTAAGATCCAAACCAACCATCTCTTCCTCACGGGAAGCTCTAAGACCAATTGTTTTCTTAATTATAAAGAACAGTATCGTTACTGTAACAGCTGTCCAAGCACCTACTGTAAGTACACCCAAGGCCTGTATGCCCAGCTGTGTAAAGCCGCCGCCGTAGAACAAGCCTGTGATACCGTCCTGACCCTTGCCTGTAGCAAACAAGCCAACAGCAAGAGTACCCCAAATACCATTGAAGCAGTGTACAGCAACTGCACCAACAGGGTCATCAACCTTTAGCACATAGTCTAGGAACCATACACCGAATATTACCAAAACGCCTGCAACGGCACCGATTATAATTGAACCAAAAGCGTCAACATCGGCACAAGGAGCCGTAATAGCTACCAAGCCTGCCAAAGAAGCGTTAAGTGACATTGAAATATCAGGCTTACCGTGCTGTATCCATGTAATAATCATTGTAACTACTGTAGCTACCGCAGGAGCAATTGTTGTTGTCAGGAAGATTTGACCAAGGAAGTCCGCATCAGCAGCTGCGGCACCGTTAAAGCCGTACCAGCCAAACCACAAGATAAATACGCCCAATGCACCAAGTGTTAAGCTGTGACCCGGTATAGCCTTAGGAACAGTTTTGCCTGTCTTTTTGTCCTTTACATACTTACCGATTCTAGGTCCCAAAATAGCTGCACCTATTAATGCGGAAATACCGCCAACCATATGAATTGCACAGGAACCGGCAAAATCAATAAAGCCTAACTGTGAAAGCCAGCCGCCGCCCCAAATCCAGTGTGCCTCGATAGGATAAATAACAGCTGAAATTACACCTGAGTAAATACAGTAGGAAATAAACTTTGTTCTTTCTGCCATAGCACCTGAAACAATAGTTGCCGCAGTTGCACAGAACACCAAATTAAATACGAAATTATGCCATGGGAAATCTGCAAAATTAGTAAAAATCTGCAGGTCAGGCATACCTATAATGCCAAAGAAAGCATTTTCACCGCACAGCAGGCCAAAACCAATCAGAACAAACATTACAGTTCCTATACAGAAATCCATAAGGTTTTTCATAATAATGTTGCCTGCGTTTTTAGCTCTGGTAAAGCCCGTTTCAACCATCGCAAAGCCGCACTGCATAAAGAATACCAAGGCGGCACCTATTAAGAACCATACGCCGGTTGTACCAAACATCGTGCTGTTAACAACATCTTGAATATTATTAGCATCCATCAAAATCACTCCTCTTAAAATATATAAAAGGCGTGTATCTCTCTGCCCTTCGGTAGAAAATACACGCCTTTGTGTCAAAAATTAAAATTCTAAAATTGTATAAGCTATATATAAATAAATTATCTTACGCCAAACAGCAGCTCAGCATATGACGGATATGGCCAATAGTCGGCAGCTGTTGATGTTTCCATCTCATCGCCGATTGCTCTAAGCTCGTTCATAGCACCGAACACTTCCTTGCCATAGAACATAGCCTGGTCAGCAACATCCTCAATACCCTTTGCCTCGTTTACCTTTGCCTCAAGAGCTTCAATCTTGTTCTGGAAGCATACCAGCAGCTTAGAAAGCTTTTCAATAACCTTTATCTCCGAATCACAAGGAAGTGACTCGCTAAGAGCCTTCTTGGCATTGCAGGCACTTGCAAGCTCAGCCACATATGCTGAAACAGCCGGGAAAATGTCCTTCTTAGCCATATCAAGCATCGTCAGAGCCTCAATGTTAATAACCTTGCCGTACTCCTCCTGCTGGATTTCATATCTTGAGTACATTTCTCTTTTTGTGTGTACATTGTGCTTTGTAAACAGCTCAACATTCTTCTTGTCAATAAAGTGCGGCATTGCCTCCGGCATAGAACGAAGGTTCAGCAAGCCTCTTCTTTCAGCCTCTACAACCCACTCCGGTGAGTAGTTGTCGCCGTTAAACACAATATCCTGATAGTCGGTAAATACTCTCTTAATAAGTGCCTTTACCGCTGTATCAAGGTCATCAGCCTTTTCAAGCTCGTCTGCAAACTGGCTTAGCTCCTCTGCAACAATTGTATTAAGCATAATGTTAGGGCAAGCAATGTTAAGCGAAGAACCGAGTGAACGGAACTCAAACTTGTTGCCTGTAAAAGCAAACGGAGATGTACGGTTACGGTCTGTAGTATCCTTTTTGAAGTCAGGAAGAACATCTACACCAAGCTCCAGCTTCTGACTGCCCGCAGAAACAGCCTCTGTACCTGAAATAATAGAGTCCATAACAGCCTTTAGGTCATCGCCGATAAACATTGAAATAATTGCAGGAGGTGCCTCGTTTGCGCCCAAACGGTGGTCGTTGCCGGCACTTGCAACAGAAATTCTAAGTAGATCCTGATACTCATATACACCCTTAATAATAGCAGCCAAGAATAGCAGGAACTCTGTATTCTGTGCAGGGTTCTTACCAGGTGAAAGCAGGTTTCTGCCTGTATTTGTTGACAGTGACCAGTTGTTGTGCTTACCACTGCCGTTTACTCCTGCAAATGGCTTTTCGTGAAGCAGGCAAACCAGGTTATGCTTCTGAGCAACCTTTCTCATAACCTCCATTGTCAGCTGATTATGGTCAGTTGCAAGGTTTGTTGTTGTAAAGATTGGTGCCATTTCGTGCTGTGCAGGAGCAACCTCGTTATGTCTTGTTTTTGAGTAAATGCCAAGCTTCCAAAGCTCCTCGTCCAAATCCTGCATAAACGCCATTACTCTAGGCTTAATTGAACCAAAGTAGTGATCCTCCAGCTCCTGACCTTTTGGTGCCTTTGCACCAAACAGCGTTCTGCCTGTAAGAATCAAGTCCTTTCTCTGGTCATAAAGATCTTTATCAATTAGGAAATACTCCTGCTCAGGGCCAACTGTTGTTACAACTCTTGTTGTTTCCTTGTCGCCCAGCAAATGCAGAACTCTGACTGCTTCCGCACTGACCCTCTCCATTGAACGAAGCAAAGGCGTTTTCTTATCAAGTGCCTCACCTGTGTATGAGCAGAAGGCTGTAGGAATGCACAGTGTACCATCCTTTACAAATGCGTAGGAGGTTGGGTCCCATGCTGTATAGCCTCTGGCTTCAAATGTAGCTCTGATTCCGCCTGATGGGAATGAAGATGCGTCCGGCTCGCCCTTAATAAGCTCTTTACCTGAAAACTCCATAATAACCTTACCATCATCTGTAGGGTTAATGAAGCTGTCATGCTTTTCAGCCGTAACACCTGTCATTGGCTGGAACCAGTGTGTATAGTGTGTTGCACCCTTTTCCAATGCCCAGTCCTTCATGGCGTTTGCAACAATATTTGCTACATTAATATCCAACGGATCGCCATTTTTCATTGTCTTTTTAAGTGCTTTGTAAGTTTCCTTTGGCAGTCTTTCCTTCATTGTAGCATCATCAAATACCATGCTGCCAAAAAGTTCAGGTACATTCATGTCCAAACTCTCCTATCCATAATTTTAATTACACAAACGAAAAGGCACCGTAGGCACGACAAACAGTCAACCTACAGCGCCCTTGCTGTGTTGTGATTACAGTATATACCTCACTATAGATTTTGTCAACTTTTTTCCTGCAAATTTTGCATATTTGGAACATTGCTGTTTTCTGCTTGCTTCAAATGCTAAATTTATAGTAATTATACCTCTGTCGGCGACACAGGCACAGCAAAAAGGCTTGTTTTTTCATCTTTAATTCACCTTTTATATGTTTATTTTATGCTGCAGTTGAATTTATTATGCCGAATTTTTCAAAATTTTTTTCATACTCGGCAGTTTACAGCCGCAATTTTTCTAAGTTTACTTTATTTTTTGCAATTCAACGCATACTTTCCTTCATTATTTTAGATTTTGTCCATATAAAGCCAAATTTTTTTTAATTTAAAAAATTTTCTGTTTTTATGTAACCAATGGCCTGTCTACGCAATATTATGTAGTGTAAAACTTGAAAGGAGGAAATGACTAATGTGCTTAAACAATATTTTTGGCGGTAACAGCTGCTGCTGGATTATCATCCTTGTTATAATCCTTTTGGTTTGCTGCAACGGCGAGGATAACAACAGCTGTGGCTGCGGCTGCAACTAATTATTTCTAAAATTAATCTAAATAAATATAAATGATGTAAAAAAATAAACAGAGCCCGCAGACCGTCTTTTTAATGACAATCTGCGGACTCTGTTTTATTTACTGAAGAAAATTCCATATATCATAGGAACAATATACACGCCTACGATTGCAGCTATCCATACAGCATACAAGGCCCAGCTTGCTATTATTGCCACCGGTTTAGGCGGCCCGGATATTTTGGTTTTCTTTTTCATCCATATGGCAAACGCCGCCAGTGCAACAGTTATAACCGAAACAGCTGCACCTGTTTTCATGCCGTTTGGATGGTAACTCAGCACTATTTCATTTACGCCGTTTTCTAAAGGCACCGCCATAAAGCCGTCATTTACAGCAGGTGAAGCCTTAACCTGTTTTCCGTTTACCGACGCACTCCAGCCCTTGTCATAAGGAACCGGCACAAAAAACATCTTGTCGCTGCCGCTTGCCGTAACGGTAGTCTTTAGCGAGGTGTTGTTTGCAGCAACGGTATAGCTATAACTTGCGTTGTAATCACTGCACAGCTTTTCAAGCTTGGCAATATCAAATGTATAAAGTGAAATATTGCTTTCAACCAGTTCCGGATTATTGAAGGTTACAGATATTACATCGTCCTTAAAGCTGCCCAATGCCACAATATTGTTGTTAAACTCTGCCGGGTACACAATGTTATTTTCTGACCCATATGTAGGCACCTCTATCTGCTTTCCGTTTACAGTAACGGTTATTCCTCTTATGGGTGATTTAAAATAAATCATTTTATCACCGGTTACCTTAACGGTGTATGTCAAACCGTTTGATGATTTGCTGACATTGTAAAAGCACCCCAGCTTAGACGATGTAGACATTAATTCAATAATGTTTTCTTGGTCATCACTTAGGCTATGATAAAGCAGGTTGTTGGTTGCAGCTATTTGATCCGCAGATGTGTCTATTCTGCCAATAGACTTATTAGCAACTACTCCTGTAGGCAGGGTATACTTACAGCTGTAGTAGTTGTATTCACCCATATTCTGCACAAGAGTGTAAAAAGGCTCTTCGAGCTTTTCCTTGGTAATTATATTCTTAACGCCCAGCAAAGCGTCGGTAAGCAATGTGCCTCCTGTGTCAAGCAGTCTTGTATATGCGGTGCTGTAGCCCATATTTTTCATGGCAGATATTGCCTCACCCGATACTGTGTGAGTCCAGTTGCTTAAAGCACCCCGCTGAATGATAAAAGGATAGTTGGTGTTAAGTGAATTATCTGAATTTTTCACCCTGTCCAGCACACTCACGGATTCCGGCAAAGCAGAGCTGATATTCTCTGCGTCCCTTATAAACTGTGAGTCTTGTTCAGGGTAAACATATTTTTCAACGCCTATAAACGAATAGGCATTAACAGACAAAGGAATTAATATTGCCAAAAAAACACATATGCCCTTAACCCTTGCCTTGCCTATAAATAATATTACAGCAAACGCCGCTGTAACAACAGCAGCAGACATAATATAAAGCTTTGGAATAATAAAGTTTTCGGTATCCAAAAAATAGCTTCCATACCGTTTTATAAGCTTGCTCGCCTCTAAAAGCCATGGTATTGTACAGCACACCCCCGCTAACGCCACAACTCCCAGTATTACAGATACAGCTAAGCTGTTTCTAAGCCTATTTACAAAATCCCTTAGCTTAGCGGTTTTTTTAGGCTTAATAGGTACATCCTCCGAAAGGGACTGTGCGTCTGTAATTACTTCTGACTTTGGCACTGAGGTTCGCTCTGTTTGTACAGGCAAACGCTTTTTGAAGCCGGACTCAAAGCTTATACAGTAGCAGGCACCTGTAATGAATAAAAAGGAAATTGTAAAGGCACTTCTCATAGGGAAGCCTGCATATGAGCCTGTATGCCACAGCCTGTTTACACCCTCAAAGAATATAGGAATACATAAAATAAGCATTTCGCCTACAAAAAAGGCAGTAGCTTTTTTGTGCTTTATAAACCTTGCAATAAGCACAACACACAGCAAAACAGCAAGCTCCAGCCCCATAAACATAAACCACTTGTTCATGTCATTGGTAGTAAGCTTTTCTTTAAAGGCAACATCGATAATGCTTAGATAGTCCCTGCTTGCGTTGCCCTCACCTCTTGAAGAGCTTATAAGAGTTAAGAATGTTGGCAGTGTTTTAAACATAGAAAGTCCTATGCCGGCAGCTGTACCAACAGCCAGACTAAAGGCGGCATACTTTTTGCTTTCCTTGCCAACCATTACAAGTACATAAAGTCCTCCTGTAAGCAGCAGGAATATTATAACCTGCACACTTATATAAAAGTTTTCCAGCATTATTACTGCCAGACTTAGCGAAAACAGCAGTATTTTCTGCTTTTTCATCAGGTAGTAAAAGCCCAGCATAAGCAATGGGAAAACAGCCACAATGTCAAGCCACTTTATGTTGCTGTAATACTGCAAAACATAGCCGCTCATAGAATACAGCATAGCAAAGCCCAGCTTATACCCAATATTTATTTTACCGAACACCCTGTTTATAAACAGGTACATAGTCATTGCGGCTGCCGTAACCTTTAGTGCAAGAAAAAAGGACATACTGTCCAGTATAGCCTCTCTGGGGATAAACAGTAAGAAAATATTAAAAGGCGACAGCATATCTGTAGACACCATACTTACTCCCATACCGGAGTACCAGTCAAAGAACGGAGCCTTCAGTCCGTGAAGAACATCCCAATAATGGTAAAACTGCGGAACATAAGACTGTGCAAAGTCTGCATAGGTTATTGTATTGTCGCCAAAGGGATATATCCCCTTTATGGCATAAACAGTAAAAAGAATAGCCGTTGCAATTAAAAGCAGCAACATATAGGGTGCAATATTTAGCACCGCTTTTTTCTTATTTATATTCATTGATCACAGGCTCCTATAGCATAAATTCCAATTAACCCAAAGGCCGTTGGTCTACTGAACCAATCACCACTAAGAAACAGTAAGGCTTTTAAAGCAAAGTCCTGCAGGCAAATTTTATATCTGCCTGCAAAAAATCCTCACATACGGTGGATAATATACCGTACGCCTTGCTGTTTTTAATACGCCCAAAGTTAATTTTGGTTATATTACCTCAATTAGATTTAATGCAACAAAAGATTCTGCATTAACAGAACCTTTTGCCTTAAACATTTCTGATTTTATTACTTTTTCTTTCTAAAGCGGCTAAAGAAGCCACCCTTTTTATTGTCGTCGTTATGCTGTGAGGCCTCAACGCTTTCCGCTTTTTCCTCTGCACCGTCAGTCTTACTGCTGACTTCTTCGTCCTCTAAAGCATCTGCCTCTTCGGCTTTCGCCTCCTCCAAGGCTTCCTCCTTCTCTGCGGTCAGCTCAGATTTGTCCTCCTCTGCAAGCCCAAGCTTAGGCTTTGTCTCGGCAGTCGGGGCGCTTTCACGCTTTACGGCCTCATCATGAGTAATCTGGTTTGCCACCATATGCAGTATATTCTCGGTTGAAACCTGTCTTGGCACTTCAGGAATAGTAATCTCCACAGGCTTTTCCTCCGCAGGCTTTTCCTCGGACGGTCTAAATACCGTAACAGGCTTTTTGCTTAGCTCCTTTAGCTGATTCATTGCCTGCTCGGTAAATATAAAGCCTAATGTAGATGGGTTGAATATAATTATCTTACAGCTGTCATTCAACATTGCATATGCTTCCTCAATGGTTACGGCTATAGGAACTACCTTGTCCTTAAACATAAGGTTAAATTCCTCATAATCGGTAAACAACGGCAAAGCACGACTTTTGTCCTCGGAGTTTGTAAGCGTAATGGCGGAAAACTCGTTGCCCTCCATTGGCTCATATGTACAATCTTCTGCACCGCAGTGCACAAAGCTCTTTTCCTTATAAAGCTTTTCTGCTCCTCTTGACAAAACAATGGTATTCGGCTTTTCCTCTGCCTTTACATTTAGCGGCAGTAAAAACGCCGCATTAAAAATCTGGTGGCTAAGCTGGCTTGTAAAAGTCATTTGGTTAGCCTTAACCTGTGCGTTGTCAATGCCGGCACATTCAATGCATCTTATAAAAATATTGTATATTGACGAATTATAGGTTTGCCACTTATCCTCTGTAGGTGCACCCAGCAGAACATCTCTGTCAAAAATACAAGCACCGCCGTTTGCAAGACAGAAAATAATTTTATAAACACCGTATCTTTTACAGTTTTTAATAATTTCATTCGCTTGCTGAGCGTTCACCTTATAATATTTGTTTCCAAACATTTCGGTTGCCTTTACAAACTTCTTTGCTTCTGCCTCTGATTCTATAAAGAATATTTTTCCCTCAAAATCAATAGCCGGAAAAATTTTATTTATATGGTTTGAATGTACAAAATACATCTCCTCGCCGTTGCCTTCAAGAAACTCTTTGAATTTCTTAATGCCTGCGTTGCTCTCCTCTTGGAATGAAGCCTTCATTTCTTCCACCAGGCTAGGCTTTACGCCTGTAGGCTCGCCCAAGTTTGCCTTTAGCGGCATCGGCTGTGACTGAGGCGTTGACTGAAAAAACAATTTCAGCAGTCTGTCAGAAGGACCGTTACCTGCAAGGCTTTCTACAAGTGCTTCAAAAGCGGCTTCATCTGTATCCCACAGGTCAAACTCCTCCTTTGTAAGAAGATATTCACCTATAACACAGCAGCCCTTTTTTATTACCTCCGGATTAGCTATAGTATTGCCAAAGCGAGCACCGTTGTTAAAGTCCATTACTCGTAAAAGATAATATTTTTCAGGCTTTGACTTAAACAAAAGGTATTTATTTGCTTCGTCAAAATATACTTTTTCAAAATCTATTTTCATTTTATTAACCTCCAAAAATACGGCATTACACAGTTAATTATATCAGCAGAATATATAAATAGCAATTAATTTTTTACAAAAAGTTGTAAACACCCTATTAATTTTTATTATTATGCTTTTCACCCTTACTGCCGGCGTTTTTCTTGCCGGCAAAATAACTGCACACTGCTACGGCAGCTACAGCCAATGCAAATACACCGCCGGCCAAAAACAATGTCAAACCGTTATTTTGCCCTGCAATATTAAGCTGTGATATACCGCCTGCCTCACTCTCGGCTTTGCTGTGAGAACTGCCGCCGTTCTTTTTGTCATTACTGTCTTTTTTAGAACCGCTGCTCCTTTTATTGGCTGAGCCGCTTTCCTTTTTATTTTTATTTTTTGCAGCAGCCGATGAGGATCTGCCCGGAGCTCTTGTTTTAAGCTCTGTACCTCTTGCCTGCGGCACAGAGCCGCCGGTTTTACTGACAATATCAAAGCTGTATTCCATTCCGGCAGAATCCTTTAAATCCTGCTCATTTACCGACGCACTGTAGGAGGTGTACACCTGCACAGTTCCGCTTCCTAAATCATCTGCCGCCTTAAAAGTAACATCAACCAGTTTGTTAATATTGCTTACATTTATACCTAAGGTATTTATGTATACAACTCTTAGTATATTGTCGGTACAGTAGCTTTTTATATAGCCGTTGCTGTCGTTTACCCTGCAGGCCCTGTAGCTAACATTCTCGCTGAAAACTACTGTAAACATAACTGTACCCAGTTTCTCCGTGCATTGTGCCTGCAGTCCTACAGTGAAATTTCTACCCTTTGTTACCATAGACGGCACCGACATACTTCCTGATAAACCGGCTGCACTGCAGTCAACTGCACTAAAAAGAAAAATAAGCACACACATAGCAGCAGCCGATAATCTTTTAATTAACCGTCTCATAATTCTATATTAAATAATCTGCAGGCGTTTTCAGCAGCTGCGTTTAAAAGCTCCTCAACTGTTATGCCTCTGATTTCTGCAATTTTTTCGGCAGTATATTTTATCATTGATGAGTCACAGCGTTTGCCTCTAAAAGGAACGGGAGCCATATACGGGGCGTCTGTTTCAAGCAAAAGCCTGTCCAAAGGAATATCCTTGGCAACCTCTGCACTGCGTTTTGCATTTTTAAAGGTAACAGCACCGCCTAGGCTGATATACATTCCCAGCTTAACAACCTCTCTGCACATTTCTACACTGCCGGAAAAGCAATGCACAATTCCGGACGGCATATACTGCCTTAAAATATTCATTGTGTCGCCGTGTGCATCTCTGTCGTGTACTACCACAGGAAGATTAAGCTCCTTGGCAAGCTCTATTTGCTGTATAAACACCTTTTTCTGTGCCTCTCTAGGCACTGTGTCCCAATAATAATCCAGTCCTATTTCGCCTATAGCTACCGCCTTTTTGTGCTTGGCAAGGTTTTTCAGCCGGTCTATATACCCCTCCTCTGCCTTATCGGCACATTCAGGGTGCAGGCCTACTGCGGCATATACATAATTGTATTTTTCGGCATATTCTATTGAAAGTCTTGCTGTTTCTATATCTACAGCGGCATTTATAATACAACACACGCCTTTTTCAGGCATTGACGACAACACCTGAAATCTGTCGTCGTTGAATTTATCATCATCATAATGTGCATGCACATCAAAAATCATAGACATAAAAGCACATCCCCTTCCGCAAAATCTGTATACAACTTTATTATAGCATATTAGATACTATATTAACAACTATTGCCGAGGAGATTTTGCTGCAAGACAACAGCTTTATCACAGCTGATGTCACCGAGCCTTTTTACGACCTTAGCTCATCATTAAATCAGAGAGTAAAAAACGGCCTTAACCCCTTAGGATTAAGACCGTCTGTTTGCGTAACAACTAGGCTACACAATTATTATTTTACTTTAGGTATGTTGTAGTGTCACCGATTTTACCGCTAATGCCTGTGTAACCGTTTGAGCTTAGAACATAAACTCTGCAGTTACCCTTACCGGAAGCAGCTATTGTAAGAGTGCCGTCTGTAACATTTTTAACATCACCTGTTACTGCATCGATATACTTACCGTTTGGTATATCCGAGAATTCAGCTGCGTTTGTTACTGCCACGCAAGCAAAGCTCTTTTCGCCTGTCTCAGGGTTTGTATAGCCACGCTTGAAGCACATATCACCAACAGAAGTATACTGACCCTTTTGCAGTGCAGGAACAGCTCTTCTAATCTTGTTTAGCTTAATTAGCTGCTGTGAAAGTGTGCTGTTTAGTGTTTCAGAAACCTTACCGCTGGCTGTGTAATCGCCAAAGTCTGAGGCTGTAACACTACCCTCAAGGTAGTCACCGAAATATGCTCTACCTGTTTCACTTAACGGTGCATTAGGGCCAACATCAATTACCACGCCCTTCTGGAACTCAACCTCACTTCCGTAGTACAAGCATGGTATTCCACGGAATGTAAACATTAGACACATATTTTCTGCCCAAGCCTGTGTACCGGCATTGTAACGAACTGTCTGGCAATCGTCAGGGCTATAGTCGTGTGAATCTACATATACAACATTCCATGTAGCGTCATTAAACATAGCATCTTCTTTAAGTGCAGAGTTGTATGCGTCAATAGCTTTATAGAAATTCCAGTGCATTGTAAAGTCAATTGTACCTGTGCCGTTTGCCTTGCTATAGTCAGGTGTATGATAATCATTGCCGTCTAGGAATGCATTATCACTTGTTTCTATTGGTGTACCCTTGCTGTATTCGCCGAAATGCTTAACAGCGTTGTCATAGTTGGACTTCGCATCTGTATTGCTCCAGTTACTTGTCCACTTGCTCTCTGTTTCCTTCCAAGTGTAGAAGAAGCAAGAGTCTGACAAGCCGCCCTCGTTTACTGCTTCTCTTCTTCTTGCACAAACCTCACCAAAGATATAGAAGTTATTTACATCAGAAAAAGCAGGGAAATAAGCACTGTTAAGTGTCCAACGGTTAATATGCTTTTCTGTATCAAGACGGAATGCGTCAACGCCCATATCAACATATTCTCTAAATGTTGATGTTAAGTACTCAGCTACCTCAGGATTTTCTGTGTTTATATCAACACAGTCGCCTGCCATTTGTCCTGTTTGCTCGGTATAAGAACCCCAGCTTAGGGACTTATCGTGATGATAATAATTTTTTGTGTCGTTGACATCTTCCTTCATAACTGCAAGTCTTGCTTGATACTGTGCAGCAGGAAGCATATTAGCGTAGTCAGGGAATTTCTGCTGAAGAACAGAGCCCTCTCTTATCTTAAGAGAATCTATAGAGCCAAGATCCTTGACACTGCTGTATGTTTTTTCGAACATTGGTGCAAGCTTTTCTTCACCGAAGTTTGAAGTATGGTTCCAAACAACGTCCTGAACAATCTTCATATCTTTATCGTGTGCTGCAGCAATTACATCCTCAAATGTTGTGTCGTCACTTTCGTAACGAGGGTCAACTTTTGCAAAATCAAACGCATGATATCCGTGATAGTCATAACCACTGGCATTTGAAACTACAGGTGTAATCCATACTGCACTAAAGCCCAAAGCCTTAATGTAGTCAAGCTTTTCGATTAATCCCTTAAAGTCACCACGCCAAGCAGGGTCGCTGTCAGGGTTATTTGCCTGAGCATCGTCCCAACAGTGAACATTGTTGCCTGTATCACCGTCATAGAAACGAGTTGTAATAATAAAGTATATAGAATCCTCACGCAGGTCTGTACGCTGGTAATCATCAAGCTGATATGGATCCTGCTTGTACCATTTGCCATCCTTGTACCACCAGTCACCATTGTTTGATGCATTGTACTCTCTTGTAAGCTCCTTGGATTGATTACCGTTTTCAACAATCAAGAAGTTTATTTTAGTAACATTGTCAAATTTGTATGTGTAACAGTTAGGACCCGTCGCAGAAGTATCCTTGGTCATATTAGGACCCGGATAAGTAGGCGAGTCTATATTAGTAGGTAAGCTGTTCCAGTAGTATATATTTGGTGTAGTAGATGAACCATAGTAATGTATGGTAATACCACTGCCGTTTGCAGCTGCCTTTGCATTGTCTGTTGTGGCTGCACTTACTGATATGACGCCACAGGTAACAACAAGCATGAGTGCTACTACTACTGCAACAACTCGTTTAAAGTTGCTCATTCTTTGTTAATTCTCCTCTTTCTCGAATAATTTCTCATTTTCCAAACCGTAACTAACCTAAATGTTTACCGTGTACCTGCTGCAAAGCAGCAGGTACACGGATACTATGTCTGTAATTATTTGAGATATGTTGTTGTTCCGCCGATTTGACCGCTAATTCCTTTGTATCCGTTGCTGCTTAGTACGTATACACGACAGTTGCCCTTACCGGAAGCAGCAATACTAAGTGTACCGTCTGTAACTGTCTTTGTATCGCCTGTAACAGCGTCAATGTATGTACCGTTAGGAATGCTCTTGAATGTAGCCGCATCTGTTACTGAAACACAAGCGAAGCTCTTATCGCCGGTGTTAGGGTCAGTATAGCCACGCTTAAATGCGATACTACCTGTAACATCATTAACTGAATATTGTCCCTTTTGAAGTGCAGGAACAGCTTTTCTTATTTTATTAAGCTTAATCAGCTGCTGTGAAAGTGTGCTGTTAAGTGTTTCTGCTACTGTACCGTCAGCAGTGTACTCGCCGTAATCTGTAGCAGTTACGTTACCCTCAAGGTAATCACCGAAATAAGCTCTACCTGTTGTGCTCAACGGTGCATTAGGACCAACATCAATTGGCTCACCCTTCTGGAACTCAACTTCACTTCCGTAGTACAAGCATGGTATTCCACGGAATGTAAACATTAGGCACATATTCTCTGCCCATGTCAGTGTACCGCCTGTAAAACGACTTGCCTGATTTCTATCAGGTGCATAGTCGTGTGAATCTACGTATACAACATTCCATGTTGAATCGTTAAAGTACTGATCCTCGCCCAAAGCACCGGTGAATGCACCGCCTGCTGAATCGAACTGCCAGTGCATCAAGAAGTCAATAGTTCCTAGGCCGGAAGCCTTACTGTAATCAGGAGTGTGATAGTCATTGCCGTTTAGGAATGCATTGTCACTTGTTGGCTGATTTGTTGTATCATCATAAGCAGCCCAATGCTCCAGAGTAAGGTTCATATTGTTGTTTACAGCCTCAGGAGTGTTTTCCCACTGCCATTTGCTTGAATAGCTTGTATCAGGCTCATCCCAAGTATAGAAAGGAACTGACTCACTTGCATGGCCTCTGTACCATGTTTGTGAGAATCTACAGCAAACCTCACCAAACATATAGAAGCTTTTGCCGCCAATAGCATTTAACTGCTTGTTGAACATAGTGTTCAATGACAGTCTTGAAATGTGTCTTGTTGTATCCACACGGAAGGCGTCAACGCCCATTCCTATGTAGTTGCCGTAAAACTCAACAAGTTTCTCTGCTACCTCAGGGTTTTCTGTATTCAAGTCAACACAGTCACCGGCAATCTGAGCATACTTACAGGTCCAGTCGTCCCAGTTTAGGCTCTGCCAGTAGCCATTGTGGTAGTAGTTCTTAGCGTTGTAGGTTCCGTTTGTAGAAACCTTAGCCATTGTTTTAGCATCGTTTAAAGGACTTCCAGTGTCGTTGTTAGCGGTTACAGTAGTATCCTTCATTAGGTTTAGTCTCTGATCATACTGAACCTGCGGACGCTGTGCCCAATATTCCTCAGGTGAGCTTAGGCCATATGTGCTAAGCAAATAATCACTAGGAATCATTGTCTTTTCCAAATCAGCCAACTCTGTTACATCGTTGAACTTCTTTGTGAACAGCTCGCAAAATGTCTTTTCACCAAAGTTACCTGAATGCTGCAAAACAACGTCCTGAACAATTTTCATTCCCTTTGCGTGTGCGGCATTAATAAGATCCTGGTATGTAGCACCGTCACTTTCGTAACGAGCGTCTACTGTTGAAAAATCGAATGCGTGATAACCATGGTAGTCGTAGCCACTGGCATTTGTAACTACCGGTGTAACCCAAACAGCACTAAAACCAAGTGCCTTAATGTAGTCCAGCTTATCGATTAGGCCCTTAAAGTCGCCTCTCCAAGCAGGGTCGCTGTCAGGGTTGTTTGCCTTTGAGTCGTCCCAGCAGTGAACATTGTTTCCTGTGTCGCCGTCATAAAAACGAGTTGTAATAACAAAGTAGATTGTATCCTCACGAAGGTCGGTTGTAAGCGGATCGGTTTTTTCAGGGTTTGAAGAATACCATATTCCGTCCTTGTACCAATATTCGCCGGAAGCTCCCCTTGTAAGCTCTTTTGACTGCTTACCGTTCTCAATAAACAACATGTTAATTTTTGTAACATCTGCAAACTTGTATGTAAACCATTGGTCACCCTCGTTTGCATCTGCTGTCATAGCCTTACCCGGATATACAGGTTCACTGATGTTTTTAGGAAGACTGTTCCAATAATATATTGTTGGTACATTTGCACCCTTTGCTTTGTAGTGTACTGTAATACCGGTTGATGAGCTGTTGCCGGTCGAGGCAGTTTGAGTGCTTGCTGCACTTGCACAAACTATGCCAACAGTAACAACCATCATCACTGACAATATTACAGCTATAGTTTTCTTAAGTATTTTCATTTTTTATTTGTCCTCCTTGCCTATCAAATGTAGGTAATACAGACTGCCGACTAGATAATCATTCTTGCTAAAAGAACTGCATCTTGCATATTGATTACACCGTTATTGTCCATATCAGCAGCTTCAAATCTAGATGTTCCTACTGTAAGCTCAAATCCGTCATATCCCACTGCAGCTCTCAAAACAAATACAACATCTGCAAGTGATACTCTTTCGTCGCCTGTAACATCGCCCTTAGTGTACTGTCCTTCTGTAGGTGCCTCTGTAGGTGCCACTGTAGGTGCCTGTGTAGGTGCCTGTGTT
>FR891333.1:59089-64663 GCA_000435335.1 Clostridium sp. CAG:964
GGTGCCTCTGTAGGTGCCTGTGTAGGTGCCTCTGTCGGAGTCTCGGTACCTCCGTTACCAACAGTTACGATGTAAGATTTCTGAGCAGTTGTATTTTTACAGTTCTGTACAGTAACATCTACTTTATAATTACCTGTTTTAGTTGGTGTAAAGTTTAGAATGTTGCTTTGCTTGTAGTAAACTGTGTTTACTGGGTTGCCGTTAGGGTCAGTAACTGCAACCTTGTAGAACAATAGATTTGTACCTATATTACCTCCGGCTGCTTTTACATTTACAGGTATTGAAGTGTTAACAGGAACCTGTCCTGAATAGCCTGTAGAGATACCCTTTAGTATCGGCTCTATAGCCAGTGAGTCATCCTTAATTTCATAAGAAATCTGCTTGCTGTTTGTGTTGCCGGCTGCATCCTTTGCGTCGACTTTAATTGTGTATGTGCCTGCCTGTGCAGGTGTCCAAGTACAAGTGCTGTTTGTACCTGTGTAAATTGTCTTAGAGTTTACCGAGAAGGTATATTTTACAGTACCCTGTCCTCCGGCTACAACTGCCTTAAGAACAATGTCTGTTCCCTTATACTGCGGTGCCTCAACATCTGTTTCAACAGACAGCTTCAGAGCACTTGTGTCATACATAGACCAAGAGCCTGATGAACCCTTCAGCGTATACAAATTACCTTTAATGTTTGTTAGATCATTGGTTAATTTGTTTCCGCCGCCACCGTTGTTAAAAATAACGCCGGTTAGGTCGCCAATATCACAAGGTAGCTCATAGCAATAAACATTGGTTTCGCCTGTTGCCTTTGTCATTTTAACACCAGGCCAAGAGCTTGATTGTGAAGCGTTTCCTTCTACCCAATAGTGTATATATGGGTCTGTGGTGTCGTCTGTTTGAAGATAAATTGTTGTACCATAGGTACCTGCTGCGGAAACCGCAGCTGTTCCCAAGCAGCACATACTTGTTACCATCAGCACTAAAGCTAACAAGCAAACTGCCATACGGGAAGTTCTTTTCTTCGTCATAATTTTTTCCTCCTACGAAAATTCTTGTAACCTCGGTATTACATTTTAAATACCTACATAATTACGTATCCTATTATAACACTTTATTCCAGAAATAATAAATTCTTTTATTGTACAAACTTTTCAGGTGTTTTTTATTGAATATTCACTAGCTGACAGGATAACGCTGCCTAAAAGACTTTGTATCGACTACCAACTATTTCTTCCCATTGCTAAAACACAAACGTGCAAAACAAAATCCCCCGCATTACACGAGGGATTTGTTTTTATTAATTTACATTCATATTTTGAAAATATAACGCAAGCCCTGTCTTATGCTGCAGGCTTTTCAGTTTCAACAGATGCTACCTTTTTTGCGCTCTTCATTGTAATCCACAAGGAGCCTGTATAGTCTGTATAGTCGTCTGTTTGGCTGCCGTTGCCGTCATTTACAATCCAGTTGTAAGCACCTTCTCCTTTTGCACAGAAGTTGAAGGAATACCAACCGTCTTTGTCAAAGTCAGCCAGCTGTGTTCCCGGCCAATCGCCTGTTGGGTTATAAACCTCGTCGCCTGTCTGCAAGGCTGACTGCCACATATATATATACGGTGACCAAGTTGCCCCCTCAGGAAGTCTGATATTTATTGTTGTGGTTACAACATTTGTTGTCCAGTCGCTGTTTAGAATAATCCACTGGTCACCGCTGCAATTGCCGCTGTCATCTGTTTGGTTTGTGCCGTCATTTAAAATCCAGTTGTATGTACCGGATGTAGCAAATGTGTATTCAAACCAGCCGTCTCCGTCAGCGTCTGTCATTGCTGCACCCGGCCAATCGCCACTGTTGTTTGTGCCGTCGTCCTCCCAAACATATAGGTTAGGAGTTACACCCTCAGGAGCCTGAACATGGAGTGTAACGCTTTGTGCACCAAGAACATAATGATATACAACCGATGTATTGCCTACTGCCACTATACCTGTAGAGTTGGCCGGCATATTTTCCTTGTCCAGCTCATAGAAAGTAATGTCAACCGGCTCAACACTGTAGCTCTTACCTGCCTTCATTGTCATAACTGTGTCTTCTCTTAGCTTGCTGCCGTCCTCGTCAACATAAGATACTGTAACTGTACCTACTGACAACGGTACTTCGTGGCCAAGCAAATGTCTTAAAATTAAAACTACATCTGAAACATCTGCAACACCGTTTTTGTTTACATCTGCATTTGTCAGTTCACTTTCGCTTAGCTCAAGCAGACCCAGAATATTTCTCTGAATCATAACTGCATCTACCAATGTAACATCGCCCTCGCCGTTAAGGCTTTTAAACTCAACAAGGTTTGGCACATAGTGGTACTCAACAATAATCTTATCCTCTGTGTATACGCCCTCGCTGTTATCTGTCACACTCTTAAGGTTATACTCAAGATCGTAGCTGCTGCTTGGCTGTGTACGGTAGTAGTCGCCAACTTTACCGGAAAGTGTCAATGTTGAAAGTATTTTGCCTGTTGAATCATCAATATGTCTAACCTCAACAACACCCTTTGTGCTTTCAACCTGCGACGCCATATAGCTGTCCTTGTCAACAAGCACCAAGGCCTCGCCTGCAGGCACTGTAATATCTCTGCCGCTTACCTCGCCAAGGTTAGCCACACCTGCAATCTGACCGTTTACAACAGTTACCCAGCTGTCAGGCAATGTGCTGTCAAGCTTTACTGTTTGGTCTTTGCTGCTGTCATTAAACAGCATTACAACATTTTTCCAGTCGGAATTATCATTGTCGGCATATACCATCTGAACAAGACCTTTACCGTTGCTGTAAGAGCCTGTAACATTGTCAAGCTTAGTAGCTGTTCTTACAGGAGCAAAGTAATTTCTGAACTCAAGCATACCCTTGTAGTAAGAAACAAGATCGCCGTATTCAACTGTTCTGCTCCAGTCAAGCTTGTTAATATCTACAGAAGATGAGTAGCTGTTTTCGTCGCCCTGTTTTGTTCTTGCAAACTCCTCACCGGCAAGCATAAATGTTGTACCCTGTGAAGCGTACATAATAGCGGCACTTAGCTTGTTCATCTTTATGTATTCGTCATAACGCTCTGTAAAGTCACCGCCCATTGAGTAAACCAAACGGTCATACAATGTTGCGTTGTCGTGACAAGAAGCATATGTAACCGTTTGCTCAGGCTGATTTGCCTTCCAGTTGCCGCCCTGAGTATTAGCTAGCATTCCATAGTAAATTGCCTTTGCATTGCTGCTCTTACCCTGAATATAGCCCTTGCCTGTTGCTTGAAAAACGCTGCCCTTAATAGCGTCACGGATTTGGTCGTTAAAGAAACCGACACGGTCGCTTAACAAGCTTGCGTTTGCCTGTGTAGAAGCGATTGTTCCCTCATCAAAGGTAGAGGTCATTGTCCAGCCCTCACCGTACATAATGATATTAGGGTCAATTTTATCCAGCTCTGTACGAATTAGATTCATTGTTTCTACATCGTGCAGACCCATCAGGTCAAAACGGAAGCCGTCAACATGGTATTCCTTTGCCCAATAAACAACCGAGTCTACCATATACTTTCTGTACATAGCATGCTCTGAGGCAGTGTCATTGCCGCAGCCCGAGCCATTTGAGAGGCTGCCGTCTGCATTCATTCTGTAGTAGTAATCAGGAACTGTTTTTTGGAATACAGAATCTGTTGACTGTGTATGGTTATAAACTACATCCATAATAACGCCCATACCGTTATCGTGAATGCTCTTAATCATTTCTTTTGCTTCTTTAATTCTTACATTACCGTCATATGGGTTTGATGAATAGCTGCCCTCAGGTACATTGTAGTTTTTAGGATCATAGCCCCAGTTAAACTGTGTATCGGGGCCTGTCTCGTCAACTGAGCCGTAATCAAAGAATGGTGTAATTTGTACATAGTTTACGCCCAGATCCTTTAGGTAATTCATACCTGTAGGAATTTTACCCTCATTGTTCAGTGTTGTATTGCTTTCGGTAAAGCCAAGATACTTACCTCTGTTCTTTTCGCTTACACCTGAATTAGAGTCATATGTAAAGTCCTTTACATGAACCTCCCAAACCGAAGCGTCTGACTGATTTTCAACTCTTTTAAAGTTGTTGTCCTGCTCCCAGCCGTCAGGATTAGTTTTTGACAAGTCAACAACCATTGACCTGTCGCCGTTTACACCTGCTGCCTTTGCATAAGGGTCAGCTGTTTCTACAGTTTTTCCTGTTTTTGCGTCTGTTACCGAGTAAGTGTAGTAATAGTTACTCCAGATTCCCGACAGATTTATAGTCCAGATACCATTGTCTTCTTTCTTCATGGTGTAGGTAGCAACTGAACCTGCACCCACTTCATCGTCCGAGCCTTTGGTAAAAATATTAAGCTTTACATCTGAGGCAGACGGTGACCACAGCTTAAAAGTGGTACTATCCTCACCATTGCAAACAGCACCCAGGTCATTTCCACTGTAGGCCTGCTCATCATATTTTGCCGCCTGCACCTCATACGGGTTACTGCTTTCAGTGTCAGCTGCCGACACAGCTACAGAAGCAGTACTGCCTACAAGCATAACAGCAAGTGCAGCGGCAATTATTTTATTTAGTTTCATTTCTAAACCTCCTTGTTGAATCTTATATATAATCTCTGCAAACGCAGAATGATTATCAAACTACTTTCTCTTTTTTCCTTTTTTCTTTTTCAGCACAGCTGCACCGGCAGCCACTGCCGCAACACCGGCTGCCGCACCTGCAACTATACCGGCAATTTTAAGCACCTTGTGGTCTTTGCCTCTTTTTGCAAGGCGTTTTTCACCAACTGTGCTTAGCTGTGTAGCTGCCTCGTGTGCGGTGTTTTCAATAAGTGTTTGTTGGAAATCTGTATCGACCTTAATATTTGCCTTTTCAAAGCTTTCTTTGTCAACCAAAACCATTGCAGATGTACTTGGCACTGTTACCCTTGTGCCGTCTATCTCCTTTAGCTCTTCCACACCGGCAGAAACATTGTTTACAACTACTACCCAATTTTCGGGCAGGCTCTCACCCTCCAGCTGAACCTCAACATTTTTGTCGGTGTTTGCATTGAAAATGCAGATTACCTTATCCCATTGAGTATCGGCTGTAAGCTTATTGGTCATCATAAAGCCCAGCACCCTTGCGTCGGTATTCTTAAAGACCGTCATATTGTCAATGGTAGTTTTTGTATCGTCTGTAAAAGGTGCATAGCTTTTTCTAAGGTCGATTAAGCCCTTGTAATAGGCTGTTAAGTCGCCGTACCTCTCCAAGCACTGCCAATCAATTTGATTTAATGTTGGTGAAGAAGCATAGCTGTTGCGGTCGCCGTCCTTTGAGCGTGCCATTTCCTCGCCGGCCAGCATAAATGACATTCCTTGAGAGGTAAGCACACAGGCGGCTCCCAGCTTGTTCATTTGCACCAGCTGCTCATTGCGTTTTCTGTACAAGGACGAATCCTTTGTACCCAGCACAGACGCTGTCAGCTTGTCATAAAAAGTCATATTGTCATGGCAGGAAACATATGTAACGGTATCGGCAGGGGTTTCTGCCCACTGCCTTGTAGCAGCC
>FR891333.1:64695-96866 GCA_000435335.1 Clostridium sp. CAG:964
TAACGCCGTTCTCTATACCTACTGTACTGCCCTTGCCTTGCACATAGCCTTTGCCCACAGCCTCAAAGTTGTCGCCCTTTATTGCGTCTCTTATACCGTCATTAAATGCGGCAACACCGTCTATTTTACCGATGTTCTTCTGAACGGCAAGGTCTACGCCCTCTATATAGCCTAGGTCCCAAGCCTCGCCATACATAATAATACGCCTGTCTATGGTGTTAAGCTTTTCCCTTATTTTTCTCATAGTGTTTACATCGTGCAAGCCCATAAGGTCAAAGCGGAAGCCGTCTATATGGTATTCACTTGCCCAGTAGTACACAGAATCCACCATAAACTTGCTGTACATAGCACGCTCAGAGGCAGTGTCGTTGCCACAGCCTGAGTTATTTGCAGGTGAGCCATCCTCGTTAAATCTATAATAGTAATTAGGTACTGTTAAATTAAAATAGCTGTCGTTCAAGGTGTATGTATGGTTGTAAACAACATCCATAATTACACCTATTCCGGCATTGTGCAGTGCCTGTACCATTTGTTTTACTTCGTTAATTCTTACATTGCCGTCATAAGGGTTTGCAGAATAGCTGCCCTCCGGCACATTATAATTCTTAGGGTCGTAGCCCCAGTTGTATTCCTCACTGTTTGGCTTTGTTTCATCTACAGAGCCAAAGTCGCAGAAAGGATTAATCTGTACATGGGTAACGCCTAATTTCTTTAGGTAAGCCAAGCCCGTAGGAATAGCGTCACAGCCCTCAAGTACAGTACCGTCTTCTGTAAAGGCAAGGTACCTGCCACTATGCTCACGGCTTATACCGCTCTCCTTTTGATTTGAAAAATCTCTGATATGCACCTCCCAAACAATAGCCTCTGTTTGCTTCTCAGGCAAAACCCTTTTATCCTGCTGCCAATTCTCGGGATCGGTACCGGATAAGTCTACCACCATACCTCTGTTGCCATTTACTCCTGCAGCCTTAGCGTAAATATCTACGACCTCATTTGTAACGCCGTCATTGGTAACAGAGTATGTGTAGTAGGTGTTTTTAATATCCCCCTCAACGGTAATGCTCCACACACCGTTGGTATTGTCATAACTCATGGCAGAGTCAGCAATTTTTTCTGCTCCGTCCTCATCGTCGCTGCCTGTTTTATACAGGTTCAGCCTTACCTCACTTGCAGTTGGCGACCACACTTTAAATGTAGTTTTTTGTGGTGTATACGCCGCACCTAAATCATCACCGCTATATGCAAGCCTGTCCAGCTCTGCCGATTTCGCATTAACGTTATGCTCAGCCTCAGCATTCACAGGACAAAACACTGTTGAAAAAGTAACCATAGCAGTCAACACTCCTGTAATAAATTTTTTGAACATTTGCAGCCTCCATTAAGCAGGCACAATGCACAATTACTATTAAATTCTTATTTATTGTAGCATATTTATTTATTTTTTACAATAATTTACCTAAACTTATTGCTCAGCCTGAACATAGAAAATGCCATCTGCTTATTATGCATTTTGCATAAACAGATGGCAAATTTTTGTAATTATATAATTAATTCATTTGATTTTGTAGAACGCCGGCGATATATTTTTGTCTGCTACAGCACTATACAAAGGCTTACAGACCTAATATTTTGCTGTTGCCGTACAAAGCACCCTTTCCAAGCTGCTTCTCTATTCTTAAAAGCCTGTTATACTTTGCGGTACGCTCACCACGGCAAGGTGCACCTGTTTTTATTTGACCTGCGTTTACCGCTACAGCTAGGTCGGCTATAGTGGTATCCTCGGTTTCTCCGCTTCGGTGCGATATAACCGTACTGTAGCCGTAGGACTTTGCAAGCTCTATGGTCTGCATAGTTTCACTTAAAGTGCCTATTTGGTTTATTTTGATAAGCACCGAGTTGCCTGCCCTTTGCTGTATGCCCTGCTGAACACGCCTTGCATTGGTAACAAACAAATCGTCGCCTACAAGCTGCACCTTGCCTCCAAGCTGTTGTGTAAGGCCTTGCCAGCCCTCCCAGTCGTTCTCTCCTAAGCCGTCTTCAATAGAAATAATAGGGTATTTATTCACAAGCTGCTTCCAGTAATCTATAAGCTGTTGGCTTGTCATATCTGTTCCTCTTTTAGGCAGAGTGTAGCTGCTGCCCTTTTGCCATTCACTGGCGGCGGCGTCAAGAGCGATTTTCATTTTGTTTGTATTAAGTCCGGCCTGTATAATAGCCTCTGTTATCAGCTCTATAGCCTCCTCGTCACTGTTAAGGCTCGGTGCAAAGCCGCCTTCGTCCCCCACAGCCGTAGTAAGTCCTCTTTCCTTTAGAATTTTTCCTAGGGTATGGTAAACATTACAGCAGCTGCTTAAGCACTCCTCAAAGCTTTTTGCCCCTACAGGCATTATCATAAACTCCTGTATGTCAATATTATTATTTGAGTGTGCTCCGCCGTTTAAAATATTCATCATAGGCACAGGCATAGTTTGGCTGTAACAACCGCCTAAATAGCTGTATAAGGGAATATTAAGAGCCTTTGCCGCAGTTTTTGCACAGGCAAGAGATACCGCCAAAATTGCGTTTGCACCCAGCTTGCTTTTGTTTGGGGTATTGTCAAGACTAAGCATAATATTGTCAAGCTCCGTCTGCCTTAGTACAGACGCTCCCTTTAGCTTCGGCAATATTTTAGAGTTAATGTTTTCTACAGCCTGAGTTACACTTTTGCCGCCGTACAATGCCATATTGCCATCCCTAAGCTCATGTGCCTCATGTTCACCGGTAGACGCACCGCTTGGCACTATAGCACCTGCCGTAACACCGTTTTGCAGTGTTATCTGTGCCTCTACCGTTGGGTTTCCTCTGGAGTCCAAAACCTGTCTTCCTTCAATTCTTTCAATCTTCAGTCCGTTCATATATAACAGCCTCCTAAAATTCTCTTACATTATCATTGACAAATTAAAAGCCTTTATTCCTTTTCACCATATAAATATCTTGCAAAAGGTAGTGAAAATTTAACTTCTATATGTTACAATATTTATAAATTAAATCCATTTTTGCAGAACGGAGAATAATTATGAAAAATGCTGTTATATTTGACCTTGACGGCACACTGTGGGACTCCGCCGGCGTTGTAGTTGAGGGCTTTAATGATGAAATAAAAAACCACAACGACACCGACTTTGTACTAACGGAAAAGATGCTGAAATCTCAAATGGGAAAAACCGCAAAGCAAATATCGAGGGTGTTTTTTCCGGAGCTTTCTGAAGAACGAGCCATGGAGCTAATGTCACTGTGTGCCAAAAGGGAGCAGAAGTATTTGGAGAAAAAAGGCGGAAAGCTTTTTCCACAGCTGGAGGAAACCCTTAAAAAACTGCAAAAAGAAAATATTAAGCTGTATATTATAAGCAACTGCCAGTGCGGCTATATAGAAACCTTTATGAGGGTACATAGGCTGGAAAAATATTTTGACGATATTGAGTGCAACGGCGGAACAGGTCTTTCAAAAGGCGAAAATATAAAGCTGCTTATAAAAAGGAACCGCATTGACAGAGCTGTTTATGTAGGCGATACTCAAGGCGACTGCGACGCAACGGCATTTGCCGGAATACCGTTTGTATATGCACAGTACGGCTTCGGAAATGCAGAAAGCCCTGACTACACCATACACAGCTTTTGTGAAATGGCAGAATTAGCAAAGAAAATCTTTGTATAACACACACTGTAAAGGAGCTGCACCAATGCAAAGAGCAAAACTAAAAACAATAGCTGCCGTACTGGGGTGCTGTCTGCTTTTAGGCGGCTGTTCATACAAAGAAAATCAGCGGCTTACCACAGCGTCTATACAATATCCCGATGGAACGGTAAAAAGCTACCAAACAACAGAAAGTATAAATCCCTTTTACGGCTTGAGCGTTACCTTCAGCGGCAGTCCGGGACAAGGCACAGCCGTATTTGACACCTCCGGCTGTACAGAAATTGTAAGGGATAATTTTAAATTCACCTGCAAAAGCAACGGCAAGCTAAAGGGCGGGAGCAAGGCCACAATAACCGCTGAATATGACAAGGATTTATTTGAAAATGGCGGTTATAAAATAACCTGCAGTCAAAAGGAATACATTGTTTCCGGCGTGGATTTTTATCCGGAAAAGCTTGAAAAATATAACAAGGACAAGCTGAACAAGGCCATACGCCGTGCCGCTAAAAGCTATATTGACGACAATGCAAAGAGTATAAGGCTTGAGTTTGAAAGCAAGCTTGACCATAACCAATGGAGCGAATCCGGCTCCTTTAGCTTTACCTATAGCTACCACGACATATCTATGATGTACAATGTAAATAAAAATGATGCATCACAAAACGCCTACTACATAATCTATGAGTTTTCTAACAAGCTTACCTGTACGGAGGATATGGAAAGCACCACAAAAAGCCCTATGAAAAAGGGCGACAAGGACACCGGTCGGGCGTATGTGGTTGCAGAGGCACAGGGCATAGCTTCAAAAAGTGATATGACTCTTACCGATGCCTATGTGGACTTTGACACAGTAAAGGCAAACATAAAAACCTTTACCACATTAGAGGGTGCAAAAAGCTACTGCACCTATGGCGGGGAGTATAAAACCTATACGGAAGACTTTGTTTAAGCCGTTTGCAGACTGTACTGCAGGATAAGTCCTTTTTCTGCCGCATAAAACAAGAAATGGCACTCCGCAGGGAGTGCCTTTAGTTTCTTGCTTAATAATAAAATCAGTGCATAAACTTGTCAACAATATTCAGAGCTACTACAAGCAAAGCAAAGCCAATAGACAAAACCTTTGTCCAGCGAGCAAGCTTACTGTTTACTGTACGAGCCTTATTTTTTGACAAGAATGTGTCGGCACCGCCTGTTACAACGCCTATGCCCTTTGAATTACCCTCTTGCAGAATAACAACAGCAATCATAATGATTGAAAACAAAATAAGCACTGCACCAACAATATAGTCAACTATATTCATATCTGTCCTCGTCCTTTCGTAATAATATGCCAATTTAACTATTCATACGGTCTTTATGATACCACATAAAAACCGTATTTTCAAGTAATATTATTAATTTTTACCTCAAATTTTTTTTACAAAAAGCTCAATTGCTCCGCCTTATCCTCTGCACTCAGAACAGAGCCTGCGGCCGGCAGGGTTTTTGTGCGGTATCGGCTTGGCTTTGCTAGGTCGCCCTCCTTGTACAGCTTGGCAGAAATAAGTCTGTGTCCCTTTTTCAGTGCAAGAATATTTACGCCTATGGTTGACCTTGAAGCCTTTTCGGCAATAGCACCTGTATTAAACAGCAGCACCCTGCCCTGACTGGAGATCAGCATAATTTCGCAGTCCTCTTTAACATATATGATGTCTGCTATAGGCGACTTGTCGCTGTAAGCACCTGTCAGCTTCTTACGGTTAGTTTTTGTTTCGTAAGCCGAAAGAGGAACCTTTGCAATTTTACCGTTCTCAAAGGCGAATATCATATAGCCCTTGTAGTCCTTAGTGTTTACCGCATAAATTGAATTTTCGCCTTCGTCCATATTCAGCTTAGCCGGCACATAGTCGCCAAGGGTGCTTGCCTTTGTTTCTTTAAACTCGTTCACCTTTGTTTTATAAACCTGTGCCTTGTCTGTAAAGAACAGCAGCTCGTCATTATTTGAGCATTCGTTGCTGTACGCAACGCTGTCGCCCTCTTTCAGCTTTTGCTCACTGCTCATACGAAGCGACTGTGGCAAAATTTTCTTGAAGTAGCCCTCTTTAGTATAGAAGATATTTACACTATAGTCCGGAGCTTCCTCCTCTTCCTCGGCTGTCTGAATTTCATCGGCATATATAAGTATGCTCTTTCGTGGCTGACCAAACCTTTTGCCAACCTCTGCAAGCTCCTTTTCAATTATCTTTTTAATTTTCGCCTTGCTTGCAAGCACACCCTCAAGCTCTGCAATTTCCTTTTCAAGATTTTCTATTTCCTCGGTACGCTTTAAAATGTACTCTCTGTTTAGGTGCCGCAGTTTAATTTCTGCCACATACTCGGCCTGTAGCTCGTCAATACCAAAGCCTGCCATTAGGTTTGGCACTACTCGGCTTTCCTCCGGAGTTTCCCTGACAATTTTAATAGCCTTGTCAATATCAAGCAAAATAGCCTGCAGACCCTTTAGTAAATGCAGCTTGTCCTTTTTCTTGTTAAGGTCAAAATATGTTCTGCGGCGAACACATTCTACTCTAAAGGCTATCCACTCGTCTAAAAGCTCTTTTATACCCAGCACCCTAGGCACGCCGCCTATAAGCACATTAAAGTTGCAGCTAAAGCTGTCTTCAAGAGGCGTCATTTTGTATAGCTTCAGCATCAGCTTGTCAGGATCTGTTCCCCTTTTTAGATCTATGGTGATTTTCAAGCCGTCCAAGCCTGTTTCATCACGAATATCAGATATTTCCTTTAGCTTTCCTGCCTTGACAAGCTGTATAACCTTTTCTATTATTGCCTCGCTTGTTGTAGACTGTGGTATTCCGGTAATATCCAAGCAGTTTGCAGACTTGTCATAGGAATACTTTGAACGCATTTTAAAGCTGCCTCTGCCTGTTTTGTATATCTCGTCAAATACCCTTTTATCGTAAATAATCTGACCACCGCCCGAAAAATCCGGTGCCGGCAGAGTTGACGAAATATCGTGGTCAGCATTCTTCATAAGTGCAACGGTAGTGTCGCAAATTTCCTTTAGGTTAAACGAGCAAATGCTGCTTGCCATACCTACAGCAATACCTGTGTTTGCATTTACAAGCACCGACGGGTATGTAGCCGGAAGCAGGGCAGGCTCTTTCATTGTGTTGTCGTAGTTATCAACAAAATCAACAGTATCCTTGTCTATATCCTTAAACAGCTCGCTGCATATTGAGTCCAGCTTTGCCTCGGTATATCTTGATGCCGCCCACGCCATATCTCGGCTGTAAAATTTACCAAAGTTACCCTTTGAGTCAATATATGGGTGTAGCAAAGCCTCATAGCCACGGCTTAGCCGCACCATGGTGTCATATATAGCTCTGTCGCCGTGCGGATTAAGCCGCATGGTCTGACCTACAATGTTGGCTGATTTTGTTCTGCCACCTGTCAGCAAGCCCATTTTATACATAGTGTAAAGCAGCTTTCTGTGGCTGGGCTTAAAGCCGTCAATTTCGGGAATAGCACGGCTTAATATAACGCTCATTGCGTAGGGCATATAGTTTTCTTCTATTGTGGTGGCTATTTTCTGCTGTACCACCTCTCCGGCACCGTCTATAACACCCTTAATGGCAGTCGGTGCGGTTTCTTTTGGTCTTCTCTTTTTTGGTGGCATAATAAACACCGCCTTTCAAATACATTAAAATTTATACTGTCTGTTCTATACCTCTTAGGCTTAACTCTTTGCCGTTACGAAAGGTCAAGGGAATCGGTGTATTCTGCACCGTGGTCAACAATATACTGCTTTCTGCCGGACAGATTGTCACCCAGCAGAATGTCAAACATTTGAGATGTACGCTCTGCGTCATCGGGAAGAACCTCTATAAGTCGGCGTGTAGCCGGGTTCATAGTGGTAAGGTTCATCATATCCGGCTCATTTTCACCAAGTCCTTTTGAACGCTGAATAGTAAACCTCTCGCTGCCTATTTCATTTATAAATTTTTCCTTTTCCTTTTCATTGTATGCAAAATAAACATTCTTCTTTGTGGTAATTTCATAAAGAGGAGATTCTGCAATAAACACCTTTCCCGCCTCAATAAGATCCGGCGTTAGGCGGTAAATCATTGTAAGCAGAAGTGTACGAATTTGGAAGCCGTCCACATCGGCATCGGTACAAATGATAACCTTGTTCCATCTAAGTAAATTTATATCAAAATTAGCAATGTCTTTGTTTGCCTTTGAGCTTACCTGCACGCCGCAGCCCAAAACCTTCATTAGGTCTGTTATAATTTCGCTTTTAAATATTTTGCTGTAGTCCGCCTTTAGGCAGTTAAGTATTTTTCCCCTAATAGGCATAATAGCCTGAAAGTCCGGGTTTCGTGCCTGCTTACAGGCACCGAGTGCCGAGTCGCCCTCTACTATGAATATTTCCCTTTCGCTGTTGTCTTTGCTTCTGCAGTCTACAAACTTAGCTACACGGTTGGTCATATCCATTGTACTGGTAAGCTTTTTCTTTAGGTTTGCTCTGGTTTTTTCGGCATTTTCACGGCTTCGCTTATTAATAAGCACCTGATTTGCTATTTTTTCGGCGTCAAGTGGGTTTTCTATAAAGTATATTTCAAGATTGTGGCGGAACATATCTACCATTGCATCCTGAATGCCCTTGTTGTTAATAGCCTTTTTAGTTTGGTTTTCGTAAGAAGTAACGCTTGAAAACGAAGAAACAACTACAACAAGACAGTCAAGCACATCTTCGTCTTTTATTTGGCTTTCGTTTTTATTGTACTTGTTATTTGTTTTTAAATACTGGTTTATGCTGTACTTAAAGGCGTTTCTTACGGCCTTGTCGGGAGCACCGCCATATTCCAGCCAGCTGGAATTATGGTAGTATTCCGTAAGCGACACACGGTTTGAAAAGGCAAAGGCTATGTTTATTTTTGTTTTATACTCCGGCTTATCCTGACGATCTCGTGCCATTTTTTCGGCACTCCAGCTTTGCACTGCAGTAAGTCCGTCTTCTCCTACTATTTCCTGTACATGGTCGGTAATACCGTTTACATAGTTAAAACGCTGTTCCTCAAACTCCTTGCCGTTTTGGTTGCGGAATATAAAGGTTACTCCTGCGTTTACAATAGCCTGTCTTTTTATCATTTCAACAAAATATTCTGCCGAAACATTTATGTCTGTAAAAACATCAAGGTCAGGTCTCCAGCGGATTTTTGTGCCTGTATCCTTCTTTTTGTAAGGTTCTTTTTTAAGTCCGCCTATGTTTTCGCCTTTTTCAAAATGCAGAGTATACTTAAAGCCGTCACGCTTAATTTCTGCGTCCATCCACTGTGAAGCATACTGTGTGGCACAAAGTCCCAGTCCGTTTAAGCCAAGTGAATATTCGTAGTTTTCGCCCTCGGAATTATTATACTTACCGCCGGCATACAGCTCGCAAAAGGTTAAGTCCCAATTGTACCTGCCCTCGTTTTCGTTGTAATCAACAGGAATTCCTCTGCCATGGTCTTCTATTTCCACAGAATTATCTTCATATCTGGTTACAACAATTTCACTGCCGTAGCCCTCTCGTGCTTCGTCTATTGAATTTGACAAAATTTCAAAAACAGAGTGCTGACAGCCCTCTATACTGTCAGAGCCAAAAATAACAGCCGGTCTTTTTCTAACTCGGTCTGCACCCTTTAGTATAGTAATACTGTCATTGCCATACTCCTGAGTTGTTTTTTTCTTTGCCATTGTTTCACCTATTTCTTTCCTTTTAGTTTATTTATTTTATCACGCAAATATGCCGCATGCTCAAACTCCAACAGCTTTGCGGCAGCTTTCATTTCTTTTGTTAGTGATTCTATTAATTTTTGTTTTTCTTCCTTTGTCAGGCGTTTGCCCTTTTTATCGTAAACCTCTTTATCATTATGAGAAGAAATCTCCAGTATATCCGCAACCTTTTTTGTAATGGTTTTTGGAACAATTCCGTTTTCTTGGTTGTAGCTGTTTTGTATAGAACGCCTACGCTCCGTTTCCCTAATAGCGTATTCCATCTGCGGCGTTACAGAGTCGGCATACATTATAACCGTTCCCTCTGCATTACGGGCGGCTCTGCCTATAGTTTGTATCAGCGACCGCTCGCTTCTTAAAAAGCCTGCCTTGTCGGCGTCTAAAATTGCAACCAACGAAACCTCCGGTATGTCAAGCCCCTCACGCAAAAGGTTGATTCCCACAAGCACATCAAACTCCCCTAAACGCAGGTCACGAATAATTTTCATACGCTCTACGGTGTCAACATCACTGTGCATATAACGTACCTTAATACCCATTGTTTCAAAGTAGACAGTTAAATCCTCTGCCATTTTCTTGGTAAGTGTTGTTACAAGCACACGCTCTTTTTTAGCTACACGAATATTTATTTCCGACACTAAATCGTCCATTTGACCGTCTATAGGTCTTACAGAAATTTCAGGGTCAAGCAGTCCCGTAGGGCGTATAACCTGCTCCGCCACAACAGCCGACCTTTCCAGCTCAAGGTCGCCGGGAGTGGCACTGACAAACACAGCCTGGTTTATTCTTTCGTAAAACTCATCAAAATTCAGCGGTCTGTTATCCAGTGCAGACGGAAGCCTGAAGCCGTATTCAATAAGGTTTTCCTTTCTTGCCCTGTCGCCTGCAAACATACCCCTAACCTGCGGCAGTGTTACATGGGATTCGTCCACAAACAGCAAAAAATCCTTTGGAAAATAGTCAAGCAGTGTGTAAGGCGAAGAGCCGGGTGCTCTGCCCGACAAAACCCTTGAGTAATTTTCGATACCGGTACAAAAGCCGATTTCCTGCAGCATTTCAATATCATAGCGGGTACGCTGTTCTATACGCTGTGCTTCAAGGAGCTTGCCCTTATCCTCAAAAAATTTTATTCTTTCCTCAAGCTCTGCCTCCAGCTCCTTTATAGCCTTAAACATTTTATCCTTTGGTACAATGTAATGTGACGCCGGATATATGGCGGCATGCTTAAGCTCGCCGTAAAGCTCGCCTGTAAGGGCGTTTATCTCGGTTATTCTATCTATTTCATCACCAAAATATTCTACTCTGATTATTTTACCCTCGCTGTTTGCCGGGTAAATCTCTACAACATCACCACGCACTCTGAATTTATTACGAACAAAATTCACATCGTTTCGCTCATACTGTAATTCTACAAGCTTACGCAGTAAATCGTCACGGGACTTTTCCATACCCGGTCTTAGAGAGATAACCATATTTCGGTAATCAATAGGGTTACCCAAGCTGTATATACAGGACACACTGGCAACAATTATAACATCTCGCCGTTCCGACAGTGCAAGGGTTGCACTGTGCCGAAGCTTGTCTATTTCGTCGTTTATAGAGCTGTCCTTTTCAATATAGGTGTCGGTTTGTGCAACATAGGCCTCCGGCTGGTAGTAATCGTAATAGGATACAAAATATTCCACAGCATTTTCCGGAAAAAACTCCTTAAACTCACTGCACAGCTGTGCCGCCAAGGTTTTGTTGTGGGCAAGCACAAGCGTAGGTCTGTTTTCCCTTGCTATTATATTGGCCATAGTAAAGGTTTTGCCCGAGCCTGTTACACCAAGCAGGGTTTGCTCCCTGTTGCCGGCTTCTATTGACCTGCATATTTCATCTATTGCCTGTGGCTGGTCGCCTGTAGGCTTGTATTGTGAGTGTAATTTAAAATTCATTATAACCACCAATATTTATTAATACATTTCGTCCATAAATCCCGAATCCTTTAAGGAAACATAATCATCATCAGCAACGATAATATGGTCAATCAGCACAACATCTATAAGCCGCAGTGCCCTATACACCTTTTCTGTGGTTTTAATGTCGTCATTAGAGGGCAGGGCAAGACCGCTTGGATGGTTGTGCGACAAAACGGCAAATTTTGCATTGTACAGCACTGCCATTTCTATAATTTTACGCACATAAACCTCACAGGCCGAAACAGAGCCCTTGCTTACTACTCCGCAGAAAACCTCTTTGTATTTGCTGTCAAGCAGCAGCAGTACAACCGCCTCGTATTCTCTGCCTACAAACTTGTGCTTTATTTTTTCACCAATATTATCTATATCAATTATTTTATCCTTATTATTGTGCTTATCCTCCATATACACACGGCAAATTTCAGGTATAAGCTTAATATATATTGCACAGTTTTCGCTTAACCCCGCTTCCTTCAGCTTGTCAATAGGTGCGTCAAACACAGCCGATATAGAGCCGAAGCTGTCAATGAGCATATGTGCAACAGGATTAGTATCCTTTCGGGGAATGGCATAGTACAGCATAAGCTCAAGTGCCTCGTGGCTTTCCATACCGTCAAGTCCGTTATCAATAAATTTTTTTCTCAGCCTGTTTCTGTGACCGCTGTGCGGATTATCGTCCAACTGCTTTCCCTCCTTATATACTATCAACCTAAAGCAAGGTATTTGCCTATAAGCGGCGTTAATTTATTTGATTAAATTTTAATAAACTGCTGCTGTTTCTGCTGCACATAAATTGAGCTAACTGCATATATTAATACTTATCATTAGCCATAATACTCCATATTAAAATAAATATCAAACCATATTATAATCTATATTATAAAAAAATAAAAGCAAAATTTTTAATTTCTTTTCTGCAGCCCTTTGCAGAGCTGCTTTCGTTTAGGTTTTTATAAGTCCTTTTACAAAGGGCAAAAAAAGAGGACACCCCAAAAGAGGGTATCCTCGGTATGTACTACGCAAGGCTTACTGCATTGTACCGTTGTTATTCATATTGTTGTACTCGTTGTTCATATTGTTTTGAGCATTGTTAACAGGAGCACCGTTATTCATATTGTTCTGAGCATTGTTAACAGGAGCACCGTTATTCATATTGTTCTGAGCATTGTTAACAGGAGCACCGTTATTCATATTGTTCTGAGCATTGTTAACAGGAGCACCGTTATTCATATTGTTCTGAGCATTGTTAACAGGAGCACCGTTATTCATATTGTTCTGAGCATTGTTAACAGGAGCACCGTTATTCATATTGTTCTGAGCATTGTTAACAGGAGCACCGTTATTCATATTGTTCTGAGCATTGTTAACAGGAGCACCGTTATTCATATTGTTCTGAGCATTGTTAACAGGAGCACCGTTATTCATATTGTTCTGAGCATTGTTAACAGGAGCACCGTTATTCATATTGTTGTAGCCGTTGTTCATATTGTTTTGAGCATTGTTAACAGGAGCACCGTTGTTCATATTGTTCTGAGCATTGTTAACAGGAGCACCATTATTCATATTATTCATATTAGGAGCAAATTCCACTGTTTTAATAAGCCTGAATTTGCCTATAACAGGAAGCTCATTTGCTCTGCCCTTTACAACATTGTAAATACCAAGCACCATATAGCCTATTACCGCTACATAATATACCAGCCACATTATTACATTGACTATTACTCCAAGAACAGGTATAAAACCAAAGATAAAAGTTACAATAGCAACAGCAATAGAGGCCGCAACGGTAAACAGGAAGAGAAGCAGGCCCTGGTTGGCATGGAAGCGTGCAAATCTGGAATTTTTACTAGCCAGCCACGGAATGAGGAACAACAAACCAAAGTACGAAAAAATAGAAAGCGTCTTATTGTCGGAAATATCTCGAGGGCTGATTTGGTCCTTACATCTTGGTGTGTTAAGAATAAAATTCTTTATTTGCTCTATAAACCCGCCGCCATTACTGCCGTTCGGCTGCTGATATTGATTGTAGCCCTGCTGACCGTTTGGCTGCTGATACTGATTGTAGCCCTGCTGACCGTTTGGCTGTTGGTACTGATTATTCTGCTGATTGTTCATATAATTTTCCTCCAATAAATATAAATACAATATATAATCATAAATTAAGCGAATTACTGAATAATCTGCTTAATTATTTCCTCTGCCTTCATAGCGTCTGCCTTGCCACGACTGTTTTTCATTACATAGCCCACTATTGCCTTTACAGCCTTTTCTTTGCCGCCCTTATAGTCGGCAACGGCATTAGGGTTAGCGTCTACTGCCTCTTGACAAAGCTTTTTGGTTGCCTCCTCGTCCAGTCCGCCCATATCCTTTTCGGAAATAAGCTCCGAAGCCTTCTTGCCTGTTTCAAGCATTTTATCAAGAGTAGACTTTGCAAGGTTCATTCTTATTTTCTTGCTGTCAAGCAGCTTAATGAGCTCTCTTAGGCTTTCAGCCGAAACAGGTATATCAAACTCTTCCTTTGCAGACTCGTTTTCAATAGTTCTGAAAATTTGTCCTATAATAAAGTTTGCCGCTGTTCGTGGGTTTGCTGTACCCTCGCTTGCCCTTTCAAAATACTCTGCAACTCTTCTGTACTTTACAAGCAGCTGTGCGTCCGACTCAGGAATACCCAGCTTTTCAACATATCGCTCAAGCTTTTCATCAGGCAGTTCAGGAATAGTTTTCTCCAGCTCCTCTACCTCTTGGTCGGTTACATTTATTGTAACAAGGTCAGGATCACGGAAATAACGGTAATCGTTAGCGTCCTCTTTGCCACGCATGCTTGATGTTGTGTTTGTTGCATCGTCATAACGCAGTGTTTCCTGCTGAACGCTTCCGCCGCTTTCGATAATATCAATCTGTCTTTCCTGCTCGTATTCAATAGCCTTTGCCATAAATGCTATTGAATTCATATTTTTAATTTCTGTTCTGGTGCCAAACTCCTTTTGACCTTCGGGACGAACAGAAATATTAACATCGCATCTCATAGAGCCTTCCTGCATTTTACAGTCAGAAACGCCTATATAACGCATAATAAGCTGCAGCTTTTCCACATACTCTCTTACCTCGTCTACAGAGCGGAAATCAGGCTCGGTAACAATCTCGATAAGAGGCACGCCGCCACGGTTATAGTCAACATAGGTATCTCCCTTTTGGTGAATAAGCTTACCTGCGTCCTCTTCAATGTGAATACGGTTAAGTCTTATTCTTCTGCCGCTGCTAAGCTCTATATATCCGTTTTTGCACAGCGGCTTGTCATACTGTGAAATCTGGTAGGCCTTTGACAGGTCCGGATAGCAGTAGTTTTTTCTGTCCATTTTTGAAATTCTTGAAATTTCGCAGTTCGTAGCCAGTCCGGCCCTTATAGCATAGCGAACAACCT
Source organism: Clostridium sp. CAG:964 (assembly GCA_000435335.1). Classification (GTDB taxonomy): domain Bacteria; phylum Bacillota; class Clostridia; order Oscillospirales; family Acutalibacteraceae; genus CAG-964. The sequence goes on from FR891333.1 coordinate 79,511, forward strand.
GTTTGTTCAGCTTTGGCAGGGTACCCGGCAAACCTATACATATCGGACAGCAGTGTGTGTTAGGGCTTCCGCCAAATTCTGTGGTACAGCCACAGAAAATCTTAGTTTTTGTACTTAGCTCCACATGAGTTTCAAGTCCTGCAACAAGCTCGTATCTCATAGCTTAACCCCCATTTCTGCACTTTTAAACATTGTTGAATGTGTGGCGTTTTCATAGTGCCAAGCGGCATTCAAAATGGTAGACTCTGCGAAGGTATTGCCGATAAGCTGCATACCTATAGGCATACCCTTAGCGTTAAAGCCGCACGGTACAGACACTGCCGGCAAGCCTGCAATGTTAATAGGTACTGTGCAAATATCTGTAAGGTAGGTTTCTATAGGGTCGCTTACAGCCTTGCCAACCTCAAAGGCGGTCATAGGTACTGTAGGGGCCAAAATTACATCTACCTTTTCAAAAGCATTTTTAAAATCCTTTACTATTGTGCCACGCAGGTTTTGAGCCTTTTTATAGTAAGCGTCATAGTATCCGGCACTAAGAACATAGGTGCCAAGCATAATTCTTCTTTTAACCTCGCTGCCAAAGCCCTCGCTTCTGGTTTTGCAAACCATATCGTTTACATCGTTATATGTTGGGGTTTTGTAGCCGTACCTTATGCCGTCGTATCTGCCAAGGTTTGAGGAGGCCTCGGCACAAGCAAGGATATAGTAAACAGGCAGTGCATACTTCAATGCAGGCAGGTCAAACTCTACAATTTCGGCACCCATACTGCGGTAAAGATTGCAGGCATTTAAAACAGCCTCCTTTACATCGTCACGAATACCCTCAAGATACTCCCTTGCTATGCCTATTTTCATACCCTTAATATCATTTTTAAGTGTGGCGCAGGCACCTGCACCCTTGTTTCCCTGTGAGGTAGAATCCATTGGGTCAAGCTTTGCAACAGCGTCATAAACAATGGCTGTATCCTCTACTGTTGTTGTAATAGGGCCTATTTGGTCAAGGCTTGAAGCATATGCAATAAGACCGTATCTTGAAACACTGCCGTATGTAGGCTTTAAGCCTACTATGCCGCAAAAGCTTGCAGGCTGTCTTATAGAACCGCCTGTGTCCGAGCCCAAGCCATACACGGCAATGTTGCCGCCTACTGCCGATGCTACGCCGCCTGACGAACCGCCGGCAACATGGTTGAGGCTGTGAGGGTTTTTAGCCCCGCCAAAAACCGAGGTTTCGCAGGAAGAGCCCATTGCGAACTCGTCCATATTTGTTTTTCCCAGCAAAACCGCATTTTGCTGCTGCAAAAGCTTCCAAACGGTTGCGTCATAAATAGGCTTATAGCCCTCAAGAATTTTTGAACAACAGGTTGTTTCGATTCCGCTTGTGGATATATTATCCTTTAATGTCATTGGAACACCTGCCAGCAAAGGAAGCTCTTCTCCCCTTGCAATTTTATCGTCAACGGCTTTTGCAGCCTTTAAGGCTGTATCTGCCGTTACATTCACATAAGCGTTCAGGTCGCCGTTGGACTTATCAATAGCGTCCAGATACTGCTGTGTAAGCTCTGTACAGGTAATTTCTTTTCCTGTAAGCATTTCGTTAATAGCCCTAATTTTGCTTTTAACCTCTGCCATTGGTATCAATCCCTTCTGTGGAGTATCGGCTCTGCTCACAACTGAACAGGCACTATGCCCATTACAAGCAACGCTTCTTTACAAGAAAGCAGTCTTCTGCCTTATCGCCGGCATTTTCAAGGATTTTTTCGGTAGGGTACGACTCCACTACTACATCCTCTCTAAAAACATTTGACAAATTATTAATATTGTCAAACTCCTCACCGTCTGTAGGTGCGTTGTTTATAGCGTCTGCAAAGTCTACAATGCTTTGCATTTCCTTTGTCATTGCCTCCAGCTCATCTTCCTTTACAGAAAGCTTTGCGAGGCGGGCAATTTGTATTACATCTTCATGAGATACCATTTTTGTTACCTCCCTGTAAAATTATCTTAGTTTTATATGAACCTCTCTAAGCTGCTGCTCAGAAACCTCGTTAGGTGCACCCATAAGAACATCCTGTGCATTGCTGTTCATAGGGAACGCTATTACCTCACGAATATTTTCCTCTTCTGCCAAAAGCATCAGCATACGGTCTACTCCGGGTGCCATACCTGCGTGCGGCGGTGCACCGTACTGGAATGCATTGTAAAGCGATGAGAATTTCTCCTTTAGGTCGTCCTCTGTATAGCCTGCAATTTTAAACGCCTCTATCATAATGTCAAGGTCGTGGTTACGAACAGCACCGGAAGAAAGCTCTACACCGTTGCATACAATGTCATACTGGTAAGCAAGCACCTCTGTAGGATCCTTTTCCTTTAGAGCCTGCATACCGCCCTGTGGCATTGAGAATGGGTTATGTGTGAATATTACAGCACCCGTGTCCTCGTCATGCTCAAACATAGGGAAGTCTACTATAAAGCACATTTCAAAGCGGCTTGTATCTATAAGCTTTAGTCGCTTTGCTACCTCTGTTCTTATTTGTCCTGCAAGCTTTGGTGCGTCCTCTTTGCTGTCGGCAATAAAGTAAATAACATCGCCTGCTTTTGAGCCGTTAATTTCTATAAGCTTTTCACGGTCGCCCTCTTTTAGGAACTTATCTATAGGGCCATCAAAGGTTAGGTCTTCTCTTACCTTTACATAGCCCAAGCCCTTCATACCGATAGAAAGGGCGAACTCCTCCATATTTTTAAACCATTTTTTAGACTGTGCTGCTGCATTAGGAACATTAATGGAACGAACTGTTTTCTTTCTGAACGGGGCAAAATCAGTTTCCTCAAACATTGGACTGATGTCCTGAATTAAAAGAGGATTTCTTAGGTCAGGCTTGTCTGTACCGTATTTAAGCATAGCCTCTGCATATGGTATTCTTGCAAACGGCGGCTTTGAAACCTCTTTGTCAGAGAATTTTGTAAATACATCATACAAAACCTCCTCGGCTACAGCGAACACATCCTCCTGTGTGGCAAAGGCCATTTCAAAGTCCAGCTGATAAAACTCGCCCGGAGAACGGTCTGCTCTTGCGTCCTCATCTCTAAAGCAAGGAGCAATTTGGAAATACTTATCAAAGCCCGAAACCATCAGCAGCTGCTTAAAAATCTGCGGTGCCTGCGGCAAAGCATAGAACTTGCCCTGGTGCTTTCTGCTTGGGATAAGGTAATCTCTTGCTCCCTCAGGTGAGCTTGCAGACAGTATAGGCGTGTTTATTTCGTTAAAGCCCATTTCAGTCATTTTACTTCTTAGGAATGAAATAACCTGACTTCTCATTAAAATATTGTTATGAACCTTTTTGTTACGCAGGTCAAGGAAACGATATTTCAAACGAATGTCTTCCTTTGTTTCGGTTGATGTAGCCACCTCAAAAGGCAGTACATTGTGGCACTTACCTAAAACTGTCAATGTTTCAGCAGTAATTTCAACCATACCTGTTGCTATTTTAGGGTTGATTGTTTCTTCATCCCTTTTAACAACCTCACCGCTTACAGTAACTGTACACTCTTTGTTTACATCTGTAAGCATATTGTCGTCGTGTACCACTACCTGTACTACGCCGTACTGGTCACGAACATCCAAAAACATTACGCCGCCGTGGTCACGAATATTTTCAACCCAGCCGGCAACTCTTACCTTGCTTCCTATATGTGATTCTCTAAGCTCGCCGCATAAATGCGTACGATATATATTTGAGCTATTCATTTTCATATTCCTTTCAAACAGCATATTTATACATTTAAAAATTATAACATTAAGCAATGCGTTTTTCAATATTTGCCATAGATTTTTTTACTTATTTTGCCCTTTTAATTTACCTGTATTTATAGTATAATATACTTATATCAAAAAATAAAGGTGATATTTATGACAGAGGCTGTTAAAAACACCCTTGAAAACCTAAAAAAGAACAATATGGAGGCGTATTTTTGCAGCAGCAAAGACGAAGCCCTGGAGCTTGTAAAAAAGCTGATTAAAAAAGGCGACACCGTAAGCAACGGCGGTTCGGTAACATTGGCAGAAACAGGCGTTATGGATTTGCTGAAAAGCGGCGACTACAACTACCTTGACAGAGCAAGGCCGGGAATAACCCAAGAAGAAATTGAGCAGGTTTACCGTAGCACCTACAGTGCAGACGCTTATTTTGCAAGTGCAAATGCCGTAACTCAAAGCGGTTATATTTACAATGTTGACGGCAACTCAAACAGAGTGTCTGCCATACTTTACGGCCCTAAAAGCGTTATTTTATTGGTAGGCACAAATAAGATAGTAAAAACTATTGACGATGCCGTTGAGCGTGTTAAAAAAATTGCCGCACCTAATAACGCCCGCAGGCTAAACCTTGATACATACTGCTCCCATACAGACAGCTGTGTTTCGTTAAATAAAAACGACAACGAAATATGTGACGGCTGTGCAAGCACAACAAGAATATGCTGCAACTATGTACTTAGCGGCTACCAAAGGCACAAAAACAGAATTAAAGTTATAATTATAGACGGCAGCTACGGCTATTAATTGCCTACACGGCAAACCAAAATCAATACCCTAAAACAACATACAGCCTTAAAACACCAATATAAACAACCCAGGGTGGGTATCAGCCTGTGCACCGATACCCACCCTTTTGCGGTAATAAATAAAAATCAGATTATCAGAAATTGCTGTTGCGGTTTTTGTTTTGGCTACTTCTGTTATTCTGATTGTTATTTTGGCTATTGCTTCGGTTATTGTTCTGGCTGTTATGCTGATTATTGTTTTGACTGTTGTTCTGACTGCTCTTGCTTTGGTTATTCTGGCTGTTTTGATTGTTAAATCTGTTGTTCATTGTAAGCACCTCCTTTACGAAAATTATTATTAGCACTAAACTTAAATATATTCACTGTAGATTGAAAGGAATTATTAAATATGGACGCTTTACTTCCTGACAAATTTTTACAACGAATGAAAAATATGCTAAAAAGCGAATACAGCGACTTTTTAGCTCAATACGAAAAGCCGCCTGTAAAAGGACTGCGTGTAAACACGCTTAAATGCAGTGTAGAAAAGCTGCTTCCGCTTTTACACTGCAAAACAGCTCCATCCCCCTTTTCACCTGTCAGCTACTATATAGCCGACAATGTTAAGCTTGGCAACAGCCCGCTGCACCACTGCGGTGCGTTTTATTTACAGGAGCCGTCAGCGTCCGGTGCAGTTACCGCCCTTGATGTACAGCCCGGCGACAGGGTGCTTGACCTATGTGCCGCACCGGGTGGAAAAACCACACAAATAGCGGCACTGCTGCAAGGCGAGGGGCTAATATGGAGCAACGAAATAGTAAAAAAAAGAAGTCAAATACTACTGTCCAACATTGAACGAATGGGAATAAGAAACGCTGTGGTATCCTCAATGTCCCCTGAGGCACTGTGCCCAAAGCTGCAGGGATATTTTGACAAGGTGCTGGTAGACGCACCATGCTCCGGCGAGGGTATGTTTCGCAAAGACCCGCAGGCGATTTCAGAATGGTCAGAGGAACACACAAAGGCCTGTATGGAACGGCAAATACAAATTTTAAACAGTGCAAAGCTCTGCCTAAAGGAGGGCGGCGTACTGGTGTACAGCACCTGCACCTTTTCCACCTACGAAAATGAGGGCACTGTAAATGAATTTTTAAAAAATAATCCTGACTTTGAATTGGTTGACTGCGGCGTAAGCTTTGGCAGAGAAGCAGAAAATATGCCGCAAGCACGCAGAATATACCCTATGGACGGGGGCGAGGGGCATTTTATAGCCAAGCTGATTAAAGCAAGCCCGGAAACAGGCTATACGCCCGAGCAGATTTACAGCATAAACAGCCGTGACAAAAACTGCGTTGCCGCTGTAAAGTCGGCACAACAGCTTTACAGTGAAATTTTTAACAGCAAAACTACTCCTAATTTCACAGTAATTAACGACAAGGTGCTTATACCGCCGCAAAGCACGCCGGCACTTGACGGTATGGGTGTTATACGAAGCGGTGTTCTGTTTGGAGAAGTAAAGAAAAACAGAATAGAACCGGCACACAACCTGTTTACGGCGGCAAAGCCGGAGGAGCTGAAAAGCACAGTGAACTTCACAGCAGACTCCCCACAGCTTAATTCATATTTACTGGGCGAGGAAATTGCAGTAAGCTCCGATTTAAAGGGCTACACGGCAGTATGCGTAGAGGGAATTACTCTGGGCTTTGGCAAATGCTCAAACGGTCGGCTGAAAAACAAATATCCTAAAGGGCTAAGAAAGGTTAAATAACAATGGAGCTTTCAAATATTGGTACAATAAAAGATATTTTAGGCAGGCACGGCTTTACCTTTTCGAAATCGTTAGGACAAAATTTTCTTATAAACCCAAGCGTATGCCCAAAAATGGCAGAACAGAGCGGTGCCAAAAAGGGCGTAGGGGTTATTGAGGTAGGCCCCGGCATAGGTGTGCTTACCTGTCAGCTTGCCGAGCGTGCCGACAGGGTGGTGGCAATAGAGCTGGACAAACGGCTTCTGCCCGTTTTAGATGAAACCCTGGCCGAATATGACAACATAAAGATTATAAATGACGACATCTTAAAAATAGACTTAAAAAAGCTGATTGAAACAGAGCTTAGCGGTATGGAGGTTGTAGTGTGTGCAAACTTGCCATACTACATAACATCACCGGTTATTATGAAGCTGTTGGAGGACAGACTCCCGATAAATGCCTTGACAGTTATGGTGCAAAAGGAGGCCGCACAGCGTATATGTGCAGAGGTTGGCTCTCGCCAAAGCGGTGCGGTAACTGTAGCTGTAAATTACTATGCAAAGCCGCAAATACTGTTTGGCGTATCGGCAGGCAGCTTTATGCCGGCACCAAAGGTGGACTCGGCGGTAATAAGGCTTGACATTTTAAAAGAGCCTTGTGTACAGGTAGAGGACGAGGAGCTGTTTTTCAAGGTGGTAAAGGCCGCATTCAGTCAGCGTAGAAAAACCCTGCCAAACTCCCTTTCGGCAGGACTTCAAATATCAAAGCTTACAGTAACAAACGCCCTTAATCGGGCAAATGTGCCTGTAAATTACAGAGCCGAGCAGCTTACAATGGAGCAGCTTGCCAAAATATCCAACGCTATCGGCTCTAAACAGTAGGAGGTTATGTTATGGATAAAGACAAAGGACACACCTCCACATTTCTGTTTTCAAACAAGTCCGACAGCAGAGTTCGCTTTGGTTTGGAGCAGGGCAATGCGGTTTACAGCAAATCCTCCGACCCTACACAGGATATTTTCCAAAGGCGAATAGCACGGCTTTATAATACGCACGGTGTATTCAGCTGTGACACACACCGTGTAATATCCTCACTTTTAACAGCGTTGGCAGGATGCAACGAAAAAATAGCTGTCAGCAGCAGCCTTATTCCTCCGCTTTATTTTGCCATAAAAAAGGCGGCAAAAGGCGTTGGAATAAATATAGCTGAATTTGCCACAGAGCAGGAGCTTGAAAAGCTTACACAGAACGGTATTAAGGCAGTTTTTGTATCGTCTGCCTCCTACACAGTGCAAATGCCTCTCAAGGTATGCAGTACCTTCTGCCGAAAAAATCATATTCCCCTTATTGTAGACAACACAATAGCTACAGGCTATTCCTTTATGCCTTTTATGCACGGTGCGTCTATTGTTTTGGAAATGTCGGAGCTTTTATCCTCCGGCAGCACAGAGCACAGCTATACAACAGTAATTGACAGGGGCGGCTTTCATTGGATGTACAACAACAGCTACAGCAGGCTGTACCCCTTTTCAAACAGTAAATACCCTATGGCACTGTATGTAAAAACAAGCTGCAAAAAGTATAATGCCAAGCTTTACAGCCAATTGCAGGCAGATTATTATATGCTTTTGGAAGGTCTGCGCACACTTGAGGATCGTCTGAACGCCGCCGACAATAACTGCCGCATGCTTATGAGCGTTATGACAAACTACTGTACAGAAATATATTCAACCGACTATGAAAGGTTTGCAATGTTTTTTTCGGCAGAAATTCACAGCAAATATGTAAACGCACTAAAGCAAAGGCTTGGTAATATTACAGTTGCCTCTATACCCCGTTTGTTTCAGTTATACAGCTGTACGGCTGTATTTTTTGACGACAGCACAATATATGTAAAATGCGGGACAGAGCCTTTTGACCATATTAAACCCTTATTCACTGTCAATATTGATTAGCACACAGTTGTTTACCACTGCTTGCATTAATTAATGTACAACCTATTTTTCTACCATTCCACATTGGTTATCATACAATGCAGATTATACAATTTACATATTAACAACAAAAGCGGTAGCGAGAAAAATCTCGTTACCGCTTTTTCGTAACCTGTTAATCTAAATCAATTATCTAATTTAAATTACTCATCGTATTTTTTCTTTTTAAGAAATATCGTACCAAATATTCCTACACCCGATACAAACAGCACCGCAACCCACAAGAATATATTGCTGTTGTCGCCTGTCTTTGTAGGCGTGGTTGTGGTTGTACTTGTGTTCGTGTTTGTATCTTGATTTTGTACATCCTGCTTGCCGTTATTCGGATTTGCAGGTGTTTTGCCGTTTGAAGCTGATGGGGTATTATCTCCCATTTTCGCAGGAGCTGCAGGCTCCGTTGGCTCTGTAGGAGCTATAGGCTCCGTTGGCTCTGTAGGAGCTATAGGCTCCGTTGGCTCTGTAGGAGCTATAGGCTCTGTTGGAGCTGTTGGAGCTGTTGGCTCTGTAGGAGCTGTAGGAACTGTAGGAGCTGTTGGAGCTGTTGGAGCTGTTGGCTCTGTAGGCTCTGTTGTTCCTATAGGAGGAATTTCCTTTCCTTTTACCATATAGCCGCAAACTGTACAAATTTTATCGCCTGTATATCCCGATTCGGTTTTTGTAGCTTCCTTTGCATTTTCCACTTTCATATTGTGGTCAGCCTTATTGCTGACAGCTCCGCAGCTGCATTCATGCCAATGACTGTTTGCGTCCGACTTCCATTCACTGCCATAGCTGTGCTCATGTGTATCGTCCACAGTAACTGTAATGTTGAGTCTTTCGCTGTAATCCATACCGTCCTTATATGCCGCAATACGGAATTTTGTGTTTTCGGTAAGGGTAATTGGTTCGGTATAGGTTTTTCTGCTTGCACTATTTTGGCAAGGGCAGGTGTCATCTGTAGTATAGTAGATAGTTACTCCGTCCTCGGCCGAAATTACAAGCTGCTCACCATTTTTAACAGTAATATAATTTTCCTTAGGGGACTCTGCCGTAAACTGGGTTGTGCCAATTTGTGCTGTTGGCCTCTGCGGACGGTTTTCGTCCATAGTTATATGCAGGTCTACAGTTTTTGTAAGGCTTGTTCCCGCTACGGTAAAGGTAATGTCTGTGTAACCCGGCAGCCTTGTATCCATATTGAAAACTGCTCTTCCGTTTTCATCTGTTACCGCTGTATTTTCTGCCAGCCGAGCAAAATCCGCATTTCCTACGGCAGCCTCAAGAGTAACATTTGGCATATAATTGCCGTCAGCGTCCTTAATACGAACAGAAAGGCGGCGTTCCTCAGCTACCTTCATAGAGATAATGCTTTCATAATTCAAAATTATTTCTGCAGGGCGGGCAGTAACGATTAATTTGCCACTGCTGTACAACGGCAGAGCCTTTCCCGCATAGTTTTGTGCACCGTCAAGAGTAAAGGAAACAGCACTGCCTTTTTTGAAGCCGCCTGTTTGGGTAATATGCAGTACCTTCGAATAGCCGCTGTCTATAGATTTCCATGTGCCAACCATACCTGACGGCAATGAAATTTCCTTTGAAGTATCCATATACTGGCTGAACAGCACCTCTATATAATCCGGATATGCCCTTGCAGACACAACCTTTGGAGACTCCTTAGATACTATAGCGTTTTTCAGTCCTAATCTTGGAGGCGGCACCTGCATCCACTGGGTTTGTGTAGATTCATAACCCTCTTTTTCAAAGCGTACCTGCCACCAGCCTGCTGTAACGTCCCAAGCGTATGAGCCGCTTTTGTCGGTTATTTGAGGGTTAATTTGATCGTAATTTTCAGCGTCCCACATTTTTGCGTTGGTTCCGTTTTCATCTTCGGCATACCAAACCGATGCGGTTACGCCCTCAAGAGTGTTGGACTCTACAGCCTCATAAATAATGCCTGATGGATCCATAAGAGCATTTTTGCGGGCTACCTTACGGGTACGGCGCATAATGTCTTCCATGTCGGTTTTCTCACACTTTTGCTTTCTTATTCTTGTCTGCTTATCCAGATCTTCAAGAAGCGACTGAATCTCTGCCGCACGCCTTGCGCCTACTGTATTGGTTGCCTTATCCCAAATATTTCCGACTACATCCGTTGAGCCTGTTTTGTCAAAAATTCCGCCTACAATAAAGGCAGAGCCTGCGATTGAATTTGCTCCGAAACGGAATGCCTCGTTGTCAAGCAAAAGATGAATTTTTTGAGCAATATGGCGTTCTCTCATAATATCATTTGCACAAAGAGGCATATCCGAATAGCGGTTTTCAAAAAGCTCAAGCTCCTGAATATATCCATCCATTTCTGACGCCTTAACTGTAAAGTCTACCATAGCTTCAGCATCCTGCCTTACGCCGTCAATACCTATAAGCGTATTCACACCCTGCAGTCCGCCGCTTACACCGTTAAGTACTCCTGCCTCAAGGGTTCCGCAAGCCGGGTTTTTAATGGCAACTTGGGCAAAATCATCGTAACATTCGGTAAGCTCTGAAATATAATCGTTTCTTATGGACTGTTTAATATTATCAAGAGCACCCGCCTGGAAATCAACCTGATTGCCGCTTTCATCAATAAAGGTAAAGCCGCCTGTTACACCGCCGGCTCCGCCGCCTCTTGCCAATACTTCTGCACCGCTTACCGCTGCTCTTAACATTCTTACCGGTGCGGCCTTTTCCTCGGTATCATCCCTATAGGCAGTAAAGCCGTTGGCTGTTTCACATATGGTAAAGCCCGCCGCCTGCAGCTCTTCTACTGTGCGGGTGTTTTTGCTTTGAGTTATTCCTATTTCATTATATACCTCGTCCCAATTCTTATATTGGGTTAAATCCTTTTTAAGTCCAAGATTCTTTGAAAGCTGGCTGATGTTTTTGTCAATGGCCTTTTCAAGCCCGTAAGCCGCTGTCTGTTCGGTATCCGACAGCCCCTTAAACCATTCTGTTTCAGACATATGGTATTTTCCGCCGAAAATATACTTAGACGCATCATCTACATTCGGCACAATACCCTCCAGCTTGTCAACATATGATTCTCTTGCAGTTTCTATTTGTTCCCTGCGAGTGGTCATGACTTCATTGCACTTACTGTTTACGGCTTCTGCTGTTTTTGCGTTATAAGTAAAGTACTCTGTGTCCTCATCCCAGTCAATTGCAAAGTCGGTAGCCATAAGCACTTTATTCAGCGAGCCTGCAAATGTATAGCGTTTATAATGGCTTTGATATGCACCCGAGGAAATCGCTTCACTGCTTATAAGTGTCATTGGCACATATTCCACATTGCCGTCCGTCATCACTGCATATGTTATAACATTTGTCGGAGCGGCTTCGCTTATGATGGTGGCAACAAAATTAACATTGCTGTTGTGGTTATTTACGGTATATGACGGATATACATCGTCAGTAGCAGATGAGCTGTACAAAAACTGCTTATAGCTAGAGCCGTTATAAAAATACCATGTTTCAAGTCCTGTATTTTTTGGCTTGCTCGAGAATGAAACCGCAGTTTCAGCACTAAACTCTCCGCACACCGCTTTCAGTTTAAACTCCTGTCCTGCAAGAACAACCTCCGGAAGATTATAGGTAAGCACCGCATTTCCGTTTCCGTTTGTAGTTCCCCAAGCGACAATATTATTGTCGAGCCACAGCTCCACCTCAGAATTTGGTGCAGAGGTTACAGTTGCCTTATTATTGTTGCTAACAGTAAGTATCTGAGATTCCGGTATCAGATACATACCCTCAACGGTAACAGTTGCACTGCCTATAGGAGCCGAAACATTACCCACAGTACCAAATGCTGTAATGCTTTGCTCTCCTACGCCGGAGAAAATATTTGTAATGTAGAACATTCCCTCGGAATCCTTTACATTTACGGTAACGGTGTTGCCCTTTACTGCATAATCAACGCCCTTTTGCAGAACCTCTTTTTGTGTATAAAGCGTCTGTACCGATGCACCCTTAGGCAGAGCTACCGTAACTGTACCGTTTTTTTCGTCGGCAAAGCTGTAAAATACCCTTGTGCGGCAGGTTCGTCCTGCTACCGTTCTGCTTTGCTCGGCAACCAAACGGCAGTTGTTTTTGTTGAGTATATTTGATGTAACGGTTTTTAGCAAAGGCACCTTTAGGGTAAGCTCTGCAGTTTTTCCGTCGGTAACTTCTACAGTTTCTTCTGCATAGTCGGTACCTTTTTTCAGCCCCATAGCCTCAAGTGTACTAACTGTGGATATTGCAGAAAAGCTGTCGTTTGCATTAAAGGCAATAACCTTGTATGTTCCAGCTTTTAGGGAGTCGGTAATCAAAATTCCGTTTTTATTAACAACTCCCTGGGCAACAGCGTTTTCGTTTGCATCAAAAACAAGAATATTGTTGTCGCCTGCAAATTCACCGGTTGTGGCAACATTAATCTTTCCCCAAGGGGTTAAGGTTACCTTAAACACTCCGCTTTCACGCAGTGCCGTAACGGTGTTTGCAGAATATAATAATTCGTCTGCGTTTACAGAAAGGGTAAGCCTTTGTGCTGTAACAGAATTATTTAAAACTATATAAGGGTACTGAACGGTGTAGTCCTTTCCTTGCTTTAAAGCCTCGCCGCCACCCTTTAGAGTAAATGTCAGCTTGTCACCTTCGCTTACAGCAATGTCGCCAAAATCAATACGCATTAAATTGTTTGCCGGCACTTTGTCGGACTCTCCGAATGCTATCTCGCCAAGCTCCCAGTCTTCGTTAATGTCGGCTTTAATAAAATTCTTGTCATAATAGCCATTAGCCGTTGCCTTGACTGTAACCGTAGAGCCCTCGTCTGCAATTACAGAGAATTTTCCGCTGCTGATTTGTACAGGAACGCTCTGACCGTCTATACAAATTTCCACCTTAGCTTTGCTTTGTATACTGCCGGAAACCTTAACGGTTCTGTCGGAAATAGCAATGAATTTATATATAGCATCAGGATCCTTGTAAGGGTCATTTATCAAAGCGTCATACAAAAGCTTCATCATAGAGGCTTCGCCGTTTGAATTCTTCTCATATGCTTTAATGATAATATTTGTACTTTCATAACTATTATTAAACGGTGAGTAATACTCCTTATCGCCAACGGTCAACTGTCCGGCATTCGGAGCCTCCTGCAGCTGTATGTTGCGGTTTCTGAATACTACAGTAAGAGGCTTGGTAACGCCGTAAAAGGCTTCGCAGCCAACTAAGGCTACGGACTCAGGAACAACTATTGTGCTTCCCTCAAGCTCCACACAATCATTGAAAGCATCCTCTCCTATAACCTCTACACCGTCAGCAATATTCAAGCCGGTAATTTTTGTTCCGGCAAAGGCTGCGTATTTTATTTCTCTTACGGTTTCGGGAATATTCAGCGTACCGGTAATTGGACAGCCTTCAAATGCCGACTCACCAATAGTTTCTACTCCCGCCATTATGGTTAATTCTTTTAATTTATTTTCATATTCGTAACTGTCGGTGCTAAAAGCATAATAACCGATTTCTCTGATATTTGACGGGATAGTAACGCTTTCAAAGCCACAGTTTGTAAATGCAGCGTCACCTATTGCACTTACATTTGGCAGTGAAACGCCCTCATTATATACCGATACAGGAAGGGCGGTACATCCGCTAAATCCGGTAAGCGTAGTCAGCTTACTGTCATTTGGCCAGCTTACGCTTGTAAGACTGCTGCAGTCATTAAATGCATATCTGCCTATTGTTTCAAGGCTTGACGGAAAAGAAAGAGATGTAACCGATATTTTGTTAAAAGCAGACTCCCCTATTTCAGAAAGTGAAGTACAAACTGATAGGTCAAGGCTGCTAAGTGCCGTACAGTAACTGAAGGCTTCGTTTCCGATACTAACCAGTGCTTTAGACAGCTTTAGGTCAGAAAGTGACGAATCACCACAGAACGCCTTTTCTTCAATTCTTGTCAGATTTAAGCATGAGGATAAATCCACATTGGAAAGTAAAAGACAAGCCCTAAATGCTTCATTATTAATTACTGTTACAGAGGTCGGCAGCTTCACCGAAGATAATGCTGTACACTCACTGAACATACTGCCTTCTATCACTGTCAGCCCTGTGCAGGCAGATAAATCTGCATCTTTCAGTTGAAAGCACTGTTGGAATACACCCACTCCAAGGGAGGAAACCGACGACGGCAGTGTTACAGAGGTAAGCCCCGTCCAGCAAAAAGCATTTACGCCAATGGTTTTAAGTGATGTGCAAGCGGTAAAATTAACATCTGCTAGCTTTTCACAGCTCATAAACGCATCTTTATCAATGATTTCAACATTAGACGGCAGCTTTACGGCAACAAGCTCCTTATTTTTATAAAATGCATCCTCACCTATGGAGCGCAGCTGTGTACAGCCCGAAAGGTCAACATTTGTAAGCTTGCAGTCGGTAAAGCCGCTAACATCAACAAGGCTTGTCGGAAATTCCACAGCCGTAAGAGCTGAATTTTCGAATGCATAATTGCCTATAGTTGTAAGCTCTGTGCACGCCGAAAGGTCAACATTTGTAAGCTTGCAGGTAGCAAAGGCGTATTCGCCAATATCACTGAGACTTGCCGGAAATTTAACATCTGCAAGGGCTGCGCAATTACGAAACGCTCTCGCACCAATACTTGTAAGCGTTGACGGCAGCTTTACAGAAATTATGCCCTCATTGTTGGAAAAGGAGCCATCACTAACGGAGCGTAGCTGTGTACAGCCGGAAAGGTCAACATTTGTAAGCTTGCAGTTGTAAAAGGCATCTCTGCCAATATAACTAAGGCTTGCCGGGAATTTCACAGATGTAAGAGCTGAATTACCTGAAAATGCCGCATCACCTATTGTAGTAAGTTCTGTGCACGCCGCAAGGTCTGCATTTGAAAGGTTCGTGCAGCCATAAAACGCTCTCGCACCAATACTTGTAAGCGTTGACGGCAGCTTTACAGATGTAAGCGAATCGTGAGGTTTAACATAACCGGACATTTTATTGGAAAACGCAGAATCGGCAATTTTTGTTACCGGCAGCTTTTCCAATGAATTTGGTATTTCAATGGCTGTAACCGTAGTATCACAGCCGGTTATAGTGACTGTTTGGCTGGCATCGTCAATTTCATAATAAACCATACCGCCTGTAGCTTCAAATGAGCCTGTGGTATCTGCCGCCAGGACACTGACGGGCAGAATACCAATGATCAAGCTAAAAACCAAAAACACAGCCACGAGTTTTTGCTTTTTTAACATTTTGCTAAGCCTCCTTTTCTTTATTATTTTTTTACTTTTCTGTATTTGTTGTATGCCAATCCTCCTGCTACGCCACAGAATACAAGCATTGAGGCAAGCCACAGAGCTATATCGTCATTATAACCTGTCTTTGGAGAGGTTACGGTATTATTGCTTGAATATACCGCACTTGGTGCCGCAGGGTTAGTTGAGCTTGTCGGAGCTGCTGCCGGCGTTGTCGGGCTTTTTGTCCCGTTGGCGGTATTTGTCGCTATGATTCCATATTGGCTTAAATGGTTTGTTTCAAATACAATATAACCGTCTTCCACCGTTGCGGGTATGGTTTCTTTTATTTCATCATTCAGAATATAAACAACTTCGTATTTGTTATATCCTTTTAAAGCTTCAGGCAGGGCAATTTTGATCTTCATTTTGGTATTGCTGATTTTAACAACATTATTTCCGTCCAGAACATTGATGTCCGCAATGAATTTTACATTCTTGTCTGCCAGCTCCTTCTTGACCTCGACAGGCTTAATGTCCAATTTGTAATCCTTGCTGATTCCTTTTTCAAATTCAATTTTTGCTTTTGTATCTCCCGTGCTTTGAAGCTCCTTTACTGTTTCTTTAACAGGATTTTCCGGCTGTCCCGAGGTTTTAGTCCAAGTCGCATAAAGAGTTACATTTTTATATCGTTCGTAGCCGTTGTCTTCTGTAATTAAAGTATCTTTATCAAATTCCTTATTGGTTTCCTCGTTATTATCCCAAATTCTCCAATAAACATACTTGTAATTATCCCCGCTGCCGTCTTTTTTGGTATTCCATCCGTTAAAGGTATAGCCATCTCTTACGGGAACATAAGGTAAAAGTGACATTGACGCTCCGGAGTCTCTGCCGCCTATATAGTTGTATTTGTCAGACTCTTTTCCGTCAAGCGTTCCGCCGTTAGCGTTTAAAGTTAATGATATAAATTTATCGTCAAAGGTATTATTGATATATGTGGCAAGAACCTTTACAGCATCTTTTTCTTTAAAGCAATCGGCTGGTACAGATTTTACAAATTGACCGTCTAAGTCCCAACCTACAAAGGTATATCCATCTCTTACAGGTGTGTATTTAGTCAAATCAACCGTCTGATACTCGCTTGAGCTGCTTGTCAGGGTCATTTCATACTTGCCGTTTACTTTGCCGCCTAAACCGTCAAGCGTCAGGTAATATGTGCCTGTTCCCTTTAACGGTTCTTCGGAGAAGGTAGCATAAATCGTAAGGCTGTTAGTATATTTCACTTCGCCGTCATTTTCCCAAAAACTACCCTCGGATTTAAAATCAGACAAAGGTATATCCTCTGCAACCTTTGTTTCTCCTGTCCAATCCGTTGCCCAATAAACAAATTGGGTTCTGCCGTTAAACGGAAGGACGCCGGCGGTTAATTCGGATAAGCTTACAGTTGTGTCACCGTCGGCAACATCAAACTTTATCATTTTTCCATAATCGCCGTCGACCTTGCCGTCCATACCGTTAAGACCGCAAGTAAGTAGCAGCGTATATTTTCCGTCATCCTTGATTGTAGCAGCGTTTGCAGTTATTATACACGAAAAGCTCAGCACTGCCACCAATAGCATCAAAACTGTTGTTTTTAATTTCATATTGATTTTCCTGCTTGAATTTTTAGTTAGATTTTTCATAAGATTTTCTCCTTTCATCAGCCTTATTTCAAGGCATTTTTGCTTTTTTTCTCTTGATTACAATGCCAACTACAGTCGGTACACCTCCGCTGATGAACAGAACGGCAAGCCATAAAGCTATATCGCACTTATACCCTGTCTTTGGAGAGGTTACGGTATTATTGCT
>FR891334.1 GCA_000435335.1 Clostridium sp. CAG:964
CTCTTAAAGGATATTTTCTGGCAGATGAATGAGATCTCATCCAGCACCTCTACCAAGACGGAAACCATCATTGAAACATCCGATGACGGGCATGGGAATATCGTGGAAACAGAAGTCACCGTCACCCGCACCTATCTGTATATCACGGTCAGCCACAAGACGGCGGAGGAAATGGCCAATCAGTTCAGTTTTCACGAAGATCAACGGGAACAGATGGCAGAGCTTCTGGCCGATGAGAACAGTTCCCTCTGGAGCCAGGTGCTTTATGGCATTACCGGAGGCGACGGCGAGATCGTCACCGTGGCGCTCTCTCAGGTGGGGAACACAGGCGGTGCGCCCTATTGGAGCTGGTACGGCTTTGACAGCCGTGTGGAATGGTGCGCCTGCTTTGTGAGCTGGTGTGCCAATGAGTGCGGCTATATCGACGCTGGTGTTATTCCGAAGTTTGCGGCCTGTGCGTCCCAGGGTGTACCCTGGTTTAAGGAGCGCGGGCTGTGGCAGGACAACAGCTACGAGCCGCGCCCCGGTGACATCATCTTTTTCGATTGGGATGATGGAGGCCAGGACGGCTCATCCGACCATGTAGGGATTGTGGAGAAGGTGGAGAATGGCCGCGTCTACACCGTGGAGGGCAACTCCGGTGATTCCGTGCGCCAGAACAGCTACCCCGTGGGATACTATGAGAT
>FR891335.1 GCA_000435335.1 Clostridium sp. CAG:964
GCTACACAATAACCTTTGATACCGACGGCGGCTCTAAGGTCGAAAGCAAAACACTAAGCTGGAACGATAAGGTGCTTGACGGCGTTGCCGAGCCTATAAGAAACGGCTATAGCTTTATCGGTTGGAAATACATTGATTACATTGTTTATGCCGATACTGTTTATGCCGAGCTTGCGGCAGACGACAGCGTAAACGGTATTACCCTAAAGGCTGAGTGGCGTGATGTTGAAAAACCGACAGGTGAAATCATCGTAAGCACGAACAGATGGAACAAGCTCCTGAATGACATCACCTTTGGACTGTTCTTTAAGGAAACTCAGATGGTTACTGTCAACGCAGCCGATAACAGCGGCGAGGAGGTCAAGATTGAATACCTGCTGTCAAATCGAGAGATAACCGAAAGCGAGCTTGCAGACGCAGGCTTCACCGAGTATGACGGCTCCTTTAGCATTGCTCCCGATAACGAGTATATTATATATGTAAGGCTAAGCGACACTGAGGGAAATATCCGACATATCTGTTCGGACGGTATAGTGCTTGACGGTACCGCCCCTGCGATCAACGGAGTTGAGAACGGTAAAACCTACTGCGAAGCACAGACGGTCAAAATCAATGAAAAATATGTCAGCACTGTCACTGTAAACGGAATGGCAGTTGCTCTTGATGAACAAGACCGCTTTGTTCTCTCCCCGACAGAGCGGGAGCAGACAATTATTGTTACCGACAAAGCGGGCAACACCTCAGAAATAACCGTTACGGTCAATAACGGGCATACTTACGGCGATTGGTCATCAAACAGCGACGGCACGCATACACGCAGGTGCGGCGTAGACGGTTGTCAAGCAGGCGTAGAAACGAAGAACTGCACCGACGCAGATAAAAACCACAGATGTGATATATGCGGTTATATAATCAGCGAGTGTACCGATACCGACAAAAACAACATCTGTGACTATTGCGGTAAAGCTATCTCCGAGCATGAGGACGAGGACAAAGACCATACCTGCACAGATAAAGACAAAAACCACAGCTGCGACTACTGCGGTAAGGCTATCTCCGAGCATGAGGACGAGGAAAAAGGCCACACCTGCACAGATAAAGATAAAAACCACATCTGTGACTACTGCGGTAAGGCTATCTCCGAGCATGAGGACGAGGACAAAGACCATACCTGCACAGATAAAGACAAAAACCACAGCTGCGACTACTGCGGTAAGGCTATCTCCGAGCATGAGGACGAGGAAAAAGAAATCAAAAAAGCAAACACAGCAGCAGAGAGGCTACCGGACGCTCCGAGGTCTCCTAAAACCGGCGATAACAACAGCCTCATACTGTGGATTGCATTGCTGTTCATCAGCGGCGGCACTGTTATAAACACAACAGTTGTCACCAAAAAGAAAAGACACAACAATTAACAAAACGGTTTAACTCACACGGCGGCTGTCGGAAACGGCAGCCGCTTTTTTATTTTGGAAAAGCCGCAAGTGCGGCTAAGCCGAATTTATGCTCAACGGTGAGGTGCCGCATTATCATTTTGCCGCAATTATTTTCGTGTATAGTCAGCCGTACAAGCTGAAATGAGGCTGTCGCAGAATGTGAAATTCTGCGACAGCCTCATTGTAACAGCTATAATATTTCAATTAAAAAGCAGCTGATTATTTATATCAATACTGTGCACCATACTGCTCCAGATAACTTTTCATAGAGTCTAAGTACTCCTTGCCCTCAATAACGCCGCTTTCAATAGCACCGATAATGTCTTTAATAGTAACAATAGAGTAAACCCTCACGCCAAACTCGTCATAGGCTGACTGCACTGCACTTTTGTCGCTGTCAAGGGCTTTTTCCATACGGTCAACAGTAATAACCATACCTGTTACATTAACATCGGCAGCTGATTTCAGCTTTGGCAGCACCTCTCTTAAGGCCTTGCCGGAGGTCATAACATCGTCTATTACAACTACCTTTTCGCCGTCTGTTAAGGCTCTGCCTACAAATGTGCCGCCCTCGCCGTGGTCTTTAGCTTCTTTTCTGTCAAAGCAATAATTTACACTTGTGCCGAACTTATTAAACAACGCAACCGTAGCACTTACTGCAAGAGGTATACCCTTGTATGCCGGACCAAACAGGGTTTCAACAGCAATGTTGTTGTCCTTTATACACTCTGCATAATATTCGCCGAGCTTTGCAAGCTGTGCGCCTGTTTTGTAGTTGCCCGCATTAATAAAATACGGTGCCTTTCTTCCGCTTTTCAGAGTAAATTCTCCAAAGGTAAGCACGCCGCTGTCAACCATAAACTTAATAAAGCTTTCTTTATACGTCATTGCCAAACAATCCTTTCAATGCTATACTTCTTACATTATACCACAACAAACCGCCATTTTTCAAGAGCAGACACCGCCTTACATATTACGCATATATTTTAAATTTTATAGATAAATTTAAACAAATTTTATTAAACGCTTGAAAATTAACTATTAGTTTGTTATAATTGGTTTGTAATCCAATTATAAATTAGAAAGGAGAATGCCTATTGGCAAGAAGATACGACAGTGAAAACGCAAAGAGAAGAATACTTTCAGCCTGCGTGAAGCTATTTATAGAGCAGGGCTACAGTCAAACCACTATGTCGGACATTTTGTCCCTTGCAGATGTGTCAGCCGGCACATTTCAAAACATTTTTCGCACAAAGGACGGCGTATTAATGGAGCTTGTTCAGTTTATGTTTGAAAATCAGTTTGACTTTGCCAATAAAATTATAGACAAAACAGGTGCTGCCGCAAGTGCCGTTATGCTTTATGCAACAGAAACAGCTATTCAGCTGACCATTGCAGAGCTAAACGAAAATTTGCGTGAAATTTATATTGAAGCATATACCTACAAGGAAACAGCCGAATATATACACCGACAAACATCAAAAAAGCTGTACGAAATTTTCGGCTCCTACCTCCCTAACTACAGCGAAAGTGACTTTTACGAGCTGGAAATAGGCTCGGCAGGAATTATGAGGGGATATATGGCAAGGCCCTGCGACATATATTTTACACTTGAAAAAAAGCTTGAGCGTTTTTTAACAATGAGTATGAGTGCATATTCAATTCCTAACGAGGAACGGCAGGCGGCACTGAACTATATAATGAATATAGATATAAAAAATACTGCAAATATGGTTATGCAGTATTTGTTTAAATCACTGGCAATGAAATTTGACTTTTCACTTACAAGGTAAAAACGGAACGGAGAATATAATATGAAAAAGGCAATTAAATGGACTCTTGTATCTATATTGGCACTGCTTATTGCTGCAATAATCACATTTGTATGCATATATTTTACAAGACTCCAAACCATATCAACTATTGAGAAAATAACAAACTACAATGAGTATAACCTGTACCGTATGGATATTAAGTATGATTACAGCCTTGACAATGTTATTAATTACGGTATTGACGACACACAGTCCCTTGTGGACGCTATAGTTAAAGAATCACTGCCGCTGCTGCCTATACATATGGATGTACCGGACTTCGGATGCAGCGCATTTTCTATTAAAGATACCGACAGCAATGTACTTATGGGAAGAAACTATGACTTTAAAAACGATTCATCGTCTATGCTGCTTTACTGTACCCCAAAGGACGGCTACAAGTCGGTAGCATTTGCTGCACTGGACAATATATCAGCAAACGCCGCCGACAGTAACATTAAAAGCAAGCTTGCATGCCTTACGGCACCCTTTGTATGCCTTGATGGTATGAACGAAAAGGGCGTATCCATAGCGGTTCTTACTCTTGACAGTGAGCCTACTCACCAAAAAACAGGCAAGCCTACCATTGCAACCTCTTTGGCTATCCGCCTTGTGCTTGATAAGGCAGACACTACCGAAAAGGCCATTGAACTGCTAAAGCAATATGATATGTTTGCAAGTGCCGGCAGGGATTATCACTTTTACATTACCGATGCCTCCGGCGACGGCAGAGTTGTAGAGTACGATTGCGACAGCAAAGCAAGAGAGCTTGTTGCAACGCCTGTGCGAACAGTTACAAATTTCTTTGAAATCTACAACGATAAGGTTTTGCCTAACCAAAAAAACGGTAATTACGGTCACGGCAAGGAACGCTACGAAAAAATTGAAACAATTTTCAATAAAAACAAAGGCACATACACAACCGACATTGCATGGGAGGCCTTAAAGTCGGCTTCTCAGCTACCAACGGAAGGAGATGTTACAAGTAATACACAGTGGTCTATCGTTTACAATGATACCGATTTAACCGCACAGGTGGTTATTCGCAGAGACTGGAACACCATAACTGCCTATGACCTAAAAAACAATGCTATAAAGAAATAAAGCTCAAGAGCTTTATTAAAACACTGCACAAGGAGATGAGGTAATATGAAAAAAAGAATAATTTCCGCAACAATGGCACTTATAATGAGTGCTTGTATGCTGCCTACAGGAATACTTACAGGGGCCGCTTATGACGAGGAGCCTGCAGAAAGCCTGGAAGCCATAAACGACAGAATTAAAAATTCCGCCGAAAGCTTTTATGAAACATCTGCAGCAGAAAATGCGGACTGGAAATCAACCACCGCCAATATTATAAACGGTGCTATGTCTAAAATACCGGTTGAAGGCACACCCGCCAAAATAGGAATTTGGGTTGGTCAAAAGTTTTTGGATAATCTGGTTAATTCATCAAAGCCTGACGACACAGAACAGATTTTATCAGCTATAAACACATTAAATCAACAAAATCAAACAGCACTGCTTAAGCTCGACCAACTAAGTACGCTTGTAAAGGACCAGGCAAAGCTTAATGCTATTAACCATTATTACAACGGCAACAATGTTCTGTTTTCAAAAACAAAATTATATATTGCCGATTTACAAAACACCGAAGGTCTTACTGACAAGCAAATTGAAGAAAACCGTAGGAACACCCTGGTGTGGTCTATTGGTGACACAACAAATATTAAAGAGCTTAACTTTGCCGAAAAGTCGTATTTTGACCAAGAGGTATCTTCTTTGGGAGAAAAGCTGCAAGATACGGTTTACTTAATCGACGGCAGCTGCTCACCGCTGGATTTAATGAACAACTATTCTCTGCAGCATTTTAAATGGGAGCACCAGGGCTATGAAATGCGTGAAAAATACTGGTCATCACTTGCTAATCTTTATATGACATCGGCAAACATTATGTATGCATCACTAAATGCAAGAATTGAAGTATATGAAGATGTATACGGCAAAGGCTCTGCTAATCTGCTCCGTGGAAAGCTTAAAATTTTGTTAGACACCAATAAGGAAATTAAAAGCCTTGCAGAGCAAACAGCCGTTACGAGGCTGCCGGATAATTTACGCCGCTATCAGGTTTCGGGACACGAAATAACCCTTTGCAGAGAGGCAAGAAAGCAAACCCTGCCTTACCTTAACGCAGGCCCAAACGATTTTAAATGTCCCGATGGCAGAAAAACCAATAAACACTGGGATTCGTTCTATATGTATACAGATAAGAACAAAAACACCTACGAAGCATTGTCCGAAAAGTATTATAAAGATATTTATAACGACTATAATCCAAAGGGCTCAACAGAAAGAGTTTCGCTATATGATATTTTCTTCTCCTCAGAAAACGGAGATTTTATCAAGCCGAAAGAAAGTAAAGGCTCTATGGACTGGATGTTCGTTACCAACGACATAAAAACCGTATATTCACAGTCCAAAACTATTTTCGGTCAGGTTACAAATGAATACTGGACTGTAGCAGATGTGCTTTTAAATTCAAAGGACTGCAGCTATGTTGAATGGCGCCATGGCGGTGATAAAAAAATGCAGCTTAACAACAGATACAGCATTATTGCCAGAATGTCAGACGGCGGCCGTTTTTACACCTATATTCCTAAGGAATACTGCGACAGCTTTATTATGGTTATGCAGGCAGAAAACCCGTCTAACTCCTTACCGGGAAGCGGCTCAGGTCAGGAGGTAGTTGAAGTAACCGTAGATGATACACCGGCACCTACATCTGCACCTACACCTACACCTACAGAGCATACTCATAGCCTTGAGTGGAAAACCGACCAAAGCCCTACAAATGAATCTACAGGGGTTAAGCACCTTGAATGTACAGTATGCGGACTAAAGGAAGAAGCCGTAACAATTCCTAAGCTTACAGATGACAATACATCTCAAAGCACCTCAAGCACAGTAAAATCTCCAAAAACAGGCAGCAATAGCTGCATTGTTGTTCCTGCCGCACTGCTTGCAGCCTCAGCCGTTGCCCTTGCCGCAGGCTGTGCCAGAAAGAGGCGTAAAGTAAAATAAGCCTTAGCGGCTCTATAATTAAAGCTATAGCAGAGAAAAGCCCTGCAAAACAAATTATAAATAAAACCGCTCTCTTTCAAGCAATAGCCCCAAAATAAAAAGCTTGAAAGGAAGTTTTTTAAGAAACATCATTGCCCGCAGTTTCCTACTTTTCACAGGAACTACGGGCAATGATATGTTTTTAATATTCTGTATTAATTTTTTGTCTGTATTATTTAAGAAAAACTTTTTAGATTTGCGGCAGAAAATATAAAGCCTGTATAAAGTTGAAACTGTAAATGCCGCAAATACTGCTGTTAATACCATAAATTCAAACAGATATTATTCCTTTTTTAACTCCTCCCACTGTGGCCCAAGCTCCAAAGAGCCGTCCTTTGAGCCCACAAAAGTATCTCCGTTACGGTATATATGCTCATAAGCCACATCGGCTTGGTAGCTGTTGCCACCGTAATCTGTAAACCTGTTAACTCCTCTTATTCCGTCAGAGCTATGGTCAATAATTCTATCCATCTGTTGGCTATGCTCCTGGCAGGCAGAATTTACGATATTGGAGGTTTCGGACAGAGTTTGTGAAATATGTTGAGATGCCCGTATTGCGTTCTGCTGGCGAGTCATCATTCCGTACATTTCTGCCTGATTTGCATTGCGCAATTCCTCGTCCTGAAGTGCATAATACACCGGGCCGTATTGAATCTCTCTTATAAAATTGTGTAAGAGAGCATTGCAGTCAAAGCTGTCCCCCGCCGGCACTGCAATAGCTATGTCAAAGGCCCTGCCCCAGTCCGACTTAACCTTGGCCTCTCCCATCATTCCGCCAAACATTCCAAAGCCACCCATAAACATATTTGAAAATCCGTTACCTGAATTAACCTGCCGGTCGTTTCCTGCATCGTTGGTTACAGCTATTGCTGTTGCAAAGCACCCTTTATACGCTCTGCCATAGGCAGAAAATGAAACATTATATTTATACAAGCCTGCCGAAACCGGTCTTTCAAGCTTGCGGGCCGCTTCGTTTGGAAAGCTTTGGCATTGCTGTTTAAGTGTATCGTCATTCTCAGGCGAAAGCTGCAAATTACAAATATTACCGTATATCTTCATTAACCTTTCTGCGGCATATTGTTGAGGATTTACAAGGCGCCTCCAGCAAACCAGCGACCAACCGTCTACAGCGTAATCCTCTGCCTTGGCAAATGTTCCCGGGCCGGTCATATTCTGCCCCGGGGTATAGTTTTTATAATAAGCTTCAGGGAAAAACGAAAGGTGTTGATCCGCCGGGGAATCAAGCTGTAAGCCCTTACAAACCGGCTCTAAAATAGATACAGAGCCGTCATTAGTTACCTTGTAATTCCAATCCTTAGGTATATAAGCTTTGAAAATAACGCCTCTGCCGCTCCAATCAATCAGCTTTACAGGGTTGTACCTAGGTTTATTATCAGAAAGGATATATTCCATTCCTCAAAAATCACATTTTATTTTTGTAGCATCCTCTGCAACATTCATTTTAGCACCGCAATTACGGCACTTCACTTCTTTAAAATTCATAATATGCCTCCCTATTACTTGCACCCTCGGTTTTACATAAGGGTGCAGATTAATGCTTCATTATAATCATAATATTAATATTTAATAAAACGATTTCACACTTTTCCACAGTCCTTGCTGTTTTTCGGTATGTAATGGTACGTAGCCGAAAGCCTGTGTGCTTTGCAAAACCATTAAATTATATACTACAATGCCTGCTTTGTTTACCATAATTAACAGCAAATATTTTAT
This sequence comes from Clostridium sp. CAG:964, assembly GCA_000435335.1. Classification (GTDB taxonomy): domain Bacteria; phylum Bacillota; class Clostridia; order Oscillospirales; family Acutalibacteraceae; genus CAG-964. The sequence continues at coordinate 8,105 of FR891335.1, forward strand.
TATAGCTGTTCTAACATTGTAATCACTTTATTTGTGCGAAGTATATATTAAAACGCAATAATTTACACAATTATTATAACATATGACAGCATATGTGTCTACAATTTTTTAAGCCAATATAAGCTAAGTCAGTAATAATTTATATTAGGGAAAAGTGATTATTTTTTAAAAAGTTGGGGTAATGAAAATTATGAATTTGATGCGGAGGGTAAAGAAGTCTATCCTAAGCGTATTTTAATATAAAATCAAAAACAGCGTTAAGAAATATACGGCAATGAAAAATGTAGTTTGTAAAAACAGCCGTACAAGGGGAATATCCCGGCTTTACGGTGCAAACAGAACAGGTCGATTTTCAGTCCGAATTGTACAGTTACAAAATTTACCGCAAAACCACATGAGTGATTTGGCGGTGCACGAAGTCTTGTAAAATGCGGAAATTATGACGCACTCAGTATTCTTTATGATAATATTTCTGACACACTTTCACAGCTTACCTGCACTGCTTTTATTCCACAGCTCGGCACATAACCGCTAAAACAGAATATTTTTAAGACGGTGTAATACTGTAAAACATGAAACATCCTCATAGATTAAAAATCAAGGACCACCCAAGAAAATGATATGCCCCCTGTCAAGTAGACAGGTTAAA
>FR891336.1:0-51381 GCA_000435335.1 Clostridium sp. CAG:964
TACTCAACTAATGGGTAGTCTCCTACTCGATTGAAAGCAGGGCTTACAGATAAGCCTTATAAAGTTGCATTGCAGGCTTTGGAGTTAAAGTCACAAGGCGAGTTTTGCTGCTGCGGGCGTTTTGGCTATAAAAAGCTCCGCCTTGACAGGGCTGCATTGCACACCCCGCAAAGCGGAGAAAAATTCTCAATTATCTTATTCGATAGTAAATTAAAATGTAAAAAAATAACCCGCTTAACCGTTAGATGCTTTGTTATAACCTGCCTACTAAATAGCCAGGTGGGCGCTTCTTGTCAGCTTTATTGCTCCCAGCTTCCGCATACATCAAGGTGTACACGGGAGGTCTGCAAACCACTGCCAAAGATTAAGCTCCCTATAAGAAAAGTGTAGGGTTATATTAGCACCAATCACGCGTTAAGCAGGAAATTAACTTAACAAATCTGCAATTATATTATATGCAACGAAAAGAGCTGTTATTCCTCTTCGGTACCGTCGAATAGCTCATCAAAGCGTTTTTCAAATTCTGTTGCAAGCTTGTCAAGCAGAGCATCGTCCTCAACCTCAAGCAAGAACTCATCGCCGTCCTCTTCAACAGTCTGGAAAATATAATACTCACCCTCGTCCTCCTGCTGATCTTCTTCATCATCATATACAGGAAGCAAAGCGTAGTAGGAGTCTCCTTCATACTCTAAGGCGTCTATAATCTCAAAGGTATGCTCAACATGGTCGTCGTCAACCAGGGTTATTAGCTCTATATCTTCATTTTCGTTTTCATTTCTCATTTATATCATTCCTTTCATCTCTTTAAAGCTATTTTACCATTTTAATTCTATAAGTCAAGTGAAAAATTATGAAATTTATAAAAACGGTCTAAATTTGGTTGTTTTCAACAAATGAATAAAAATTTTCAAAAATCTTTAAAAAAAGTATTGACATTTCTAAAATACCTGTTATAATATAGACATATTAAGAAAGAGGTACAGACCGATGAGATAGTTTAAGTAACAAAGCAGTTAATTAAGCGAAGCTTAAGCAAAGCTTAAATATTTTTTAAGTGAGGTTTACTCCAATGAGAAGTTTATTTTAGACTGACCCAAATATTAATTACGAGGTATGGTCCAATGTAATACTCGGTAAACTTTTTTAGCAATATCTTTAGTGAAAGGGGCTTAGTCCTATGGGCGAAATGGAACCTGCATTTTCAAACGGCTTTTGTCACATAGTAAAAGCCAAAAAAGTACAGCTAAAGCAAAGTGTATTGTAAATAGCATGAACGGTCATAGATATAGAAAGTAATAGCAGCGCACTAATTATGTTCATCTTTATCTAAAGTTCAAAAAGTACATAGTATATGAGAGGAATACATATGCCGTGGCTGTGCTATAGCTACAATTAAATATTGGTGTTGAAAGGTGTAATTAGCTTTACATATTTCAAAAGCTTCAGCAGTTTAGCTATTGGCTCCTTAACCGCAGGTGTGGTTATGGCTTAGCAAAAGGTTAGGCAGAGAGTAAAAGCATTAAGGGACAGGACGACACTGCTCGTTGACCGATGGTTTGCGGTGGTATAAATTCGCAGCCCAATGCAACACATAGCTGGTGCTACTAAAACTGAAAATTATATTTCGGATATATCGGATCGACAGTTGAGATTATTCAGCTGTCGATCTTTTTCTTTTACCCAAAGTATTTTTTCTTCTTCGGATTTTGAACTTAATAACGGCAGAAAGACAGCTTTTTACGCAGACATTAATTATAGGGGCAGACTGTAAACATTCGCCAAGTCATTAGCTGAGCCGACATAGACAGTAAGTAAGAAAAAATAATATCTTATCAGCACAGCGGATGAATTAATGTGAGCCTAAAGCTAAGGCAGAAAAAACAGGTATTCAGAAAAAATATTAGCTTGACAGGGAAAATATCAGGGTACTGTACCGAAAAATGGACAGAGTTTATTATATAATATAAACAAGCTGATTCTTGAAAACATCAGAAGAGGTAAGGTGCTTTCATTGAATGAGCAGGATATTAAGTCTAATCTGAAAAATGCCGGCATTTTTATGCTTGAGTGTTTGCGAAAAAATCCCAATAACCGGGGCAAGCCTTTTGCAGCAGTTTGCTAACCATTACAGCAGAGCTTTTTAAGAACAAGCTTTGATTGCTCCACAGCTTCCAACAGCTGCGGCAGTAATGGAAAAGCTATGGAGAAAAATGGTTATAAACCTAATTATTACTTTAAGCGGCAACAAAATTCAATAATGTTTCTGAATTTGTTGAGGCTGCACAGACGGCTGTTTCTATATCAGAGGATTTTCTAAAGAATATAGGCAAAATAGTTAGAAAAAATCAAAAGGAGGAAGAAAACAATGGCTATGATTTATCATCCGAACGCAGATTTGAGCAAGGGAGAGCCGGTAATAGAATTCACGTCGCCGCCGTCAGTAACCGGCGAAAAACCAATGAGACTTGGAATGTACGCATCGGATCATATGGATTATCTCTAGAAATATCACGAAGCGGAATTCACCAAGATATTATTTTTCGGCAACCTAACGGAGTATCTGCACAATATTCAAGTGCAGGCGGAGCAAAGAGAGGAAGTGCTGACGGAGCAAATGGTGAAAAGCTGGGGAGTAACAGAGGAGCTGAAACGAACCGACCAGTTGAAGTGGGTAGGGTTGATGAACAACATCAACCAATGCGTAAAGGAGATAATTTACGACGAGATAATTTACGGAGAGATAGCTTATGGCGAGATAGTTTACAACGGGGAAGTTTACACACTGTAAACAGCGAGGAACAAGTTAATACCGATGATGAAAAAGCAGAAGTCGAAAATCAGACTTCTGCTTTTTAAAATGGGTCGCTATGCGTCCCTGCTTGAGTAAGATATAAAATTAATTCTTCATTTGCTGAAATTTCATAAATTAATAACCAATCAGGGGTTATGTGACATTCTCGACAACCTTTGTAATTTCCTGTTAGATTATGGTCTTTATACTTTACCGGTAAAGGCTCTCCGGAAGCTAAAATCCTAAGTACATCGGATAAAAGTGAAATGTTGCAGCCTCGCCGCCAGATTCGTTTTAAATCTTAAAATAAAAGCGGAACCGGTTCTGTTTTTTTATTGATATGTTGAGCTAAAGTAATGTATAATAACGGTGAGGTGATTTTATGGAACTGTATGTGATGAATAAGGACATTAGGGTTGCTGTCTATAAAAACGGTGAACTTGAAATTTTAAATGCACAGCTTGCTCCTTATTACCTAGTAAAAACAAAGCACCTTGAAAGCTGGCTAGAGCATAGGGCAATTGATTCTCACAGAGTTAATTCCAGACTTTTGAAAAAGGCTCTGCGTCTTAAAGAAAAAGACGATTTCAACACAGTCATCAGTGTAAATGCTGTTACGATTACAGATACTTATTGGGTAAAGGAAATAGGCAGCAGCTTAACATACGAAGATGTTAGATTTAAAGATGATTTTTTTGCCGAACTGGCACTTTCGGGTGGCTATGATAATTTTAACAATGCAAGCAACAGCAAAAATAAAAGAACTCCTGAGCTTACAAATACCGGCAGCTTTGAAAAATGTTGGAAGCTCATTAACGGTGCTTGGTTTATGTATAAAACAGCTAATGATATGCAAATGTTTTCAGAATTGTTTACCTATAAGCTTGGCAAAAAGTTAGGGTTTAATATGGCTGATTATCAAATGGGTGAGGGGTATATAAAAACAAGGGATTTTACTAACAATGCCGGTGTAAATTTTGAGCCAATGTTTGATTATGTAAATGATGATGATGATTACGCTGTAAGTTTATCTGTTATACAGAAATATTGCCCCTGTGCAGTTGGTGATTATATCAGGATATTATTTATGGATACACTGGTTGCTAATCTTGACAGACATACATTTAACTATGGCTTTTTGCGAAATGCTGATACAGGTGAATATATAGGTTTAGCCCCAAACTTTGATAATAACTTATCTTTGATTTCTCTGTCCTATCCGAGAAATGTAAAGAGAAAAAATGACATATTGGTTAGGCTCTTAGTGGAGCTTATAAATGATAACTTTGGCTTAGACAAATATGTTCCTGTATTGAACCGTTTGGATGTTGAGGAAGTGGCTGATAGTATTCCAATAGATGTAAACAAGAGCCTTGTTGTTGATTTTGTTTTCAATGGTTACAACTCACTTATCGAGCAATTGGATTTTAAGTATGTGGAGCTTGAACAGTCAAGCTTTAGTATGCTTGATGCGGACATAAAAAAGGATTTGTGTTACAGGGTGTGTAACTCTAAGGTTATTGTTAGAATAGCAAACGCCCATAGGGAAGAACTAAACCGAGCGTTAGCAGAAATTAGGCAAAATTATAAAAAACACTGTAAGTATTAATACAATGCTTACAGTGGTTTTTATTTTATAGAAAGCGGAACCGGTTCCGCTTTCTTCTATAAATTATACAGTCCATTTTCTAGGCATTCTTCTAGTTCGTGCAGAATATTTTTAAAAATAATCTTATTCTTATTAGAATACATAGTATTGCTAGTTTGTATAATGATAAATGGATGTTCAATTAGAACAAATTTTTTCTTTGCCCCATTGATGGTTTTTGTTTTGTATTTTAAAAGTTTGCCGATTTTACCACCGCTTGTCTTAGTAAATTCATTTAAATCAGTTACAATTTCGGAATGCTTGGCTAAATTTTTGCAGTAAAAAAGCAAATGCCTTTGATTTAGCCATTCCTCGATTTCTTTAATTTCATCCAGATTAAATCCATATATAATAATGTCTGTATCTGTTGTTAAATCATTCCACATAAAGTCGATATATTTATACAAAATATTGTAGATATTACACTGTCTTGTATGGTCTGAAAATATTTCATGATATAATTGTTCAAATACCTCAAGCATTTTTTCGTCATTTTTACACAATTTATTCTTCTTTGCGCTTATCAACTTATCGTTGCCCTTATTGTGAAGAAGAACCCAGTTGATTTTTAGAGAATATAAATAATGTAGCAATAAGTTAGTATCAGAATTTTCGCAATGCTCAAAGATTGCAATAACGCAAGATAAAAACTCCGCAATTGTTTCAACACAATTTCCTATATCATCTATAGGTTTATATTTTGTTTGAAATTCATTTATTTTTTTGAGTTTATCTTCAATAAATAACTTGTTACTATATGTTTTAGCTTTATCCATAATTGGAAGAGAGTATAACATGGGGCGGCTAATGTAGAAGGTCTCCAAAAGTTTTTTGCTGTATTTTCCATCTTTATCATACGGCGGACTTGCTGGCATAACTAGATTATATGCACACCATTTATCCGTAACGGATGTCATATTTGTACACGAAAAATAAGTGATTCCCTGTATTTCATCAATATGGTGGTAAAGCCATTGCATTAGCATTTGCGGTATTATATATTCCTGCTTATAAGGTGTTTTACCATTGATATTTATGAATGAGCAAGCTAATACTAAAGGATATATTTTTAAATACTTTGTTATTGTTGCTAGCCAAAGTTCAAAATTATGATATTTATTAAAATTCCCATATTCATTTATTTCATAAGGAGCATACAAAGATAAAAACTTTGGTTCGGTATCAAAATTTCGTTTTACAAAAGGCTCGTTCACTTGTGCTCTATATCTAAACTTAGAGTAATAGTAGATTTTCGGGCAATGACATTCCTGCCAAGCCAAAGGGAGCATAGTAGACAAATAAAGGCATGGAAATCCAGCTAGACTAAACCTTTCATTATTACTATATTGACGTTTAGTTATGGGTATATGGAATAATTCATAGGGATTGTTTTTTATTTCATCCGAAGGATGTTCAACTGGTCTAATTCTAAAAAAGTTTGAAGTTGTAGTTTGTCTAATTTTAGTAAGGTTACATTCAATTTCGTTCCAATCGTCTATGGTAGTTAAAAATAAATCATTTTTAATACTGTCCATAAAATTTTCAAACTCAATTTGCGCTTTTGCTATATCAATATCTTCATAGAATTTAAAAACTTTGTTTATGGAATTAAAATTATTTTGTATGTCATCACGGATATTTTTAAGTTTTGTAACCACTTTATTTTGTTTGTCTTTGTCTAATTCTGTTGGACAGAATTCATCAAAATATTCAAAGAACTTTTTGCTCTCATAATTATATTTTTGGGATATTATGTAATTGTCATAATACCGTTTTGGCAACGATATTTTCATAAAAAAAGAATTAGTATCTAATTTCACGTGAACACCTCACTATAATAGGTAATTAAATGCTTTAAAAATTAGAACAAAAGAAAAATACATTCTATATATACTATATGAAAACCCAAAAACTTACTGTTCATTAAAATTTTGATTTAATAACTCCTCAAAGGAATTAAATTTATAATCGCAAAGCTGTTTGCATATTTCATCAACATATCCTACGTTTTTCCAAAGGTCATAGTTGCCAATTACAATAAGTCTTTTTTTAGCACGAGAAACCGCAACATTGATTATATTAGGCTTTTGCCCAACCCAATTGGCAGCAGCCTTGCCGGAATCGCTTCCATCGCACCCAAGCACTAAAATAACTTCTTCTGCCTCTTTTCCTTGAAAGGTATGTATTGTTCCACTGGCAATATCAGAGCTTTTAACAATAGGTTTTATTTTAGCGTTAACTGTGGTGAACGGAGTGATTATAAATACATTTGCATTAGCTTTATTTTGTTTAATATGCGTAACTATATCCTTTATCACCTCAGTTTGTTTTTCTACTGAGTGGTCCTTATTGCCTTTTTCTTTTCCTTTAATATCAATCCAAGCAGAACAAGGGAAAACAAGCTCGCTAAGGTTATTTCCACCAGGGGTTTTGTTAATCATTCTGTTGTTATAGGCAATTTTGTTTGATATATCAAACATTGGGCTTTGACACCTTCGATGTATTATTAAAGGGCAACCTAGCCAAATACTGTTGTTGCTATACCCTCCATAAATATTAGCATTGTCAGCTAACATTTGGACAGATAAATCTGGAGCACGGTAAATTGTTAGGTTGTTATCCTTTATTTTTAGTTTTGCAATTTGTTTTATAAATTCTTTAGGAATAGAAAATATTGGTTCAACTTGAAGTGGGTCACCAACAACTATTGCTTCTTGAGCACGCCATATAGAACCAACCGCACTGTGTGGAGTAGCTTGCCCTGCTTCATCTATAATTAGAGTACCTAATTCTCCCTTGCCAACTCTTCCTAAAAAGTTGCTTGCTGCTGCAAATGTTGTTGACACAACAGGTACAACCAAAAGCAGTGTGTTTAGCAAGGTTGAATAAAACTCGTTTACATCCGAACCTGCAAAATTAAAGGGGGTATTCCAATAGTTGCAGAGTAGGTCTATGTTGGTTCTCACACATTTACTGGATAGTACAAAAGCTTTATTTAACATAAGTGCTTTATAAAATAATTCCTCTCTTAACTTATCGTACTCATCGTTCGTCCAAGGACACGAAGATTGTGAGATGCCATTAGTCTCTATGTTATCCCAAAAAGTACTATCAGTAACTGCTTCATATTTATCCTTGATTTGACATACAGTTTGTTTCTCATTTAGTATGTCTTTTTTTAGTTCTTTTATTTTACGCTGTATATCATTTTTACTGCTTATTAAAGATTCAAGATACAATTTATTATTATTGATTTGCAGGCTTATATTCTCAGAGATGTTGTAAGTAATAAAATATTGCTGTACCTCATTATCGATTAATAATTTCCAAAGAACACGCTTAATTGAAATAATATTGCCTTTTGGAGGTTTATATGTTAGCCATTTATAAAGCTTTAACTTTGAAGGGGGAACACGAGAACCCAATGCATTTAATGTTGCTTGACAATGGGAGTACTGTTGTTCAAGGTTAAATTTGCAATTATTAAGCATTTGAAGTTTAACTTCTATATTTTTTTCTTCTGATGTTAAATTTTCCAGTTCGATTTTTCTCGTTGAAAGCTTCTGTATACTAGTGGATAATTGATTGAAATCTTGTTTAATAATTTCACGATAATTAACAACTTTATTATATATTTCGTTAAAATTTCCGCACGCTTCTTTCCAATCACTATAGGAATTATGGTTATTTTCATAGTAATTTTTTAAAGTTGAAAAGCCTGAGCTATCACACCAAAATTTTGCCACGAATTCTTTTATATTTTCTTGTTTACCCAATGCAACCGATATTAGACCGAAAGCAGGTTCGCTATCTTGATTATCTTTGCTGATTAGTTTACTTGCAATATCGCCAAAATATGTATTGTCTTGATTTTTTGAAAACAAGCCGGTTTTGTCATCCGTTATCGATTTTGGTAACTCTTTAGAAAGATTTTCAACAGCAGCATTGTTGTTTGAAGCAACAATTATACTATATTTGCATATATCTTTACTCTTGTTTTCTAACTCATACCAAATTGAATGTTTGGTATCGATAGGACAGCATAATTTGCAGGCTTTTGAATCAAAAGCATCATCAGGGGACCCATATTCGGACAGGAGCTTAGCTCGTTGTACGACATTAGAAGCGATTATCTCTTTCAGTAGGGTAGTCTTTCCAGTCCCCGGAGGACCATTTACAGAAAAAATGTCTTCTTCGTAAGATGTAGCGATATTTATTGCTATTTGTTGCATTAGTCCAGGGTGGTATTTTGATGGCCACAATCCCATAGGAAATTTTTCAGGAGAGAGCCATTTTACCATATTTTCAGGATTGTTATTGATTTCAACCCTATTATTTTTTTGAATGTTGGATTCGTCACACGCACAAATAAAATCTAAAAGTATATTCGGTATATTAGTATCATTTCTTATCTTGTGTAAGTCCCACCCATAACAATCTGTACTAATTGGGCTGTATTTGGAGTTTGATTTAATATAATAAGCTAATATAGGCTTACCATAACACATCTTTTCTTTCACATTTAATGTAGTACCAATTTTAGAGAAAACAAAATCAAGAAGCCCCTTAATTTCATTTAATGTGTATTGATGTTTCTTAAATTCTTCTACCGTCTTATAGCCTTTTTGATATTCATCAACTATAGAGCTATTTATGTCACGTTGAAATTTATTAAAATCTCTACTGTCTAAATCTATATCTAGTGTTTTTTTATTAATTGCCTTATATACAGCCCACATAAATTTTGACATAGCAAATGAGGTACAAGTACATTTCTTTTTTGAATCGAAGATTAGAGTTCCGTCTGTATTAAATGTAAGGCAGAGTAAAAACACTTCGGAGTTATCTTTCTCAATGGTATTATCTGTATAGTCTACATTGCATTTTTTTAGGAGATTTTCTATAACTTCATCTGTTTTCATTTTACCATAATATACTTGATAAAACGCCTTCTTAGATTCCTTTTGATAAAGACACGTATTTCTTTTTTTGTTCCAAGGAATATCTTCTTGGCTTTCTAGTAAAATAAGTTCACTTTTGTTGTTGCTTTCCGGATTAATAAATTCCAAAAAAGAAAGCACATTCCAATAACTTAAAATCTTCTTAGCAGTTTCTTCTCTATCTGTATTATTGTTAAAGTTGCTGTTCATAATAACCCCCAAAAGACACATAACTAGATAATATAAAATACAAAAAAATACAAATTTTCCCCTTTTATAATTGACAAACGGCAAAAAGTGTAGTATAATATAACCGTAAACAAAAAAATAAAAGCATCCACAGCCCACTGAATGTTTCGCCGACAATCAGCAGGCATACGCTATTAGAGTTAAAGCAGAACTCGTAATAACTTGTGAACGCTATTAATATCCTGTATATTATATAGGGTTGAAATAGATTTGTCAAGGAAGTTCGTACACTCTTTTAGCACATTGGGTTGTACGAGCTTTCTTTTTGTTTCAATTTTTAAAACTAAATCCCCGGAACATAGTAACTATACAAAGGCTCAGTCTTAACAGTACCGCCAAGACCTCGACGCATTAGCAGTCAAGCTGTTCTCTTGAGTGAGAGCTTCCTAACACAACAGTTGCGAAATTGATGTGAACCGAAAGCGTGCCAGTTTAAATTTGCTCCATCACAACAAATTTAAAGCTGCTACTTAGACGAGTTGGATAAGAGCTGCTAATACTCTGATTAATACGTTTGTTAATCGGCACAGTTAAACAATGAAAGTCGAGGAGACTTCAGAAGTGCAAAACTCATAAATCGCTGTATTGCGTGAGCTGACTGTGGCGTTGGATAGGTTAAATTATTATGTTACCGGATTATAAATAAATACACTTAAACAAGCCCACCCAAGTGTGCTTGTTTAAAAAAGTGGTTGCGGGAGCAGGACTTGAACCTACGACCTTCGGGTTATGAGCCCGACGAGCTACCATCTGCTCCATCCCGCGATATTTAATTTGCCGCCGCTTCATACAGCTTTATTATTATAGCCTATTTTATTTAATGTGTCAACTGTTTTTTTAAATTTTTTATTAATTGATTTTCGTAGGCTTTTCCTGTGCTTTTATTTTGATTTTTAAAAGCCTTTTGGCTTTATTTATTGCAATTAATTATACGGTGCTTTCAGTGCCTTATTACATTGATTATATGCTGCTGCGGCTATAAACAAACAGCCGACATATTCATTAAGAGTGGGCAGTGACAGGGGCTTTATTGGATTTTAAATACAGCACCTGTATAGAAAGAAAATGTTTGTGAAGAAAGGTTAAATAAAAGAAGCCTTGATGTGTGTATAAATGAAATTTTTGTTGCTGTTACAAAATAAAACGGTGCTTTAAGTAAAAAATTTAAGTTAATCAGTTAAATATGTCAATTAAAATGTGCTAAAATATTGCAAAATGCTTTTATTCTTTTAGCTAATGTGGTATAATCTAGTCGAATATATCTAAATGGGGGTATAGTATGATTGTTCATGATATAACCAAGGAGCTAACCTCAACGCCGGTTTATGAGGGAGATCCTATTACGGATTTTCAATGGGTTACAAGAATTGACTGCGGTGAGGACTATAATTTGTCCAAAATAAAATTTTGTAACCATGCCGGAACTCATATTGATACGCCAAAGCATTTTTTTGATGACGGAAATACTATAACCGATTACCAAATGAATCGATTTTACGGTAACTGCACTGTGGTAGAGGCAAAGCACCCTTTAACGGGTGAGGATATGGAAAAAATACTTCCCTTTTGCTGCAAAAAAATTCTTTTTAAAGGCGTAGGGGAAGGTATTCTTACATTAAGTGCAGTGTTTGTTATGGGTGAGTATGATGTTGAAATGGTTGGCACTGAAAATGCTTCAATTGCCTATGAGAGTGAAGAATATGCTGTGCACCGTGAGTTGGCCTTAAAAGATATTTTAATAATTGAAAATCTTGACCTGTCGCAAATAGCTACAGGCAGCTACATATTGGCGGCATTGCCGCTTAAAATAGAGGGTGCCGAGGCCGCACCGACCAGGGCGATTTTGCTTGAGCAGGAATTAGGGCTGTAGTCTTACGCAAATAGGCTATAGCACTTTAAGATACCGGTTGCAATGGAGATGTTGAATTTGAAGATAATTAAAGCTACAGCAAAGCTGACGCTTACAGCACTGCTTATCATAGCGGCGGCAGTAGTGTTAAGCGGCTGCGGAGAAATAAATACTCAGGTAGAAAATCTGATGAAAATTACAAACGACTTTGTAGGCGAGCGTGTAGTAACCTTGAAGCTGGACGGAGATATGGCTGTAAATAAAGATAAGTCAGATCAACTAAAAACAGTTATTAAAGAGGGCTGTCCGGATAATTTAAGCTATCGTACAGAGGTTGCTGACGGAAGATATAACTGTGTGTTTGTGCTTTCCTTTACTTCGCTGGAGGAATACAAAACAAAGGTTGCCGGAATTATAGGCAGACAGATTTCTGTTGCATACGGATATACCGACACAGTACTGGCAAAGGGTACATATTACCAAGAGGATTATGACGGTATGGAGCTTGTAAAATGGCTTACCGATGACCTTTATCAAAAGGGCTATAAGGATATTAACCTTGATGTGCAGTCAACCTCAAATGTAGTTAAGTATAATAATGAGGTTTTAAGCAGTAAAACCTCTGTAATGAATACCTCTACAATAAAGGGCGAGCCTGTACACAGCGTTACGGTAAGCACAGTGAATCACAAAAACAGCGTTTATGACAGAAGTATGGTTTTATCTGTTCCAAAGTCAACCTATGATAAGCTGGGTGAGTCCTTAAAAACCCTAATGACCTCACGCACAAATTCCGACGGAAAAGGCAGTTGGTCAGAAAATAACGGCTATATGGATTATACTGTAGATTATAAAAACATAGATATTGAAAGGCTGCAGCAATATACACAGCTGTTTTTGGACTGCCGCAACGAAAATATATATTATGGCGACCAAAATCAGAGCAGTACGCCTTTAGCAGAGCAGCTTGTATTTGAGGAAAGAATAAATTTATTGGGCTTTGTTTCCGACACAAAGGAAAATGTAATTATGAGCTATAACTACACCCTGCCGGAGGAAACTACCCATGGTGAGGGAGTAGAGTTGAAAAACGGCGAATGGCAGACCTGCGGTGAATGGGCTAACAGTACCTATAAAATAAATAACACCAACGGTAATTTTGATATACGAATACCTGACGGTATGCAGTACAGTGTTAAATGCATAAATGTAGCCCTTACATCTATAGGCAACAATGCCTTTAAAAGAGTGGTCGACTTTGTATATGACAGAAACACAGGTGAAAAGGGACTTGATTATGCTTATGGCTTTTTGACGGATAAGGGCTTTACTGTGTCAAAGGAGTCGATATCAGAGGGAATTGTTTGCAGAGTAACCCAGCAGGGCACAGCACCTGATATAAGTAATGCCGTAGGTGATTTGTTTGGAAGCGGCAATACCTTTGAAAGCACACGCCATACAAACGATATGTCGGTTGTAACCGACCTGAATGTTCGTGATACTATAAATATAAGTCATATGCTTACAGGTGCCAACAGTAATATAGATATGCACTACACCGTAAAAAGCGAATGCGGAGAAAGCATAAGAAAGGTAACAGTAGACAATAAAAGCGGCGACAAGGGAGCTGAAACAAATTTAAACAGCGACCAAAGCTACACCTCAACCGTAAACGGCGGTAATTTTATTTTCAGCTACAGTGCCACCGAGGCTAACCCTCCGGGGGTTGCGGTGTATTGCGTAATTTGCGGTGCAATAGTCATACCGGCTCTGCTGATAATCACCCTGCTGTTCAGGCATAACCAAAGGCTGAAATACAAAGAGGCAATGAAACAGCTGGCGGCGGTTAAAAACAAAGGTCAAAGAAATCAGGAGGATACAGACAGCAGTGAAGCTGTTGATAATAATGACAGTATAAATGATGATTTTTTTAATTTATAAATAAGAACAGGAGAAATGAAAAAATGTACAAATATGCAGTGTTTGATTTAGACGGAACATTGGCAAATACATTGGAGGATTTAGCCAACGCAGTTAATTATGCACTTGAGAAAAACGGTTACAAAGCATATCCTGTTGAGGCATATAAACAAATGGTAGGCTCCGGAATTGTAAATTTAGTGAAAAAGGCCTCCGGCAGTGAAGATGAGAATGTAATAAAAACGCTAAAGACGGATTTTGACTGCTATTACAGCAGGCATACGGTAGATAAAACCTGCCGCTACAGCGGCGGTAGTGAAATGCTGAAAAAGCTGCAAAAGCATGGGGTAACGCTTGCAGTGCTTTCAAACAAGCCCGACGCATTTGTTGAAAGTATACTGGGCAAGCTGTTTCCGGACATTTTCTTTGCAAAGGCGTGGGGAAAAAAAGAGGGCTTTGACATAAAGCCAAACCCTGCATCGCTGAATGCTATGCTTAAAGAGCTGAACGCTGACAAATCACAGGTTGTTTATGTAGGTGACAGTAATGTTGATGTGTTTACTGCACAAAACGGACAGGTTGGATTTATAGGCTGTGCGTGGGGCTTTAGGGGCGAACAGGAGCTTTTGGAGGCAGGAGCTGTAAATGTAGCCCGCACCTGCGGACAGCTGGCGGATATGATTTTGGCATAATACTTAAAAAGCAAGTAAATAAAAGCATGGTATATTCCTTAATAAATTTATGGCTTGCAACATTTTTACGGCAGGAGTAATCGAGTTGAATAAAATTAATTATCAAAAAATACTTGACGAAGAAATTGAAAAAATTAAAAAGGCCGGTGCTGTGCCAACGCTTCTGCTGCATAGCTGCTGTGCTCCCTGCAGCAGCTATGTAATAGAATATCTGTCGGATTATTTTAATATAACCGTGTTTTATTATAACCCAAATATCTCTTTGGAAAGGGAATATCGCTACAGGGCGTCCGAGCAAAAAAGACTTATTGAAAGTATGCCTGTTAAAAATAAGGTCAGCTTTCTGGAGGGGGAGTACAGGCCTGCCGACTTTTTTGCAGTCTGTAAGGGAATGGAGGCTTGTCCCGAGGGCGGCGAACGGTGCGAAAAATGCTTTAGGCTAAGGCTGGAGGAAACTGCCTGTCAGGCGAAGGCACGGGGCTTTGATTATTTTTCTACCACGCTTACAATCAGTCCCTTGAAAAATGCACAGCTTATAAATAAAATTGGTGAGGATATTTCCCTTGAAAACGGTGTAAAATTCTTATTCAGCGACTTTAAAAAGAAAAACGGATATAAACGCTCGATAATACTGTCAAAGGAGTATAGCCTTTACCGTCAGAATTATTGCGGCTGTATATATTCCAAAAGAGAGAGCGAGCTAAAAAGCAGCAGTATGCAGTGAACGGTGCATACTGCTGCTTTTGTATAATTTAATAATAAAACTATATAATAATAAAAGAATTTTTAAAATGAACCTATCAGCGTAAGAAGCCCTGCCACTTGGAAAAATCAGGATGTTTAAATGCATATGAAATAATTTCAAGATAATTTGGTATAAAATGTATATAAAATTGTTTATACGAAATAAAAATAATTAAATTTATTGCATAAATACAGGTTTTTATTGCTTTTGCTTATAAAGTTGTTAGTGGATTTGTGTAAAATATAAAATTTAATAGCATTATAAAAAAAGTTGCGAATTTGTATTGAAAACAAAAATGTGAAGTGGTAAAATGACAATCAAGAGGTGGCAATGGTTAAAATAAATGTATATTTTTAACAAAGCACTTCAAAATAAGAATTGAGAAAAAATTTTTTGAGAAGAAAAGGAGAAAGGTTCGATGAACAAAATAACAAAATTTGCTGCAGTGTTTATGGCTTTATGTGTTAGTGCATCAGCTATGGCTTTGGCAGGATGCGAGCAGGAAGCAGGCGGCGGTACAGATAATACCTCTAAGCTTAGCAGCTCGTCAAAGATTGATACATCAGGTGTAAAGGAAATCTATTACTTAAACTTCAAGCCGGAAATTTCCGATAAGTATGAGGCAATTGCAAAGCAGTACGAGAAAGAAACAGGCATTAAGGTTAAGGTTTCTACAGCTGCTTCCGGTGAGTATGAAAAAACACTTTCAACTCAGATGGCCAACGCCGACACAGCACCTACTATTTTCCAGATAAACGGTCCTGTAGGCTATGAAAGCTGGAAGGACTATTGTGCAGACCTAAGCGGTACAGATTTTTATGCTAATCTTTCGGATAAGAGCCTTGCTATTAAGAATGGCGACGGTGTTTACGGTGTGCCGTATGCTGTTGAGGGCTATGGTATTATTTATAATAACGCTATTATGGATAAGTACTTTAAGTCAAGCAAGAAGTCAACCGACTATAAGGATATGAGCGAAATCAACAACTTCAAGAAGCTAAAGGAAGTTGTTGAGGATATGACTAAGATTAAGGACGAGCTTGGAATTAAGGGTGTGTTTGGTTCTACATCACTTAAAAAGGGCGACGACTGGAGATGGCAGACTCACCTAATGGATTTGCCATTGTATTATGAGCTGAAGGACGGCAAGACCAGTACCATAACAAAGTGTCTGGACGCTAAGGAGATCGAGTTTAAATATGCCGACAACTTCAAGGGCATATTCGACCTATATACAAACAATTCCTGCACAGAAAAGAATCAGCTGGGTTCTAAGACTGTTGACGAATCAATGAGTGAATTTGCACTTGGCAATGTAGCTATGATTCAGAACGGTAACTGGGGCTGGGATCCTATTTCAAAGACAAAGGGTAATGTTGTTAAGGAAGACGACATTAAATATTTGCCTATCTACACAGGTGTTGACGGTGAAGAGAGCCAGGGCTTGTGCGTAGGTACAGAGAACTATTTTGCTGTTAACAACAAGGTTGATCCTGCAAAGCAGCAGGCTTCAGTAGACTTCCTAGAGTGGCTGTTCTCATCAGAATACGGCAAGAAGGCTGTAGTAAAAGATCTTGGATTTATTGCTCCGTTCACTACATTCTCAGAGAACGAGCGTCCGGAAAACCCATTGGCAAAGGAAGTTCTTGCTTGGATGGAAAAGGACGGCGTATCATCAGTTGAGTGGACATTCCAGGGTATACCAAGTGAGCATTGGAAGGAAGATTTCGGTGCAAGCCTGCTTGAGTATGTTCAGGGACAGAAAGAGTGGAACAAGGTTGTTGATGACGCTAAGTCATCTTGGAAGACCGAGGTTAGCTTAAAGGCTGAGTAATTTGCTGAAGGTAGAATGATTAAAGGATAATTGTATGGTTCTCCCGTACCCCCAAGGGTGCGGGAGAAATGTTTCTACAGACTGTTTTAAGCTGCTTTAAAGTAAACCTTTGGCTGTTAATTAAACAACCCCTACAGCTTTGCCAAGCAGTCGGAATTAAGGAGGACTATTTATGCAAAAATCCATAAAACGCTGGTTTCCGGTATTTATACTTCCAACCGTAATAGCGTTTATAATATCTTTTTTGGCCCCTTTTGCTATGGGCATTTACTTATCATTTACAAAATTTACAACAATAACAGATGCTAAGTTCGTAGGCTTTAGTAACTATATAAAAGCATTTAGCGATTCGGGCTTTGTTGATGCACTGTGGTTTACGGTGAAGTTTACAATAGTTTCCGTTATAACTATAAATGTAATAGCATTTTTGCTTGCTATGCTTTTAACCAAAGGCCTAAAGGGAACTAACGGTTTTAGAACAATATTCTTTATGCCAAACCTAATCGGCGGTATTGTTTTAGGCTATATCTGGCTTATGATTATAAACGGCGTACTGTCGTTTGCAGGTTTGTCAATAACATATGACGCCTCATATGGCTTCTGGGGCTTAGTAATACTAATGAACTGGCAGCTAATAGGCTATATGATGATTATCTATATTGCCGGTATACAAAATGTATCGCCGGACTTGCTGGAGGCAGCCGACATAGACGGTGCAACAAGCTTCCAAAAGCTTATTAAAATAACAATTCCTCAGGTAATGCCGTCAGTAACAATATGCACATTCCTGACATTAACAAATTCCTTTAAGCTGTTTGACCAGAACCTTGCACTTACTGCAGGTGCTCCGGGCAGACAAACACAGATGCTTGCGTTGGATATTTACAACACCTTCTACGGCAGAGTAGGCTACCAGGGTGTAGGTCAGGCAAAAGCGGTTGTTTTCTTTATAATAGTTGCGGCTATAGCATTAACACAGCTGTACCTGACCAAGCGTAAGGAGGTTGAAAGCTAATGGCAGACAATACTCAAAATATTAATATCCCTGTTCAAAAGCCGGTAGTCGGTGAAAAGCCGGCAGGCAATCATCAGCCGGGCGGTGGTATAAAAAAGGTGTCCGCCGGTAATCAGACCAAAGAGAAGAAGAAAGAGCCAAAAAGAAAAATGAAGGCAAAGGATGTACCTTTCATTATTATTCTTACTGTGATGGCGGCAATGTTTATTGCACCTATACTTTTGGTAATAATGAACTCCTTTAAGGCAAAGAATTATTTGGGAACAGAGCCGTTTGCCTTTCCTAATGCCCAGTCCTTTGTAGGCTTTGACAACTATATTGAGGGCGCACAAAAGATTGGATTTTTTCCGGCGTTTTTAACCTCGGTATTTATAACAGTGTTTGCAGTGCTTCTCATAGTTTTGTGCACATCTATGTGTGCATGGTTTATTGTTCGTGTTAAAAAGTGGTACTCAAAGCTTTTGTATCTGCTTTGTGCGTTTTCAATGATTGTGCCTTTCCAAATGGTAATGTACCCAATGTCACAAATTGCCGCACAGCTTCACTTAAACAATATGGTTGGCATTATATTTGTTTACTTGGGCTTTGGTGCCGGCTTAGCAGTATTTATGTTTGTTGGCTTTGTTAAAAGCGTGCCTCTTGAAATAGAAGAAGCGGCTATGATAGACGGCTGCGGTGCACTGAGAACATATTTCTTGGTAGTATTCCCTATACTAAAGCCTACAGCCATTACAGTAGCAATTCTTGACGCAATGTGGATATGGAACGACTACCTGCTTCCGTATTTGCTTTTAAACGCAACAGACACAAAGACATTGCCAATGGCAATTCAGTATCTGAGAGGCGGATACGGCTCAATAGATATGGCAAATATGATGGCCATGATTGTGCTTTCTATTATTCCTATAGTAGTATTCTACTTGATATGTCAAAAGTACATTATCAAGGGAATTGTAGCCGGAGCAGTCAAAGGCTAATCCTAACCGTAACAACAAGGTCGGTGCATTTAAAAGCACCGACCTTGATTTTTTGTCCCTTTTCAAGCTAAGCAGTCCCTTTGCGTAAGCCTAAGGGCGTAGCTGCTATTGAATAGCAGGACTCTGAATATAAAAAATGAGCAGCTGCAGTGTTTGCAGCTGCTCATTTCTATTTTTTTGCAGAAATATTATTGCGGCTTTAGTGCTCTTTTCAGCCATACATCCGCAAAGTCCATTGCCATATACAGCCCGTTCTTTTCGGTAGCTCTTACTACCTGCTTCCTTGGGCTGATTTCCTGCGAAGTACTCATAAGCTGAATGCTTACTTTATCGGCCACCTCAAGGTCTTTAACTGTTTTTTTTGTTTTGATTTTAATGCGAACAACATAAGGGTCGCTCATACTACCATAGTAAAGAACATCTCCGCTTCTAACAAGCGGTTTATTTTTATACATAAAAAATTGATTTTTTGCCATATAAATATCCTCCATTCATCTGTGTTATAGTTTATTCATTCAAAGGTAAAGCAACAGTCTGCACTGCAGCAAGATTTGCCCATTAAATCAGTAGAAATAATTATAGCATTATTTCTACATTTAGTAAAGTAAATTTAGTTATAATTTGTCATATGCAAATGTTATATTTTTATTAACATAATTCTTACTCTTGCCTGCGTATAAATTTACGGAGGTGAGTGCGGTGAAGAAAACAGTATATTTTATTTTTATAATATCGCTTTTTTTGTTGCTTTGCGGTTGTACTCAAAGGCAGATAGTATCAGTTCCCGATGAGCTTACGGCGTACAGTTGGGAAAAAAGCGACAAATTCGGCAAGGAAATAAGGCTGTCATTTGAAGAAGGCTGTGCAGCGTTAACCATAAAATCGGCTGATAAATCCTACAAAATCCAGGGTAATGCCATTATAGATAATAACAGCATACAGATATTTGACGACAGCTTGAAAAGTACTTTTTCATTTAAATACAATTTGTACGGTGATAAAATAAAGCTTAAATATAATGATAATACAATAGAATTGGATAAATCTGCTGTACAAAGTAAATAAAGAGCTATAACTATTTTGTAATTAATTACGAAATTTTGTAATTAATTTGAAATTTTTAATTTTATCAGCTATAATAACAAAGTATGTGATATGTATATATTCATAGTCAACAGAAAAAATAAAGGGTGAGAAAATGCAGAAATATTCAAAATATGCAAAAATCGCACTGGTTACGGTAATCTCCTTGACGCTTGCGACGATTGTACAGAGTGCAGGCGTAGGCAAGCTGAATTCCAATACAGATATGGTACGACCAAGGTCGTACAGCAGTGTTGAGGAGGCGTCTTCAAAAAATCTTAAAAAGACTGCCAAGGCAACAGAAAAAGCAACAGAAAAAGCAACCAAGAAGGCTGCTGCAAAGACTAAAGCAAAGGCTAAGGTAAAGGCAACGGAAAAAGCAACAGAAAAGCCTACAGAAAAGACTGCTAAAAAAGCAAAGACGCAGGCAAAAGCAAAGGCAAAAACGACGGCTACGGAAAAGGCGACAGAAAAGCCTACGGCGGCTCCTACAGAAGCACCTACACAGCTTGTGACAGAGGCACCTACGGTATCTGCTACAGAGGTCTACACCATTCCTACAGAGCTGCCTACAGAATGGTCACAGGAGTTGCAGAACAACTATGACGCACAGTACAACGCCGGATATCTTGTTGCGATAGATAACCCTGACTACACATACCAAACAGGTCAAGTTATTTTAAGCAAGGAGGACAAGGAGCTGGCTTGCCAAATAGTATACGGCGAAGCAGGCGGCGAGGGTTTTGAGGGCTGCTGCCTGGTAGCACAGTGCCTAAAGGACTCTATGGTGTTTTTAGGGTACAACTCTATTGCAGATGTGCGGAAGTACTGCCGCTATGACGGTTGGCAGAAAAACTACAGCGAAACTGCAAGGCAGGCTGTAGAGTACATATTTGACCAAAACAGAAGTGCTGTAGCCCACCGGCTTTTATTCTTTTATGCACCGAACCTTTGTAAAAGCGATTGGCACGAAAGCCAGTATTTTGTTTTGCAAAGAGGCAACAGCAGATTTTTTGATATGTATTAACCCCTTTTTTTTAATATTACAGTAGATAATTTTAGTTCTTACAGGCTTGGAAAATCGACAACCGAGCCTGTAATTTTTTTGTTAAATCTATGTGAATTATTTCACTTAAATTTCACATACAAAGAACATAATCTTCATACGGTTTAGGTATTCTAGATTACAATGTAGTTATTGCGGAATTTTGTAGAATTTTCTGTAATACTGCAATGGGTATTATATTAATTTTTAGGTTAATTAGCGTACCCCACATTAAATTATATTTATAATGCGAGGGAAAATTATGGACATTTTTGCCGTTCTGACTCTTTTTGGCGGACTTGCACTGTTCCTGTTTGGTATGAACACAATGGGGGACGGTCTTGAAAAGCTCTCCGGCGGCAGGCTGGAGCAAATGCTTGAAAAGCTTACTAACAGCACCTTTAAGGGCTTTATGGTTGGTATGCTTGTTACAGCCGTAATACAGTCGTCTTCGGCTACTACGGTAATGGTAGTTGGCTTTGTAAATTCCGGTATAATGAAGCTTTCAAGGGCAATCGGCGTAATTATGGGTGCCAATGTAGGTACAACCATTACAGCGTGGATATTAAGCTTAACAGGTATAAGCGGTGACAGCTTCCTGCTGAAAATGCTTAAGCCTACCAGCTTTTCACCAATATTGGCTGTTATAGGTATTATATTTATTATGTTCTGCAAGAGCCAAAAGAAAAAGGACATTGGTACAATACTGGTTGGCTTTGCAATACTGATGTTCGGTATGGACAGTATGAGCAGTGCCGTAGAACCTTTGGCAGAAATTCCTGAATTCAGAGAGCTTCTTCTAATGTTCTCAAACCCGCTGTTTGGTATACTTGCGGGTATGGTGCTTACAGCAATTATTCAAAGCTCGTCGGCATCTGTGGGTATTTTGCAGGCTTTATCTGTAACAGGAAGCATAACCTACGCAAGTGCTATACCTATAATTATGGGACAAAATATAGGTACCTGCGTAACCGCACTTTTGTCATGTATAGGTGCTAAAAAGAATGCTAAGCGTGCCGCCTTTGTTCACTTATATTTTAACATAATAGGCTCCGTTGTTTTGCTTGTATTGTTCTATACATTAAACGCATTTTTACATTTTACATTCTTAGACGATGCCGTAAATCCTGCAAGCATTGCTATAGTACATTCAATATTTAACATTGCGGCTACTGCACTGCTGCTGCCGTTTAACAAGGTTCTTGAAAAGCTTGCGTGTCTTACAATCAGAGATAAAGACGAGGACAACGACACACCGTTTATTGATGAGCGTTTCTTAAATACACCGGCTGTTGCAACTGCACAGTGTGTTACAATGTGCAACAAAATGGCTGTGCTTTCAGAGCAAACCATTACAGACGCCTGTTCACTGCTTGCAAAATACAGGCCTGAGCTTGAAGCAAGTATAATAGACAACGAAAAGCTTATAGATACCTACGAGGATGTTTTGGGAACATATCTGGTTAAGCTAAGCAGTAAAAGCTTAACAACCGATGACAGTGCAGAAACCTCAAAAATGCTGCATTCTATAGGCGACTTTGAGAGAATAAGCGACCACGCAGTAAACATACAGGAATCGGTTAAGGAAATGCACGAGAAAAAAATATTCTTCTCTGAGAACGCTATAAGTGAGATAGATGTTTTAATATGTGCCCTTATAGAAATTGTTGACAATACAACCAAGGCATATACTAAAAACGACATTGAACTTGCAAAAAGAATAGAACCACTTGAGCAGGTTATAGACAAGCTTGTAAATGAGCTTAAACTGCGCCATGTTAAGCGTTTGCGTGACGGCAAGTGTACAATAGAGCTGGGCTTTATATTCTCTGATTTGCTTACATCTATTGAGCGTATAAGTGACCACTGCTCAAACATTGCAGTATGTATGATACAGCTTGAAGAGGAAAGCTTTGAAACCCACGAATATTTGTATGAGGTAAAGCATGATGATGAAGGTTCGTTTAAAAATGAGTACAAGGAGTACCGCAGTAAGTATGTTTTACCGTGAGCAACCGGTTAAGCTGTTTGCTTAGCAGTTAATAAACAAAACTAATTTAAAGTGTAAACTTATAATCCCCTTAGGACAGATACTTGAAAAATCAAGACTGTACTAGGGGGATTGTTTTGTAAAAATTACAGGGTAAAAAATATTTATTTTTACGGCTGTGCCCAAATGTCTATCGCAGGGGTATATAAGCTATTGCAGTATTACGACAACAAAAAAGGTGCGGTGGAAAAGTCCACAGCACCTTATATTTTATGAGAAAGCCTACGGTTCACCGAATGTAGGCTGTTAATTTAACAGCCAATGTGTTTGTTAATATGTCAAGATTATTAGTGTACAGCCAGGGCAAAGTACAAAAGTACCGCAACGCCCAGTACAATTCTGTACCAGCCAAATACCTTGAAGTCGTGGCGCTTAATGTATTTAAGCAGGAATTTAATAACTACTATAGATACTAAAAATGCCACAACAAACCCTATAACCAGTATAATAAGCTCTTGAGCTGTAAAATTAAAGCCAAACTTAACCAGCTTCAGCAGGCTTGCACCTGCCATAACAGGTATAGCAAGGAAGAATGTAAACTCTGCCGCAACTGTTCGTGATACGCCAATAAGCAATGCGCCTACTATTGTAGCTCCTGAGCGTGATACTCCCGGGAAGACAGCCGCCAACAGCTGAAACAGACCTATTATGATAACCAACTTATAGGTTAAGTCGTTTAAGCCGGTTACCTTTGGCGTACGGCTTTTATTCCAGTTTTCAACTACAATAAAGGCAACACCAAATACTATAAGGGCAATGGCAACTACCACATAGTTGTAAAGGTAGGTTTCTAAGAAATCATTAAGCAAAAGCCCTACTATAGCCGCAGGTATGCAGGCAACAAGTATTTTTCCCCACAGTGAGAGAATGTCGGTTTTAACAAGCTTTTTTATTCCCGTACTTCCCGAGCCGTTGTTTAGTGTAAAGGGCCATATCTGCTTCCAGAAAATAACCACAACCGCCAAAATGGCACCCAGCTGTATAACAACCTCGAACATATTCCAAAATTCTGCAGAAACCTTTAGGGGAATAAATTCGTTCAGCAAAATCATATGTCCGGTACTGCTTATAGGCAGCCACTCGGTTATACCCTCTACCACACCAAACAGGGCCGCCTTTAAATATTCAATTATAGCCGAAATATCCATTTAAAAAGCTCCTCCGGTTAGTTTTCGTATCTCCATTTTATGCCGTTGGGAGTGTCCTCTACTACAATATGGAGGGCCTTTAGACGGTCACGAATTTCATCGGCTGTAGCCCAGTCCTTATTTTTTCTTGCCTGTGTTCTCTTTTCGATAAGGGCGTCAATTTCTGCGTCTGCCGTACTGCTTTCTGTGTTTTGCCGTTTCTCACCGGAAAGCAGGTCAAGAGAAAGCACCTTGTCGTACTCTGAAAGTACATAGCGTTTTGTTGCACCGTTTATGTCTGCTTTTAGCACATCGTACACAGCTGTTAAGCCCAAAGATGTGTTAAGGTCGTTGTCCATAGCCTCTTTAAATTTGTCAATATAAGGCTGTGCCTGTTTTTTGTCAACCTCTGTGTCGTTGTCAAGTGTGGCAATTTTCTTTATCAGCTTGTCATATGCCTTTGCGGTATTGTCAAGGCTGTCATAAGAGAAGGTAAGAGGCTTGCGGTAGTGCGACTGCAGGCAGAACATACGGTAAACCAGTGGATTGTAGCCCTTTTGTTCAAGTAAAGAAACTGTCAGGAAGTCACCCTTTGACTTGCTCATTTTGCCTCTTGCGTCATTCAGGTGCAATACATGGAACCAGTAGTTACACCACTTATGACCTAAAAACGCTTCACTTTGTGCAATTTCATTTGTGTGGTGCGGAAATGCATTGTCAATGCCGCCGCAGTGAATGTCCAAATGCTCGCCCAAATGCTTTATGCTTATGGCAGAGCACTCTATATGCCAGCCCGGATAACCGTAACCCCATGGGCTGTGCCACTTTAGCTCTTGATCTTCAAATTTAGACTTTGTAAACCACAGCACAAAGTCCGCCTTGTTGCGCTTGTTTTCATCTTCTTCTACACTGTCACGAACGCCTATGGCTAAATCCTCTTCCGTTTGGTTGCCAAACACATAGTAGCTGTCAAGCTTTGAGGTGTCAAAGTAAACATTTCCGCCGGCTTGGTATGCATAGCCTTTTTCAAGCAAAACAGAAACCATATTTATAAAGTCGTCAATGCAGTTTGTAGCAGGCTCTACTACATCGGGAGTTTTAATATTCAGCTTTGCGCAGTCGGCAAAGAAGGCGTCTGTATAAAACTTAGCTATTTCCAGCACGGTTTTATGCTCTCTTTTAGCACCGGCAAGCATTTTGTCCTCGCCTGTGTCGGCGTCGCTTGAAAGGTGGCCTACATCTGTAATGTTCATTACCCTTTTAACATCGTAGCCCGAAAATCTTAAATACTTTTCAAGCACATCCTCCATTATATAGGTACGCAAATTACCTATATGCGCATAGTGGTAAACGGTAGGGCCGCAGGTGTACATACGCACCTTGCCCGGCTCATAGGGTACAAACTCCTGCTTTTTCTGTCCTAAAGTGTTGTAAATCTCCATAATATTCCTCCAACCTTTAAACAGGCCCGTATATTAAATGCCACAAATGTAAACATTTTACACAGCCCACGCACTGTATATTACGGTACTGTTTAAATTTTTATTTATAAAATTAAAAAGCCTCCGTCCCGACAAAGGGACGAAGACTGTAAGCTTTCTCCGTGGTTCCACCCAAATTCGGCTTTCGCCGCACTTGCTGTCATATAACGGTGACAACCGCACAGCCATTTCCTGCCGTGTGCTGTAAGGGTGCATTCACAGCCTGCAGTAATAAGCCGCTTTCAGCATACACGGCTCTCTCTGAAAAACTGCCACAACTGCTACTACTTCCTACAATAGCATTTGCAATATTTACTGGGTTAATTATATCTCATATTATATAAATTTTAAAGTAAAATATTCAAAATATTTACTTGGCATTTTTGTATAAATCAGCATTATCCTTTAGATACACTATGCCGGATATAATAGTAAAAATAACCGATACCCACACAACTACATTGGTTATAATACCAAAACTGCCTGATACCTCTGCCGAAAAGCCCCCAAGCTTAAGTACAATTTGCAGTACCAAAGCAACAATTACCGCTACAATTTGGCTTACTGTTTTGGCTTTGCCCCACATATTGGCGGCTACTACCTTTCCCTTTGACGCAGCCACAAGCCGTACAGATGTTACGGCGAATTCTCTGAACAGTACAATTATAACCGGTACAGCACCAATAAGTCCTGTTTGTATAAAGCAGCAAAAGGCGGAGATTATAAGTATTTTGTCTGCCAGTGGGTCTGCGAATTTTCCAAAATCAGTAACCATATTGTGCTTGCGTGCATAGTGACCGTCGAAAAAATCGGTAATTGAAGCGGCTATAAACACCACCAAAGCAAAAACAGGGCTTAGGGGAATAGCGTCTACCAATAAAAACAGCACAAAAAACGGCACAAGTATTATTCTTAACAGCGTAAGTTTGTTAGGAAGATTCAAAAATAATCACTCTCCTATGTATATTATACCATTGTGCCTATAGGGTCACAGTCAAGGTAATCATCAATAGCTACTGTTACAAAGTCGCCTATTGCCGGCTTTTTGCCGTCCTCTGTATTAAAGAACACCTTTCCGTCAACATCCGGAGAGTCTGCCATAGACCTGCCAAAGTAGCAGTTTGCGTACTTGTCGTAGCCCTCGCAGACAACCTCTATTTCTTTACCTATAAGGCTTTTGCAGTATTCCTCCATTATAGGCATTTGCTGCTCCATAATTATTTCGGCACGCTTTTGCTTAATTTCCTCGTCTATCTGGTTTTCAAAGCTTGCCGCCGGTGTGTCCTCCTCTTGGGAATACGCAAAGCAGCCCAGTCTTTGGAACTTCATTTCATTTACAAACTCAGAAAGCTCTGTAAACTCCTCCTCGGTTTCACCCGGGAATCCGCAAATAAGTGTGGTACGCAGCACAATATCCGGAATTTTTGCCCTTAGCTTGTTAATAACATTTACTATGTTTTCCTTGTTGCCACGCCTGTTCATTGACTTTAGCACTCTGTCGCTGCAGTGCTGAAGCGGAATATCCATATAATTAAGCACCTTATCCTGCCGTGCCATGCAGTCTATAAGCTGGTCTGTAATTTCGTCAGGGTAGCAGTAAAGCAGTCTTATCCACTTTAAGCCCTCTATTTTGCACAATTCGTCCAGCAGTGCAGCCAGTCTGAATTCGCCATACAAATCAATACCATAGCGGGTTGTGTCCTGAGCTATTAATATAAGCTCCTTTACGCCCTTTGCAGCAAGCTCCTTTGCCTCTGCCACAACAGACTCCTGCGGGCGGCTGCGGAATTTTCCTCTTATAAGAGGAATTGCACAGAAGGTGCACCTGTTGTCACAGCCGTCACCTAATTTTAGGTAAGCATAGTGTGACGGTGTGCTTTGTATTCTGCCGCCCTCAAGCTGTGCACACATTTTGCTTGGGTAAAGCTCTGTTTCTTCACCTTGCAGACACTTAGCCACAACCTCGGCAATGTCCTCGTTGCCGCCTATGCCCACTACTGCGTCTACCTCGTAAAGCTGTTCCTTTACGGCGTGACGGTATCTTTCAGCCAAACAGCCTGTAACAATAATGCCCTTTATGCGGCCATCTTGCTTTAGTTTGCCCAGCTCAATAATTTCGTTTATGCTTTCCTGCTTGGCAGACTCTATAAAGCCGCAGGTGTTTACAATAACCACATCTGCCATTGCAGGGTCTGCCACAATTTTATATCCGCACTGTCTAAGTGTAAACAGCATCATTTCCGCATCTACCTGGTTTTTTGCACATCCCAGGCTTACAATGCCTATTCTTTCATTCATAGCCTATTCCTCTTTGTAAAGTTATTTGTTTTAACATATATATGCTAATTCTAACACATAATATAACTTTTGTCACTATTACGCCAAAGTTATATTATGGGATTTATGCATTGGGTAAGGTTTATTTTCCTTACCGTTATCAGAGCTGATTTAACGGCGGATACTCACCATAGGCATAGAGTATCCGCCGTTTATTTTAATTAAAAACTCTTTATAAAACCGGTGTGCATCGGGTTTATTCGGAATCAAGCTTAAGCACAGCCATAAATGCATCCTGCGGCACCTCTACGCTGCCCAGCTGCCGCATTCTCTTTTTACCCTCCTTCTGCTTTTCAAGCAGCTTTTTCTTACGGGTAATGTCGCCGCCGTAGCACTTTGCGAGTACATCCTTACGCATAGCCTTTACAGTTTCACGAGCTATGATTTTTCCGCCTATGCACGCCTGAATAGGTACCTCGAAAAGCTGTCTCGGAATTTTCTCCTTTAGCTTTTCGGTCATTTTTCTTGCACGGGTGTAGGCCTTATCAGCATGAATAATAAAGGATAGTGCGTCTACAATCTCGCCGTTCAGCATAATGTCCAGCTTAACAAGCTTGCTCTCGGCATAGCCTGCCAGCTCATAGTCAAAGGAGGCATAGCCACGGGTGCGTGACTTTAAGGTGTCGAAAAAGTCATACACAATTTCTGCCAACGGCAAAAGGTAGTGAATATCTACCCTGTCATTGTCAATATAGGTCATATCCTTAAATATGCCACGCCTGTCCTGGCACAGCTCCATAATGTTTCCTACATATTCGGCAGGGGCATAAATGTGAGCGTTTGTCATAGGCTCCTCTGCCTTTGCAATAAGTGCAGGGTCAGGGTAGTTTGTAGGGTTGTCTATCATTTCTACAGTACCGTCTGTTTTGGTTATTCTGAAAATAACGCTTGGTGCTGTAGTAACAAGGTCAAGGTTGTACTCACGCTCAAGCCTTTCCTGTATAATTTCCATATGCAACAGGCCCAAAAAGCCGCACCTAAAGCCAAAGCCCAGTGCAACCGAGGTTTCAGGCTCAAAGGAAAGTGAAGCGTCGTTAAGCTTTAGCTTTTCAAGAGCGTCACGCAGGTCTGTGTACTTGGCACCGTCGGCAGGGTAAACACCGCAGAATACCATTGATTGTACCTCACGGTAGCCCGGCAGTGGCTCTGATGCAGGGTTGTTTGCCAGTGTAACGGTGTCGCCAACCTTTGCGTCCTGTACGCTTTTAATTGCGGCGGCAATGTAGCCGACCTCGCCGGCACAAAGCTCCTTTGCGGGCTCCAGTGAGGTAGCACGCATATAACCCAGCTCTACTACTGTAAACACCGCACCTGTAGCCATAAGCTTTATTTCGTCGCCAACCTTTACCGTACCGTCTTTTATCCTTATATAAATAATTACGCCCTTGTAAGCGTCATAATAGGAGTCAAAAATAAGTGCCTGCAAAGGCTTGCTGTCGTCACCCTGTGGTGCAGGAATGTCAGACACTATTTTTTCCATAACCTGGTGAATGTTAATGCCGGCCTTTGCGGAAACCTCCGGAGCGTCCTCGGCAGGTATGCCTATAACATCTTCAATTTCCGCCTTTACACGCTTTGGGTCGGCACTGGGCAGGTCAATTTTATTTACAACAGGTACAATCTCAAGTCCGCTGTCAACTGCCAAATATGTATTGGCAAGTGTTTGTGCCTCTATACCCTGTGAAGCGTCAACAACAAGCACAGCACCCTCGCAGGCCGCCAATGAACGGGAAACCTCGTAGTTAAAGTCAACATGTCCCGGTGTATCTATAAGGTTAAACACATAGCTTTTGCCGTCGTCTGCCTTGTACACCAATGTTACAGCGTGTGCCTTAATGGTTATGCCACGCTCACGCTCCAGCTCCATATTGTCAAGCAGCTGGTCTTCCATTTCTCTTAGGGCAACCGACTCTGTCTGCTCAAGTATTCTGTCTGCCAGGGTGCTTTTGCCGTGGTCAATATGTGCAATAATACTAAAATTTCTTATTAATTCCTTTGGATAAGACATTATTTATATCTCACCTTTCGTTTTATTTTTATTTTTTGTATTTGTTTTATTTTCAACCTTAAATGCCGACGGGCAAAAGCCTTGCATACAGCAAATGCTGCACTTGGGGCTTCTTGCCGTACAAACCGCTCTGCCGTGCAGAACAATTCTGTGGCAAAAATCGTTTGATTCCTCAGGGGGTAAAAGCTCCCTTAAAATTTTTTCTATTTTTGTTGCATCCTTTATGCTGTGGAAGCCCAGCCGTGAGGTTATTCTTATACAGTGGGTGTCCACTACAACAGCAGGCTTGTTAAAAATATCGCCTACTACAAGGTTGGCAGTTTTTCGGCCTACCCCCGGCAATGTTACAAGCTGTTCTACAGTGTCCGGTACATTACCGCCGAACTTGTCACGCAGGGCGGCGCACATAGCCACAATGTCTTTTGCTTTGGTTTTGTAAAGTCCGCAGCTTTTTATAAGCTGCTGTACATCTTCTACATTTGCCTGTGCAAAGTCGTCAACCGTTTTGTAGGTGTCAAAAAGCTTTGGCGTAACCATATTTACCCTTGCGTCTGTACACTGTGCCGCCAGTCTGGTAGCTATAAGCAGCTGTAATGGCTGGGTATAAACAAGTGAACATACAGCGTCGGGATATTCTTTTTTCAGGGCGTCTACCGCCGCCAAGGCACGCTCTTTGTCTGTCATTGGGGCACTACCTCCGTTATAAATGCCGCTTTGCTTTGCAGCTTAAACAGCGGCAATGTATACTCTAAACTATATTACCATAAATAATAATTTTTGTCAGCACCAAATTATTTATAAATTTGCCTGTGGGTACAGTACGATTTACCATATGATTACATAAAAAGCTACAAAATTCCCCATAAAGTGTAAAGCTTATTAAAAAACTGTAGTTGTTTTACAGATTTTTTATGTTATAATTAGACTTGTATTTTAGATTTATAATTAGGAGAGTAAGCTCATGTATAAAAATTATCTGTTTGACCTGTACGGAACACTTGTTGACATTAACACAAACGAGCGAAAAGCCTACCTGTGGAATAAAATGGCAGAGCTGTATGCCTTTGAGGGTGCAGAGTACACGCCGATGCAGTTAAAAAAAGCATATGGTATTCAGGTAAAAAAGGAAAAGCAGGCTGTTGCAAAAAGCCACCCGAATTTTACGGATATTGACATACGCATGGAAAAGGTGTTTGAGGATTTGCTGAAAAACAAGGGTGTAGAGCCGCCTGCTGATTTTGGCAAATATACGGCGAAGGCATTCAGAGCAATATCCACAAAGTATATAAAGCTGTACGACGGCGTGATCGACCTGCTTGATTCGCTTAAAAGGGCAGGCAAAAATGTATATTTGCTTACAAATGCCCAAAGGTGGTTTACAGCACCGGAGCTGAAAATGCTGGGCATTGAGGATAAGTTTGACGGCATTGTAATATCCTCAGACGAATACACCTGCAAGCCTGACAAGGCGTTTTACAATATTATTCTTGACAGATACAATCTTAATCCCAAGGAAACCATAATGATAGGCAACGACTGTGAAACAGATGTTTTAGGCTCGTACAATGCAGGGCTTGATTCGCTGTATATTCATTCCAATATATCGCCCGAGGTAAGCATAGAGCTTAAAAGCAGGTTTGCGGTTATGGACGGCGATGTTAAGAAAATTAAAGATTTAATTTTGAAGTAATTTATTAATTTATTAAAGTAATCTCTTAGTTGATTAAAGATAGAGTATTATCCAATAATAACCACAGAAAGGTGTTGATTTGATTTGAAAAAGGGCAGGGTGCCTACAGGCGTAATTATAGCGTTGGTTATTGTTTTGGTTTTAGGTTTAGGCGGTACAGGTGCTTTTTATGCACTAAGCGGCGGTACCTTTGATGCTGCCGTACTGGCAAATATTCTTACAAAGGCTACCGAGGCTCCTACGCAGGAGGCTACCAAGGCGCCTACAGAGCCGCCTACGGAGGGTATTCCGGAGCTTACCGCTAAAATTTCACAGCAGGAGCTTAGCGTTACAGAGGGCAAAACAGCCCAAATTTCCGCTGAAATAACAAACAGCAAAAAAACAGGCAATATACGCTACACCACCTCTGACGAAAATATTGCCGCTGTAAATTCACAGGGAGTAGTTACCCCTATGAGCAAGGGCGAGTGTCAGGTGGGAGCGTATGTAGAGGGCTACGACACTACCATAAAGAACTTTACCGTAAAGGTAAGCGACGACAGAGTAGACGACATTACCGCTCTTAACAGCTACCTTTACAGTCTGAAGCCTACAGAAGAATATACCTACGCAAAAACAAAAAAGGGCAAGGCGAAAATTTCCGGCTGTAAAATCGGTGACTTTAATGAAGACGGTAGCTATGAGCTTTTTATAACCTATAAGCTGTCAGAAAATTTTCAAAAGGCGAGGGTTGTTACCTATTACAACGGTACCGCCTATGTAAGTGAAACAGAAAAAAGCTACAGCGAAATTGTAAATTCCGGCTACAGCTCATATGTTGAGGAAATTTATACAGATTCACAGGGCAACTTTGACATTATTGCAGAATACAGCAAGGCAACTGCGAACTATACAGAGAAAACAACGCTGCTTTATAATACAGACGGCACCACTGCAAGCAAAAAGGCAGAGTACTACTCCAAAGAGCCGGCAAAGCTGGGGGATATGGCAAAAAAGGCCGTTTACAAAATAGACGGAAGCAAGAAAACCCGTGACAGCTACACCGCCATGTATACCTCACTGAAAACCTCACGAACACTGTTTAACGATTATGTTTCCGTTATAGAAAGGCTTTCGGAGGGCAACTACACTAAGGCAGTGCTTCCGTCCGATTTAGGTGCGGCGTATTATAACCGCATAAAGTGGACAAGCAGTGACTCTGCCGTGGCTACCGTAAGCAGCAGCGGTATAATAACAGGTGAAGGCAAGGCAGGAAGCTGCAACATTACAGGCGTTATTTCGGGCCTTGAGGGTACCTTCTGCCGAATGAGTATAGAGGTTTCAGATGTTTCAGACGAGTTTGCAAGCTACATTGAAAGCATTAAGGACGATTATATTATCGGCGAGGCAGGCAATAAAATGAAGCTGTACGGCTACTATGTAGGGGACATTGACAACGACGGTGTAACGGATTTGCTGTTGTACTACACAGGCGGCAACGGCTGTCAGCTTGATATGATGCATTTTGTAGGTACAAACCCAAGCGTGCAAACCATAAAAAGTGCCACCACCGAAAACGGCGTAAATTGTATGCTGGAGCTGTATACAGACAGTATGAGCAACAACGAAACCGTGCTGTATGTAGCAAATGTGTCAAAAAGCGGCACTAGGTTTGAAACAAGCTTTAGCTACGAAAGCTACCAAAACGGCGAATTTGTGGAAAACAGCAGTGAATATACCTTTATAAACGATACCGCCTCGGGCAAAAAGGAGTTTAAGGTCGGCGGTGAAAAGGTAGAGGAGTCAAGCTTTAACGATATGCTTAACAGATACCGCAAGTTGGGCGACTGGACTTTGATAAAGTAAAAAATAATATATAAATCAGGCTGTAAATATGCTATAATATTTACAGCCGATTTTTTATATATTCAAAAGCAGGTAAACTACTTGAACATACTAAGGAGAATTATTATGCAAAAAATAAAAGGCGTTCTGTTTGATATGGACGGACTGATGATAGATACCGAAAAATGGCTTCAAAAATACTATGTACAGGCGGCAGAAAGGCTGGGCTTTCCTATGAAGCCGGAGCATGTGCTTGAAATACGCAGTCTGCCGGCGGAGTACGCCGTACCAAAGCTGCAAAAGCTTGTGTGCCCCGACTTTGACTATTATGCGGTTAAAAATTTGCGAAAAATATATATGAAGGAGCATATCGAAAGGTATGGCTTAGAAAAGAAAAAAGGTCTTGACCAGCTGTTAAAATACATAAAGGAATGCGGACTGAAATGCTCTGTAGCTACCGCCACAGCTCCGGACAGAACAAGAGAATATTTGTCTAAGCTGAATATTTTGGAGTATTTTGACCAAATAGTTTGTGCCTCTATGGTTAAGCACGGCAAGCCGCAGCCGGATATTTATATTGAGGCGGCACACAGGCTTTCTCTTGAGCCTGAACAGTGTGTTGCACTTGAGGATTCTCCAAACGGTGTGCTTGCCGCAGTAAGAGCCGGTTGTGTAACCGTTATGGTGCCCGACCTGACACAGCCCGACGAAGAAACTGCCAAGATAATCTACAAAAAGGCAGACGATTTGTCACAGGTAATAGATATTATAAAGGATATAAACAATAAAGCTGATTAAAAGAGGAATTGCAATGATAAAGCTTTTGCATTTGTCAGATTTGCATATAGGTAAAATCGTAAACGAAATAAATATGCTGTCTGACCAAAAATATATACTTAACGAAATACTGGATATTATTAAAAAGGAAAAGCCGAACGGTGTGCTGATAGCCGGCGATGTTTACGACAAAAGCGTACCCTCTGCCGAAGCTGTAGAGCTTTATGACAATTTTATAACACGGTTGGCAGAGCTTGACACTGCCGTTTATATAATAAGCGGCAACCACGACTCCCCCGAAAGGCTGGGCTTTTGCAGCAGGCTTATACGCTCCGGTAATATTTTCGTTGACGCTGTATTTAACGGCAAGGCAAACAAGCATACCCTTTGTGTGAATAGCAAAAATGTAAATATTTATACACTGCCCTTTATAAAGCCTGCCAATGTAAAAGCCTTTTACGGCGGTGAAATAAACGACTATACACAGGCGGTAAAAACTGTGCTTGAAAATACTGAAATTGACAAAAATGCCGTAAACATACTTGCTGCACACCAGTTTGTAACAGGCACAGGCACAGCTGTAAGAGCCGATTCGGAAAATGTTTCGGTAGGAGGTGTAGACAATGTAGATGCCGCTGTCTTTGCCGACTTTGACTATGTAGCGTTGGGACATTTACATACAAGGCAGAGTGCTGCCCGTAATGTTGCTTACTGCGGTACTCCGCTGAAATATTCGTCCTCTGAATGCAACGGCAAGAAGTGTGCGGTTATGGTGGAAATAGACGGTAAGGACATATCCACAAGGGAAATTCCTCTTGTGCCTATGCGTGATATGCGGATAATAAAGGGAACCCTGAGGGAGCTTACAGACACACCCCAAGGCAACACAGACGATTATATATTTGCAGTGCTTACCGATGAGGCAGAGCCTATAGACCCTATGGGCAGTTTGCGTAGTGTGTACCCGAATATTATGTCGCTTCGTTTTGACAACAGGCGTTCTAAAAGCAATGCAGACATACAGCTTGCTAAAATAACAAACAAAACACCCGTTCAGCTTTTTGCGGAATTTTACGAAATGCAAAACAACATTGAGCTGACAAAGGAGCAGGCAGACCTTGTAAAAAGCATATTTGCCTGTATGGAGGAGGAGCAATGAAGCCGGTAAATTTAACTATAAGTGCCTTTGGCCCTTATGCCGACAAAGTTAATGTGGATTTTGAAAAATTTGGCGGCAGGGGGTTGTTTTTAATAACAGGAAATACCGGCGCGGGCAAAACCACTATATTTGACGCAATATGCTTTGCACTGTATGGCAGGGCAAGCGGCACAAACAGAACAGGCGATATGTTCAGAAGTGACTTTGCCAAGCCGCAGACTAAAACCTTTGTTAAGCTTGTTTTTCAGCACAACGGCAGCTTATATACAGTTGAACGCAGTCCGGAATATATTCGTCCCTCCAAAAGGGGCACAGGCGAAACCAAGCAGGCGGCAGAGGCGGTGCTTACTATGCCTACAGGTCAGGTCATAACCAAAACTACCGCCGTTACAAGGTATATAGAAAATATTCTTAGGGTTGACTACGACAGATTTACACAGCTTGCTATGATAGCACAGGGAGATTTTCTAAAGCTTTTACTTGCCGACAGCAAAGACAGGGGAGAAATATTCAGAAATATTTTTAACACCTCTCTGTACCAAAGCTTTCAGGCAAAATTACAGGCTATGACAAAAGAGGCAGAGGACAAAGCACTACAGACAAAGACTACACTAAAAGAAAATATAGCCTCTGTAAAGGCAGAGCCGCAGGTGGTTTCAAAACTGCAGGAGCTTGACCCACAGCACAACTCTAAGAAAATAGCGGAGCTTATAAGCACAGTTATAAACCAACAGGGAGAAAGCCTTGGGCAGACGGAAAAGGAGCTTGCAGAACAAAAGGAGGAAAGGCAAAGCCTTACAGCTGTTATAACCAATGCCGAAAGGTCTAATAAACAGCTGCAGGATTTAGAAAAATCGCAGAAAAGACTGGCAGATTTAACAAAGCGGCAGCAAAGCATGGCTGACCTGAAATCAGCTACAGACACAGCCAATATGCTTTTAAAAAACATTGTCCCTGTTGACAATAACTACTCTGCCGCAAAGAAAGAACACAACGAGCAGAAGAAGAAAATTGACGGGCTTAATGAGCAGTTGAAAATTTCACAGCAGCAGCTTGAAATTGCCGCCCAACAGCTTCAAAACGCCCAACAGCAGCAGCCCAAGGCTGAAGAAACACGCACTCTTTTGGCAAAGCTTCAACAGCAGGAGGGCAGTTATGACCGCCTTGAAAGGCTTAACAGCGAAATAAATGGTATTAAAAAGAAAACGGATAGTCTTTTGGCTGACATAAAAGAGGCAGAAAGCCGCATTCAGCAAACCCAAAGGGATAAAACCACCCTTGAACAAAATATAAATTCGTTGGTCGACAGCCCTGCACAGCTTGAAAGCACAAAGGCAGAACAGGCAGCTCTTGAGCAAAGGTTAAATACGCTGAATCAGCTTTTGAGCCATATGCAGGAGATTAATAAAAATACAAAGCTGTACGCAAATGCGAAAAAGGAATATATAGAAACAGAGCACATATACCAACAAAGCCGCAGTAACCTAAACCAAATGGAGGATTTGTACTACCGTGGTCAGGCCGGAATATTGGCACAAAAGCTTACCGAGGGCAGCAGATGCCCTGTGTGCGGCTCTATAGTTCACCCTTTTCCGGCACAGTGCGAGGACAATGTGCCTACAAAGGAACAGCTTGACAGTCTAAAAGCTGAAAACGACCAACTAAAGGAAAGGCTAAGCAAGTCCAGTCAGGACGCAAATGTTTTCAATACCAAAATAAAGGACTTAAAGGAAAACGCACTGCACTGTAAAAATGCACTGGGCTTTAAAGATAAACAGCTGGATATTAAAGACATACAGGCGTTTATAGCCAATACAGAAGAACGCAGTAAAATTCTTGCTAAAGGTAAAATTGTAATTGAGAAAAACATTAAAGCCCTTGAGCAAAGCAAAAAACAGCTGGCTGATGTTACAAAAATGCTTGACTCCATACAGACAAGCCTAAATGACCTTACACAGAAAAAGGCTGCATA
This sequence comes from Clostridium sp. CAG:964, assembly GCA_000435335.1. Classification (GTDB taxonomy): domain Bacteria; phylum Bacillota; class Clostridia; order Oscillospirales; family Acutalibacteraceae; genus CAG-964. The sequence continues at coordinate 37,214 of FR891336.1, forward strand.
TTCCTCATCTTTTACAGAAAAAAATAAGCAGATACAGCAGCTAAGTAAGGAGCTTGAGTACAGCAGCAAATCACAGTTGACAGAGAAAATTAAGCAGTGCCGTGAATTTATTAATTCCTCACAAAGGGCATTACAGCGAGCACAGCAGGAGCATACGGCTATACAGAACAAAGCTGCCGGCATAAATAGCGGTATCGAAGCTGCGGCGGCAGAAAAGAAAAAGTGGCACAAAAAGGCACTTGACATTGCCGAGAAATTGCAGCAGCTTTTTAAAGAATACGGCTTTGAGGGCTACCAAGAATACCGCAGTAAAATATTAAGTGAAGAAGAAATAAAGGCGAATCAGCAAGAAATCGACATATACAAAACCCGGCTTTCCTCCGAAAAGGCTACGGTAGAGCTTTTAACCAAGGAAACCGCCTCGGTACAGTATGTTGACACTACCGCACTGAACCAAAGGCTTGAAAAGCTGAAAGCAAGAATAGAAGCTACAGAAAAGCAAAGGCTTGCCTTGTACTCTTACTTTACACATAACCAAGGTGTTTTGGAAAAAATTAAGAAGAGTATTAGCATTCTAAACAGTCAGCTTGAAAACCTTGTAATGCTTAAAAACCTAAGCGACACCGCCAACGGCAGGCTTACCGGAAAAGAAAAAATTCCTTTTGAGCAGTACATACAGGGGGCATATTTTCAGCAAATTATTTCGCAGGCTAACCTAAGGCTTTCAAAAATGACAAATCAGCGTTATATACTTGTGCACAGGCAGGGCGGCAGTAAGCAGGGAAAGTCCGGACTGGAGCTTGATGTACTGGATAATTACACCAACCGTATCAGAAGTGTAAAATCTCTGTCGGGGGGAGAATCCTTTAAGGCTTCGCTGTCAATGGCTCTGGGACTTTCTGATGTTATACAACAGCAGTCCGGCGGTGTGCAGATTGACGCAATGTTTGTTGACGAGGGCTTTGGCTCACTTGACGATGAGTCTTTAAACTCCGCAATTAATATTTTAAACGGCTTAACGGACGGCAACAGACTTGTAGGTATAATATCCCATGTAAGCGAGCTAAAGTCTGCCATAGACAACAAGATTATTGTTACAGCTTCACCTACAGGCAGCAGTGTAACGGTACAGGCATAAGCTAACCCTGCAAAGCGGTGGTTTACAGCAGTGCTTTGCGGTATAATTATATTGACAAAATTTTAACGCAGTAATAAGATATAAGTATACAATGGCGTGGTGTCTTGCCGCCGCAAATTTTCTGAAAGGAAGTTGAATAATGGATATAAGAGAAGAATCCCTACAAAAGCACTACCAATGGAAAGGTAAAATAGAGGTTACAGCTGTGCCGGAGCTAAACACAGCCCACGACCTTTCACTGGCATATACACCGGGTGTTGCCGAGCCGTGTATGGTTATTCACAACGACTATGAAAAGTCCTTTGAATTAACAAGAAGAAGCAACCTTGTAGCAGTTGTTACAGACGGTACAGCTGTACTGGGCTTGGGCGACATTGGCCCTGAGGCCGGTATGCCTGTTATGGAGGGCAAATGTGCCTTGTTCAAGGCCTTTGCCGATGTTGACGCTTTCCCTATATGCGTTCGCTCAAAGGATGTAGACGAAATTGTAAGAACAGTTTACTTAATTTCCGGCAGCTTTGGCGGCATTAACCTTGAGGATATTGCGGCACCAAGGTGCTTTGAAATAGAGCGCAAGCTGAAGGAAATTTGCGACATACCTGTATTCCACGACGACCAGCACGGCACAGCAGTAGTGGTAGCCGCCGCTACAATTAATGCCATGAAGGTAGTAAACAAACAGCTAAAGGACATAAAGGCAGTTATTAACGGTGCAGGCTCTGCCGGCATTGCTATAGCTAAGCATATGCTAAGACTGGGTGTAGGCGACCTTATTATGGTAGATGCAAAGGGAATTTTGGACGAAAATGATTCGTCCTTTAACCCGGCTCAAATAGAAATGGCAAGGCTTACCAACAAAGAAAATATTAAGGGCGGCCTAGCAGAGGCTATAAAGGGTGCAGACCTGTTTGTAGGCGTTTCTGCTCCTAATGTGCTAAAGGAAGAAATGGTTAGGTCTATGAACAAAGACGCCGTAGTATTTGCTATGGCAAACCCTACACCGGAAATTATGCCTGATGCTGCAAAAAAAGCAGGCGCAAGGGTTGTAGGAACAGGTCGCTCCGACTTTCCTAACCAAATTAACAATGTGCTTGCTTTCCCCGGTATATTCCGTGGTGCCTTGGACTGCCGTGCAAAGGAAATTAACGACGATATGAATGTTGCGGCGTCATATGCTATTGCAGGCTTGGTTACAGAAGATAGGTTAAGCGAGGACTACATTTTGCCTGACGCACTTGACAAGCGTATAGGCAAGGCTGTAGCCGCCGCTGTAACAAAGGCAGCCAGAAGGTCCGGCGTGGCACAGCTGTAATTCGGTGCTTTAAGGTTTTTATAAGGCGATTTAAGGTCTGAATTTATAATTAGGCAAGCAAACAGCCCGACTTTTTCAGTCGGGCTGTTTTGATTTATATTCACAGCCTGTTTTAATAATAGCTTGCAGCCTATTGACAAATAATTATAATTATGTGATAATTAACACAGATTTTGTAAAGTAATTTTTTATATGACACAATATTTTGTATATAAAATGCAGTTGCAGGGTGTTTGGTTTAAAGGCAAGGTCTGTAATTGCTTTCTTAAATTAAGAAGTTCAAGAGAAACAAAAGGGGAGAAATCCAATGGCAAAGGAGCTTGCTAAGTCTTACAATCCCGGTGAGGTTGAGGATAAAATTTATGACTTTTGGGTAAGCAACAACTACTTTCATTCTGAAATAGACAAGGATAAAAAGCCTTATACAATAGTTATGCCGCCGCCAAATATTACAGGTCAGCTGCATATGGGCCACGCACTTGACAACACTCTGCAGGATGTTCTTATTCGTTACCGCAGAATGCAGGGCTACTGTGCATTGTGGCTGCCGGGTACCGACCACGCCTCTATTGCAACCGAGGCGAAAATTGTAGAGGCTATGCGTAAAGAAGGCCTTACAAAAGAGGACCTTGGCAGAGAGAAATTCTTGGAGCGTGCTTGGGAATGGAAAAAGGAGTACGGCGGAAGAATTTGCGACCAGCTTAAAAAAATGGGCAGCAGCTGCGACTGGCAGAGAGAGCGCTTTACAATGGACGAGGGCTGCAACAAGGCTGTTAAAGAGGTTTTTGTAAACCTTTATAACAAAGGTCTTATTTACCGTGGCGAAAGAATAATAAACTGGTGTCCGCATTGTATGACATCTATTTCTGACGCTGAGGTAAATTACGAGGATCAGGCCGGACATTTTTGGCATTTAAGATACCGGCTTGCAGACGGCAGCGGCCATATAGACTTGGCTACAACCCGTCCTGAAACACTGCTTGGCGATACTGCCGTAGCAGTAAACCCTAATGACGAGCGCTATAAGGATATGGTGGGCAAAATGCTTATTCTGCCTATTGTACACCGTGAAATTCCTATAGTTGCCGATGATTATGTTGAGATGGATTTCGGAACAGGCGTTGTTAAAATTACTCCTGCTCACGACCCTAACGACTTTGAGGTTGGTTTAAGACACAACCTGCCTGTTATTAATGTAATGACAGACGACGCTAAAATAACAGACGACTACCCTAAATATGCCGGTATGGACCGCTACGAGGCAAGAAAAGCCATTGTAGCTGACCTTGAGGCTGAGGGAGCTTTAATAAAAATAGAAGATTACAACCACAATGTTGGCACCTGCTACCGCTGCGGTACAACTGTAGAGCCTAGAGTTTCTAAGCAGTGGTTCGTAAAGATGAAGCCGCTGGCACAGCCGGCTATTGACGCTGTTAAAAACGGCGAAACTAAGTTTGTACCAAGCCACTTTGAGAAAACATATTTCCACTGGCTTGAAAATATTCGTGACTGGTGTATTTCCCGTCAGCTGTGGTGGGGCCACCAAATACCGGCTTTCTACTGCGACTGCTGCGGCGAAACAGTGGTAACAAAAGAGAATACGGCTGTCTGCCCTAAGTGCGGCAAGGAGATGCGTCAGGACCCTGACACACTGGACACTTGGTTTAGCTCTGCACTGTGGCCTTTCTCTACACTGGGCTGGCCTGACCAAACAGAAGAGCTGAAGTATTTCTACCCGACTAACACACTTGTTACAGGCTACGACATTATTCCTTTCTGGGTAATGAGAATGATGTTCTCCGGCATTGAGCATACAGGCAAGGTGCCGTTTGATACTGTTCTTATTCACGGCTTGGTTCGTGACAGTCAGGGCAGAAAAATGAGTAAGTCACTTGGCAACGGTATTGACCCTCTTGAGGTTATTGACAAATACGGTGCCGACGCTTTAAGGCTTACACTTGCTACAGGCAACGCTCCCGGCAACGATATGCGTTTTTATGACGAAAGAGTTGAGTTTAGCAGTAACTTTGCAAACAAGCTGTGGAATGCGGCTCGCTTTGTGCATATGAATATAGACGACCATAATGTTGAAAACAAGCTGCCAAGCACATTGGCTACAGAGGATAAGTGGATTATAAGCACACTTAACAATGTAGCGAAAGAGGTAACAGAAAACCTTGATAAGTTTGAGCTGGGCATAGCTGTACAAAAGGTGTTTGACTTTATTTGGGACTGCTATTGCGACTGGTACATAGAGCTGGCAAAGTCACGCCTGCAGGGTACAGACGCTTCTGCACAAAACGCAAGACAGGTGCTTGTATGGGTGCTTGACAGAGCACTAAGACTGTTGCATCCGTTTATGCCGTTTATCACAGAGGAAATATGGCAAACTCTGCCTCATACCGGCGACACAATTATGCTGGCTGAGTTCCCTAAGTTTACACAGGAGCTTGATTTCCCTGAGGCAAGAGAGGAAATGGAAGTAGTAATGAACGGTATTCGTGCCATCAGAACACGCCGTTCAGAAATGAATGTACCTCCGTCAAGAAAAGCCAAGGTTTACATTGCAACCGACAAAAAGACAATTTTTGAAAACGGCGCACCGTTTATCTGCAAGCTTGCCTCTGCAAGTGAGGTTGAAGTGGCAGACAGCTTTGAAATTGAGGGTGCTGTTACGGTTGTAACTGCCGAGGCTAAAATATATATCCCAATGAGCGAGCTTGTAGACAAGGAAGAGGAGCTGGCAAGACTAAACAAAGAACTTGCCAAAACCGAAAAAATGCTTGCTCAGTCTGAAGGTAAGCTGAATAATCAGGGCTTTGTTTCCAAGGCACCTGCCGCCGTAATCGAAAAGGTTAAGGGACAGGCAGCAAAGGAAAGAGAAAAAATTGCCATGATAAAGGCTGCCATAGACGCTTTAATTTGATTATAAGTTATTAAATATTTTTCTGAAATTCAAAGCAAAACCGCCTGTAGCGTAACAGCTACAGGCGGTTTTGCTGTTTGCCCGAAACAGACAGTAAGCGGTCTATGATTTTGCAGCTTTTCTTTGATTTAAGTAAAATCGGATTAAATATATAGAATTTCCATAATGGCAAAATTTATGTGAATTGCGTTGTTTTTTTATTTTTATATTATATCAACTTTGTTTATATCATAGAAATTCCGAATATATTATTGACAATTTTGCAATAAAAGCCTACAATATGTGACATATAGATTAAAATTTTGTAATATTATGGGCTAATAAGGGCACGAAATTTCAAAAAGCAGCTTTAGAATTAAAATTAAAATTTATAAAAATGTTCTAAAATATGCTCTGTCCTTTACAGCTGATATAAATTTATACTATTGTAATTATTACGACAATAAGTTAAAGACTGTAGTTGCTTGCGGGTGCTTTTATATAGCTGTATGTATTAGGCGGTACTGCCTTTAGCATAAGTGCATAATATTATTTAAATTATATATTTGCAAATGCCTAAGCATTACATTTTTTGAAAGGTAGTTGTATACAAAAGGAGAATTGTTAATGAAAAAAAGTAAAAAGGTTATTGCTGTAATTGCTTCTGCCGTTATATTGCAGAGTGTAGCGGCAGCGGCAAGTATTACTGCCTATGGCTATACCGACGGTCAAACGGAAGCAGTGCAGGCCACAGAGTCTGTCAGCACCGCAGCAGAGCAGCAGAAGGGTGCAGATGAATACGCCTCCGTACCAAAGGCAGCAGCCTTAGGCGACAGTGAGGCAGACACAAAGACACTGCACTTTGGCAGCTATGAATACGAAGTAGTAGACAGCACTGTAAAAATTGTTAAATATACAGGCAATGAAAGCAGTGTAAAAATTCCGGACAGCATTAACGGACGCAGCGTAACAAAAATAGGGGAATATGCCTTTGAGGAGAAGCAGAGCTTAACAGAGGTAATTTTACCGAATAAGCTCGAGTCTATTGGAGATTTTGCCTTTTTTGGATGCATTAAGCTGAAAAAGCTTGATATACCTCAAACAGTAAAGGAAATCGGACAGAATGCAGTGGGTTATTTTGAAAAGAATAACATTATGTCCCCTGTGGACGGCATAGTTATAATAGGACATGAAAATGAGACTGTTAAAAAATATGCAAATGAATGCGGCTTTTCTTATAAGGACGAGGATGTAATTGAGGCTTCCCAAATCACCTTAAACCGATGCACTGCCGTATTGGGCGTAGGTGAAAGCTTTAAAATAACAGCCACAGTAACGCCGCAAAACGCTGTTGCCGAGGTTACATATCAATCAAGCAATGTTAATGCTGTTAAGGTATTGCCGGACGGTACTGTTAGGGCGGTAGGCATAGGCGAGGCCCGCATTACGGTTATGACCGACAACGGCAAAGCGGCATACTGCAATGTTACGGTAAGACGAGCACCAGGCAGTGTTTCTGTCAGCAAATCGAAGGTGACGCTTGGAGTTGGCGAAAAATACAGGCTAAGCTGTACACTGCCATACGGTACTGCCGCAAACGGCTTTATTTATAGCTCAAGCAACAGCTCTGTTGTAAGGGTGGACAAAAAAACAGGCGAGTTTACTGCAAGGGGTGTAGGCACGGCAAAGCTTACCGTAAGAACCTACAACGGCAAAACAGCGGTTTGCACCGTAACTGTAAAAGAAGCACCTAAAAGTATTTCACTGAATAAAAGACAGATTACTCTCGGAATAGGAGAGGAGTTTGACCTAGACAGTAGCTTGCCGTCAGGCTGCGGAGCATACAGTGTGAAATATTCTACCAACAATTCCGAGATAGCCGCTGTAAGAGCAGGCGGAGGACTTGTTACGGCAAAGGCGGTCGGCACAGCAAAAATAATCGTAAAAACCTACAACGGCAAGGCAGCGGTTTGCACCGTAACTGTAAAAAAAGCCCCATCGTCTGTTGGCTTAAATAAAACACGGCTTGTACTTGGCGTAGGCGAAAAGTTTGATCTGGACAGCCATCTGCCATCGGGCTGTGGAGCATGCAATGTAACATATTCTACAAACAATTCCAAGGCAGCTTCTGTAAGAAAAGCAGGCGGACTTGTTACGGCAAAGGCGGTCGGCACAGCAAAAATAACAGTAAAAACCTACAACGGAAAAACGGCGGTTTGCACTGTAATTGTAAAAAAACCGCCCAAAAGCGTTTCATTGAATAAAAAAGAAATCACTTTGGGCGTGGGAGAGGAATTTGACCTTAACAGTCGTTTGCCATCGGGCTGCGGGGCATACAATGTAACATATTCTACAAACAATTCCAAGGTAGCCGTTGTAAGAAAAGCAGGCGGACTTGTTACGGCAAAGGCGGTAGGCACAGCAAAAATAACAGTAAAAACCTACAACGGAAAAACGGCGGTTTGTACTGTAACTGTAAAAAAGGCACCTAACAAAATAACAATGAATACAGGCAAAATTACGCTGGGCTTAAAGGACAGCTTTACCCTGTATGTGGATTATCCTAATGGCAGCAGCTGCAGCAGCCTAACCTTTACATCAAGTAATCCAAAGGTTGTAAGCGTTGACAAAAAAGGTAAAATAACAGCCAAAAGCTATGGCAAGGCAGTTATTACCGCTTTGTCATATAACGGTAAAAAAACAAGCTGTAAGGTAACTGTTGAAAAAAATATAATTACCGACCTTACATTAATTGCTAAAAGTCAAGAAAGCTTCCACGGCACAAAATACCGCACATGGTTCTATGGAGCAGAGTGGAGCAGTGTTGACTGGTGTGCAATATATGTAAGCTGGCTGTATGGCAGGGTAGACGGTATAAACAAGTATGTTGTAAAAACAGACGGTGCCGGATGTTTTGCTCGTGAGGGCGTGGCGAAGGGCCTTGGCAAGTGGTACGAAAGCAACTATTCCTGTCCGTCCACTACCCCGAAGGCCGGCGATGTAGTAACCTTTACTTGGAATGGTATGGGAAGGGTATATACTCAGGATATTTACTACAGCAACCATGTAGCATATGTATACGCTGTTGATAATACATACATTTACACAGTAGAAGGCAACACCGTGGCAAAGGGTGAAAAGTATGGCACTGCAAATAACTCAAGGGTAGTGTTAAAACGCTATGACAAAAACAGCGGCGTTATTAACGGCTATTTCAGACCTTATTATTAATGTAAGGCAAGGCAGCATATTGTAAGGCTATGCATAAAGGTCAGACAACGAATAAAGACCGCAATATAAAGCATAACAAAGGGCATTGAGGAAATTATCCTCTATGCCCTTTTGTATGCTGCAATTAAATATGAATAAAAAAGGCTTAACACCGCCGAAAGACGGTATTAAGCCAAGTCTGAAGCTAAGTTTTATGTAATTAGTATTTAGCAGGGTTAGCTGAGAGGTACTTTTTAACCATCAGTGCTACCTTAAACACAATAGCGTCCTCAAACTCACGCAGGTCAAGACCAGTAAGCTTCTTTATCTTTTCAAGTCTGTACACCAATGTGTTTCTGTGTACGAAAAGCTTTCGGGAGGTTTCCGATACATTTAGGCTGTTCTCAAAGAACTTTTGAATGGTAAACAGGGTTTCCTGATCAAGTGACTCTATAGAGCTTTTTTTGAATACCTCTTTTAGGAACATTTCGCACAATGTTGTAGGCAGCTGGTAAATAAGTCTTGCAATACCAAGATTGTCATAGCTGATAATAGACCTTTCGGTGTCAAACACTTTGCCGACCTCAAGTGCAACCTGTGCCTCCTTGAACGAACGGGCAAGATCCTTAATGCCTGTTACAACGGTGCCTATACCTACCGTACAGTGTGTATAGAATTCGCTTGAAAGCGTGTCTACAATAGAGCTTGCAAGCTTTTCAAGGTCTTTAGAATCTATTCCTGTGCGTATTTCCTTTACCAAAGCAATATCGGTTTCGTTTATGCTTATAACAAAGTCCTTTGATTTGTCAGGGAAGAAATTTTGTACAACATCATAAGCGGAAATGTCTGTTTTTGATGTTACCTTAATAAGCATACAAACTCTGGTAACTTCAGAATTAAACCTAAGCTCTCTTGCCTTTAGGTAAATATCACCCGGCAAAATGTTGTCAAGAATAACATTCTTTATAAAGTTTGCTCTGTCATATTTTTCGTCGTAGTATTGCTTTATGCTGCTTAAAGATACAGCCAAAAGCTGTGCATATCTCTGGGCAATATCGTCACTGCCCTCAATGAATACTGCGTATTCGCTGCTGCTGCCTGTGCCGAATGACTTAAATGTTTGTCCATTTATTACAAATGGTGTTGATGCACTAAGTGTTTCGGTTGTGACACTATCAATTACTTCGCCGATTCTGCCAAGCTCACTGCAGGCAATTACTACTGAAGTATCATCAATAACGCCAATAGCACGGTCAACGGCATCTTTCATTTGGTGAATAACGCCTTGAAACAGTCTGTTAGACATATAAAATCCCTCGCAATTTCTAAAAATTTAATTATCATTTATTTCGTTACGACACTCTTGTAAAAATATCACTAAAAATAATCTTGCACATTGTGAGTTTATTTTCTATCATATCCATTTTACACAAAAATTTTGAAAATTGCAACAGTTTTAACAATAAAAAAGAGTTAATATCAAAATTTATTTTACCTGCATTGAATGTATATGTTGAATATTAACTTCAGCTGTACGGTTTTTAGAAGCAAGCCTCTGCTGTGCAACTGTAGAGGCAGACACATAAAAAGCGTGCCTGCCTCATTGAGTAAGGAAATAAAAATGAAATGAAAAAGATGTATGCGTAATTACAGCTCCTCAATGCCGAAGAACAAATCGTCGGGTAAAACACTGCCCGCCAAAACGCTGCTATAATACAGCAAGGAAATACACTCCTGTGCTGTTATTATAACATAAAATATATTTATAATAAAGAGTTTTCAAAAAAATAATTTATTTTATCTATAATAACCAAATTACAAATTTAAGTATATATATGTTGAATAATTAATTTAAGAGCTAATATCAATTATTTTGAAATAGCAAGTGAGCAAACAGAAGAAAACATAAGCAATTTAAAGGAAACGAGAGATTATATATATGTAAATTAAAATTTTTAAAAAATCTGTTGACTTTGCCACTTGCCTATGGTATTATCATACCTGCGACAAGTTTAGGGCTTTATGCCCTGCAAATAAAGTTTTATTTTTTACGGAGGAAAGATATATGTCTACTTTTATGGCAAAAAAAGGCGAAGTAGAACGCAAGTGGTATATTCTTGATGCTGCAGGCAAGCCACTGGGCCGCACAGCTGCTCAGGCTGCTACTCTGTTAAGAGGCAAGCACAAGCCAACCTATACACCACATGTTGACTGCGGCGATTATGTTATCATTATTAACTGTGACAAGGCTGTGCTGACAGGCAATAAGCTTACACAGAAGCACTGGTACCGTCACACAGGTTATGTTGGTCATCTAAAGGATACAAGATACGATACACTTATGGCTTCAAGACCTGAAAAGGCAATGGAGCTTGCTGTTAAGGGTATGGTTCCATCAAACACAATCGGCAGAGCAGCTTTACTAAGACTAAAGCTGGTTGTAGGCGATGAGCACAAGCACCAGGCACAAAAGCCTGAGGTTTGGGACAAGTAAGAAAGGGGGCAACATAAATGTACGAACAGAAACCACATTTTTACGGCACAGGTAGAAGGAAGAGCTCTGTAGCAAGAGTCAGACTATACCAGGGAACAGGTAAAATTACAATTAACGACAGAGATATTGACGAGTATTTCGGTCTTGATACACTAAAGCTAATCGTTCGTCAGCCTCTTGAGCTTACAGAAACAACTGAGAAGTTTGATGTTGTTTGCAGAGTTGCAGGCGGCGGCGTAACAGGTCAGGCAGGTGCTATCCGTCACGGTATTTCAAGAGCACTGCTTCAGTACGACAGCGAAGCACTAAGAGCTACACTAAAGAAAGCCGGCTTCCTAACTCGTGACCCAAGAATGAAGGAGCGTAAGAAGTACGGTCTCAAGGCAGCTCGTCGCGCGCCTCAGTTCTCTAAGAGATAACAGGCCCGACAAACCAATTCAAAAATGTTCAAAAAGCCCGGAACCATGCGGTTTTCCGGGCTTTTTCTATTCTCGAAACGCTGATTTTGTTTCTCTAATTTTGTTCGGATTTGAACGGTTTTGACCTCATTTTTCTTGATTAAAAATGGGGCAACAGGCATTTTTGACCCCGTTATGATTAAAAAATGGGGCAACTGGGAGCCGAAATCGGGCCGTTTTTGAGAGGGATTTTCTCCCCTGTGACAGCCAGCTTTTACGGTCTGTTATTCCTGGATTTTCTTTTGGAAGGTTTGGCCGGGTTTGTCAAGGTTTGACTAAACCGAATACAGTTTATTCTGTCTTTTACATAAGATTTTTTCTATGATTCAAGTTGCAAAGTATTCGCACATTTGTAAAAATGCTCCCCTTTCTATACAATGGAGGCACAAAGGAGGCGTGTCAAATGAAAAAGCGGAAACTTAAAATATATCTTACCCCCACAGAGAACCGCATTGTGATCCAGAGCCTTAACAACCTGCGCAACGCCATGCTGAAAGAAAACCGGGACACCGGCTGTATCGACGAACTTTTGCTCAAGGTAATGTGCGCCCCGGTGAAGAAAGTATAAAAACTACATATCCCCGTCCGAAAAGGGCCGTTTTATCTGCTGTTAGATAAGACGGCCTTTTTTCATGCCCGTCTTTCAGATTTCCCGCGTACATAGCCGTCCGTCTTGCCAACGGGCGGCTAAATCTATGGAAAAGGAGGACATGAAAATGCCGGAACAAAGAAGCCGCCCGAAGAATGGCCGTGTGATCGCATTAGCCAATCAGAAAGGCGGCACAGGCAAAACGACCACGACGGTCAACCTGGGCATTGGACTTGCACGTCTGGGGAAAAAGGTGCTGCTCATCGACGCAGACCCACAGGGCGACCTCACCACCTGCCTGGGCTGGCAAGATCAGGACAGCTTGCAGACCACCCTTGCCACCGTCATGGGAAAAATCATCCGTGATGAGCCATTCACCACGGATGAGGGCATTTTGCACCACAGCGAGGGCGTAGACCTTATGCCTGCCAACATCGAATTGTCGGAGCTGGAAGTCAGTCTGGTAAACGCCATGAGCCGGGAGGTCACTTTGCGCACCTATGTCAATGAGGCAAAGAAAAACTACGATGTGGTGTTGATCGACTGTATGCCGTCCCTGGGTATGATTACCATTAACGCTCTGGCAGCAGCGGACAGCGTGATTATCCCCGTCCAGGCCCACTATCTCCCCGCAAAGGGCATGACCCAGCTTATCAAAACCATAGGCAAGGTGAAGCGTCAGATCAACCCGGCCTTAAAGGTGGACGGAGTGCTGCTCACCCTGGTGGACGGACGCACCAATCTGGCCCGCCAGACGGCGGATACCCTGCGGCAGAGCTACGGGAGCGTTCTGAAAATCTATCGTTCCGAAATCCCCGTGGCAATCAAAGCCGCAGAAATCAGCGCCGCAGGCAAGAGTATTTACGCCTATGACAAAGGCAGCAAGGTGGCCCAGGCTTACGCAGAGTTTTCAAAGGAGGTGCTGGCAGATGGCGAAAAACAACGCGCTAAACTTCAATCTTCCCTCAGCCGATGACCTGTTCAGCACCGAAGAAAGCCGGGCGGAGGCGCGCCTGGAAAAAGTCATCAACCTCAATCCCTCGGAAATCAGCGATTTTCCTAATCATCCATTTAAGGTGCGGATGGACGCTGCCATGCAGGAAATGACGGAGAGCGTGAAGCAGTACGGCGTTTTGGTGCCAGCTTTAGTGCGGCCCAAACCGGACGGCGGTTATGAGATGGTGGCCGGACACCGCAGGAAAAAGGCGGCGGAGCTGGCAAACCTCACAGAAATCCCCTGTATCGTGCGGCAGCTCACCGACGATGAAGCCACGATCATTATGGTGGATTCCAACCTGCAAAGGGAACAAATCCTGCCCTCAGAAAAGGCGTTCGCCTACAAAATGAAGCTGGACGCGATGAAAAGGCAGGGACAGAGGACGGATTTAACTTTATCGCCAGTGGCGACAAAGTTAGATACAGCGGCGCAACTCGGACGACAAAGTGGTGAAAGTAGAGATCAAGTGTTTCGTTTTATCCGCCTCACCAATCTCATCCCGGAAATTCTGGAATTGGTGGACAATTCGGTGTTGAAAGACCCGGAAACGCTGCAAATCGCCCTGCGGCCTGCGGTGGAGCTGTCCTACCTGCGAAAAGAGGAACAGGCCGACTTGTTTGCAATCATGGACGAACTGGACTGTACCCCGTCCCACGCCCAGGCCATCAAAATGCGTCAGATGTCCGAAGCCAAGACAGGCGGGGAACGATTAGCCAAGGACGCGCTTGTTTCCATTATGAAGGAGGAAAAGCCCAATCAGAAAGAACAATTCAAAATCCCAAAGGAGCGGATCAACAAATATTTTGCGCCGGGGACGCCCGCGCAGAAGATTGAGGATACCATCATCAAGGCGCTGGAGCTGTATCGAAAACGCCAACGCAGTTTAGAGCGATAACCTTACTCACAAGGGAGAAGTGCGCCCATTTGCAGGAAAACGCCTGGCTTTGCAGGTTTCCCCTCTCCACACCTCACCCCTTCCAGACAACCTAAACAGCCTAAAAAAGAAGATATATCCAGAGCCTTAGATGATAGAAAGCCCTGGCAGGCTTCTTTTCAACAGACGTG
>FR891336.1:51420-84595 GCA_000435335.1 Clostridium sp. CAG:964
AAGGGCGGATAAGAGGCAGCGATTCGGGAACACCTCTCTTTTTTAGAACGTAAACGAATCCAGCCGTAAGCAGCACATCCAAAGCGATGTGCTTTTTTTGCGGCCATTTCAAGGAGGTAACAAGATGAAAACACTGAAAAAGCCTCTCTCCCTGCTCATGGCGCTGTTCATGTGCCTGGGTATGTTTGCGGGGACAGGTGTTACGGCGTTTGCCGCAGGAGAAACCATGACGACGTATATGGTGGATATTCCCCGTGCAAACGACCCCAATAAAGCAGGCTGGGGCCATCCGGCCCTCAACTTTCTGGGCGGATGGTCAACCAGCGCAGGCACCCACTTTTCCGTCCACACCCAGGACGCATACAACGGGCGCGCTATCTACTGTATCGAGCCTGGAATCGGCGTCCATTCCGGCGACCAATATACGGGGCGCGGCGAGGATTTCTGGGATAACTACCCCTCAAGCCTCAATCCGACGATTCCACCCAACACCATCAAAGAGTATATCGGGCGCATTATGACCTATGGGTGGCAGGGCAACGCCAGCACCTCATGGATGAGCAGCAACCCCGATCATGCGAACCAGATGGCCGGATATATCGCCACCCAGCTTTTAGTCTGGGAAACCATCGTGGGCGAGCGTGACAGCCAGTTCAACCATGTGGACGCCAACGCCCAGGGGAAAAACAATGTAACGGAATATATCAGCGCGGAACATCCCCTGCGCAGCCAGATTTTCAGCCAGTATTCCGCGATTGAAAGCGCGGTGAAGCGCCATACCATGCTGCCCAGCTTTTTCAGCAGCACCGCCGACGCGGGAGCCTATGAGCTGAAATGGGATGGAGAAAAGTATTCTGCCACACTTACAGATACCAACGGTGTACTGGGGGACTATACCTTTAGCAGCAGCACCGCAGGGCTGAATTTCTCCGTAGACGGCAGCCAGCTCACCATCACATCCAGCCAGGCCCTCAAAGGCTCTGTAACCGTGAAAGCGGAAAAGATCAGCGCCCAGCGCAGCGGCGTGGTGGTTTGGACGGACGGCGTGACCGGGGGCGGCACCCAGGACTTTGCCACCTACGGCACGACGGTTTCCGACCAGATGGTAGGCTACCTTAATCTGGAAGTGAAAACCGGCAATATGAAGTTAATCAAAACTTCCGAGGACGGCAAGGTGGAGGGGATTTCCTTTACCATCACCGGCGAGGGATATAACGCCACCAAAACCACCAATGCCGCAGGTGAAATCGACATTACCGACCTCAATCCCGGCGTTTACACCGTAACCGAGCAGTCCATTGACAAATATGAACCCCAGGCCACCCAGCGCGTCACCATCGTCAGCGGCCAGACGGCTACCGTGACCTTTAACAATGTTCTCAAGCGTGGCAGTTTGGAAGTTACCAAAACCAGCGAGGACGGTTTGGCGGAGGGCATGACCTTCCACTTGTCCGGCACATCCCTCTCCGGCCTGCCGGTGGATGAGTACGCGGTGACGGATTCCACAGGAGTGGCAAGGTTTGAAAACGTGCTGATCGGCACGGGCTATGTGCTGGAGGAGGTGGATACCCCCATCCGCTATGTGGTGCCGGAGGCCCAGACAGCTACCATCGAATGGAATGAGGTCACGGATAAAACCGTGAACAATATCCTCAAAAAGTTCCGTGTCACCGTCACCAAGAGCGATGTGGAAACAGGAACGCCCCAGGGCGACGGCTCCCTTGCCGGAGCGACCTACGGGCTGTATAAGGGCGATACCCTCATCGACAGCTTTACGACCGACGAGAATGGTCAGTTCACCACCGGCTATTATGTCTGCGACTCCGACTGGACGATCCGTGAAATCAATCCCAGCGAGGGCTACCTTGTGGATTCCACCATCCACCATGTGGGCGCGGAGCCGGAGCTATACACCATTGAGCTGAATGATACCGCCAATGATGTGACAGAGCAGATCATCAAGGGGGATATTGCCATCATCAAACACACGGACGATGTGCGTCCGTAAGGGCGTATTGATAATGCCTAAAGAGGTACTGGATTGGAGAGAAATCCAGTTGGTTAGCCGCCTAACCCGGAATCGAAAGATAAAGGGGACAAGAGCATGGCGGAAAAGCAAATACGTTTGAAATCAGTGTATAAGCGGGATATGCGAGACCAAAGGCGTGGCATGGTTAAGGCTAAACTGCTTTAAATCCAGTTTCTTTGCTCTAAGTGTGGAGATGTGCGAAGACTGATTGCGCACATGGACAATTTCTATCAGTGAAACCGTTGTCGTCACTGATACTCTCTGAAAATGTCCCGGCATACAGGAAGTATGTAAAAGGAATGAACGGAAACCTAAACCACACCCAATGTATCAATACGACTAAACGGAGATTGCCTAAACCGGAACGCAGAAATGCTATGTGTAATGCCCTATGGCGATAAATCCCAAGTGTGAAAAGCGAGGGAGATGACACTGAATATCCGGCATGGCAACGGAGCCGCCATAGTAGTCCGAGTGCGGGAAAGCCGCATACATGGCGAAGGGCGGCAGGTCATTCTATTGATAATCGAATGGAGGTATGCGAAATGCAAAAAGCTGAAACGGTATTATCAATACTAAAGCAAAAATCCAAACAAGATGAATCACACCGGTATGACCGTATCTACAGAAATCTTTTCAATGAGGACTTCTTTTTGCGGGCATATCAAAAAATCCATGCTAAGCAAGGCAATATGACGCCCGGAACAGACGGGACAACCATTGACGGTTTTAGCAGGAAGCAAATTTCTCAACTGATAGAACTGCTCAAATGGGAACGCTATCAACCAAAACCTGTCCGAAGGACATATATCCCCAAGAAGAACGGTAAAATGCGACCTTTGGGTATCCCTGCCTTTGCTGACAAGCTGGTACAGGAAGTAGTACGGCAGATTTTAGAGGCAATCTACGAGCCAATTTTCAGCGATAATTCGCACGGTTTTCGGCCTAATAGAAGCTGTCACACCGCACTGTATCAAATTAAAAGCACCTGTAGGGGAACCAACTGGGTAATTGAAGGCGATATCACCGGGTGCTTCGACCATATCGACCATGAAATATTGTTAAAGATACTCTCGAAGAAGATTGATGACGGTAGATTTCTTGAGCTTATTCGGAAATTCCTGAAAGCCGGATATTTGGAATTCAACCAGAAGTACAATTCGCTGTCGGGAACACCGCAGGGCGGCATCATCAGCCCCATTTTGGCCAACATTTATCTGCACGAGTTTGATAAGTTCATGGAAGGAATATCTGCTGAATACACCAAAGGGAAACAGCGGAGACCATATCGTGAATATCAGATTCTCCAATACAAACGAAACCGTGCAAAAAAGAAAGGCAATCAGGAACAAGCGGATGAGTACCTGCGGCAAATGCAGAATATCCCTGCCTTAGACCCTATGGATAAAAACTATCAGCGTGTAAAATATGTGCGCTATGCGGACGATTTTGTGGTCTGTATCATCGGCAGCAAGGCAACAGCGAATGAAATCAAGGAAAGAATTGCAGGTTTCATGCAAAAGGAACTTCATCTTGAATTGAGCCGGGAAAAAACGAAAATCACCAATCTGTCGGATAAACGAGTGCGTTTTCTGGGATACGAAATTACAAAATCTCAAGAGAACACAAAGCAAGTGGTTGATTCAATCGGTCGAAAGAAACGCTCTGTAAACGGTACAATTCAGTTAGTTGTGCCGGGAGATGTTATTCGGGAAAAGCTCAAGCCGTTCATTAAAAAGGGAAAACCCTATCAGGTGGGGGCACGAGTTAATCTGCCCGTGATTGAAATTATCAGTCAGTACAACGCAGAAATCAGAGGGCTTTACAATTACTATTGCTTAGCAACGGATGTCAGCACGAAAATATCCACATTTCAGTATTATCACTATTTCAGCATGATTAAGACAATCGCCCGAAAGGAAAAATCATCGGTCAAAAAGGTTATTCAGAAATATGGAATTGATGTTCCCAGAAAAAATGGAACTGGCACCATGCGTATTGTTGGTATCAGATACAATACGAAAGAAGGCCCTAAAACGATGACCTACTTCAATGACAGTCTAAAAAAGGTTAGCCGACCTGCCGGAGAAATCTCCGACCAATTCGGACAGGTATTAAAGGGTGGTCAGTTAATGAAAAGGCTCAACAGTGATGTATGTGAATTATGTGGAGCAGAACATTGTGCCTTGGAGATTCATCATGTAAGGAAGCTTAAGGACATTGTGAAGAAATACCGAAAACGTGGAACGCCTATGCCTAACTGGGTATGGCTGATGAGCTATATGAAGCGCAAAACGCTCGTCTTATGCCATGACTGCCACGTCAATCTTCATAATGGAACTTTGTAAAATGCTTTAGGAATGGCTGGGGAGCCGTATACATCGAAAGGTGTACGTACGGTTCTGAGGGAGGTTCTCGGAAATCCTGTCATAGAAATATGATAAGGCGTCCGGTTCCTACCCTACGGCGAAACAGGAATTGAAACCCCGGAGGAAGGCGCAGAGTTCCAAATCTATCTGAAAGCTGCGGGCAGCTATGACGCGGCAAAGGACTCCGAGCGCGATGTTCTTGTTTGTGATGAGAATGGCTTTGCGCAGTCGAAAAAGCTGCCCTATGGAACGTATATCGTCCATCAGACCAAAGGCTGGGAGGGCCGGGAGCTGATGGATGATTTTGAGGTGTATATCTCCCAGGACGGGCAGACCTACCGCTATCTCATCAACAATGCAGCCTTTGAAAGCTATATAAAAGTAGTCAAGGTGGACGCGGAAACCGGCGTCACCATCCCCTATGCGGGCGCAGGCTTCCAGATTTACCGCCCGGATGGCAGCAAGGTGGAAATGACCTTCACCTATCCGACGCCCACCACGATTGATACCTTTTACACCAATGCCGAGGGCTATCTTGTCACCCCGGAAAAGCTGGAGTATGGCTCCGGCTATTCGCTGGTGGAGGTGCAGGCCCCCTATGGCTATGTGCTGGACAGCACCCCTGTGTATTTTGATGTGACCGAGGACAATTCTACCGAGGAGGGCGGCGTGACAGTCATCGAAGTCACCAAGTCCAACATGGCCCAGAAAGGCGTTATCAAGGTCAGCAAAACCGGCGAAGTATTCTCATCCGTGCAGGAAAACGAGGGCGTTTATCAGCCGGTGTACGAAGTGACCGGCCTGCCGGGCGCGGTGTTTGAGATCACAGCTTTGGAGGACGTCTACACGCCGGACGGCACCCTGCGCTATTCTGCGGGCGAAGTGGTGGACACCATCACCACCGGGGAGGACGGGACGGCCCAGAGCCAGCCTCTCTACCTGGGCAAATTCCAGGTGAAAGAAATCGAGTTCCCCCACGGCATGGCGGACACCGGCGAGAATATCACCGAGGTGGAGCTTGTGTATGCAGGCCAGGAAGTCGAAATCACCGAAACTTCTGCCAGCTTCTACAACCAGCGCCAGAAAGCCCTTGTGACGCTTGACAAGGTACTGGAGCAGGATGAAACCTTTGGTATTGGCATGAATGGCGAAATCACCGCTGTTACCTTTGGCCTCTATGCCCAGGAGGACATCACCGCAGCGGACGGCTCCATCATCCCGGCAGACGGGCTTCTGGAAATCGTTTCTGTGGATGAGAACGGCCAGGCCATGTGCAAGACCGACCTGCCTTTTGGCAGCTTCTATCTGAAGGAGCTGTCCACCGACAGCCATTACCTGCTGAATGGTGAAACCTTCCCGTTCAGCTTTGAATACGGCGGGCCTTCCCTGGCCGTGGTGGAGATTGCCGCCAACAATGGCGAGGCTGTTTCCAATGAGCTGATCCGCGGTGAAATCCGGGGCCTCAAAACCGATGAGAATGGCACGGGCCTTTCCAGGGCTGTGATCGGCCTCTTTCAGAGCGATGAAACCGAGTTTACCGCAGAAAACGCCCTTGCCACCGCCACCTCTGCGGAGGACGGCAGCTTCTCTTTCGCGGATGTGCCTTTTGGGGATTGGGTATTAAAAGAGCTGGAAAGCCCGGCAGGCTTCATTCTCTCTGATGAGGTCATCCCCGTCACTGTGGAGGAAGATGGGCAGGTAGTGGAAATCTCCCTTGCCAACGAGCGCATTTACGGCAACCTGCGGCTCACGAAAGTGGATAAGGACTACCCGGACAACAAGCTCACCGGGGCCGAGTTCGAGGTGTACCGCGATACCAATGGAAATAAGGAGCTGGACGAGGGCGACGAACTGCTGGGCAAGATGGAGGAAACCAGCACCGGCATTTATGAGATGGCCCATATCCTCTACGGCGGCGTGTTCGTAAAGGAAACCAAAGCGCCGGAGGGCTTCCTGCTGGATGAAAACGCCTACTATGTGGAGATCGCCGAACACGGCAAAATCTACGAGGTAGAGAACGAGGCCGGAAAAGGCTTTGTCAACGCGGCCCAGACCGGCTCCCTGCGGATTGAAAAGACATCCAGCGACGGCAAGGTGGAGGGCTTCTCCTTCCGCGTGACGGGCGCGAACGGTTACGACCAGACCTTCAAAACCGATAAAAACGGTGAAATCCACATCGAGGGCCTGCGCGTAGGCGATTACACCGTGTCCGAGGTGTCGGACGGGGCCAGCGCCAGCTATGTGCTGCCTGCGGATAAGACGGTGACAATCCTGGCGGATAAGACCACTGTGGCGCAAATGCACAATGAACTGCGCGACACACCGAAAACCGGCGATGACAGCAAGCCGTGGCTTTGGATGGCCCTCATGGGCGTGTCCGCTGCGGGCGCTGCCACGCTGGGTATTCTGGGATATGTGAACAAGAGAAAAAAGGGTAACAAATCCGCTGAATAAGGCGGTTTGAATTTGTGTCAGGAGGAAATCATCATGGAATTAAAAGCAATCATTGCCATCGGGCTTGTTCTTTTCATCATCGGCGGGCTGATCTTCCTTAAAATCAGAAGCCGGAAGAAATAGCAGAAGCCACAGGGGCGGCCATACGGGGCCGCCCCTCTTACATACCCAAAAAAGAACTGGAAAGGAGCTTGATGGCAGATGAAAGAACCATTTGAACAGCGGCTGTTCCGCATTTTCGCCCAGGCGGGCTATTCCCCGGTGCAGCTTCTCACCGTCACCCCGGAGGAGATGGTGGAGATCCCCGGCATTACCGTCCCCAACATCCGGGCGGTGCTGTGCGTCCAGAACAAGGTGCTGGCCGACCGCAACAAAATCCGCAGCGGCAGGCTGGTGGAGGAGCTTCTGAAAGAGGCGGGAGGGATGGAGGTGCGCCCATGAGCGAGCTGCATATATTGGACGTCCTGGCGGCCCGGCGCGGCTGCTACATTTCCGACCTCAATCTTGCACCGTTCCTGCGCCGGATGGCGCTGTCCGACCTACGCCGGATGGAGGAAAATGCCTATCCGTTCTCTCAATGGCAGGAGGCGGTGCGCTACCTCACAGGGGATGAACGGGATTTCGCCAGTGTAAAGGAAATCAAGGCGTTTATTTTGAGCGAAACGGAGGCAAAGAGATGAACGATGATTTACAGGAAAAACGCATGGCCGGTGATTATGAGATCATCCAAGGGCTGCATATAGGCGACCGGGAGATTGTTCTGGGGGAAAATCCACGGGATGAAACCGGCATGAAGTATATGTGCGCCTTTTGCCGTCAAAATGCTTTGTTTGCAGAATACAGCGAAGTGATGGCAAGTGATGATTTCCCAGAGATTGCAGAGCTGTTCGGCCGGCGGGTTGCCGAGCAAGCGCAGAAAACCCGCATAGAACTGAACAAGCCCCGCATACAGGGCATAAACGACCGCCTTATCACAGCGGAGAGCTGCACCCCTCTTTCCGGTGAGGATGATCTGCATGGAAAAATCGTGGTGGTAAAGCCGGATGTGCTGCGCCGGGAATACCGCAGGGCAACCCATCAACTCAAGCTCTGCACGGGCGGCTTTGGCGCTTCTCCCCACAGCCGGGGCACCGCCTGTTTTTGCATTGATCTCTATACCGGCAAAGAGAGCCGGTATGAGCGCATGGATGTGATGGGAACGATGGAGCCGGAAAACCTTCCCGGCTGGGCCAGGCATGGGCTTACTGCCATCCAGCAGGAACAGGCTCAAAAGAAAACCAATAAGGAGCGTGAACGATGATGGATTACAGAGAAAATGCAGGATATGTCATAACGGATTCCTGCCATGTGGGCGAAAGCGAGTTTGTATTGGGCGTCCATTTGACAGCGCCTCAGCAATTCGTTACCTGGAAATGCAAAGACCGGACGGATTACTACTGGGGCCACTATTTCAGCAGCCTGTTTGACGCGCAAAAGGATTTGGTAGCGCGGGCGCATGAGGAGGTTCAATATCTGGAGCAGCGCGGCATTGATCCCAACAAGATGGAGCTGGAACCCGCCGATTCCCCCTGGGGAGAAATCCAGACCTGCCACACCCTTTGCCCCGGCGCTTATTCCGTCAGCACCGCAGGCCATGGCGGGGTTATGGTCAGCCGGGAGCTTGCGGACAAGGTGCTTTGCAAGGAGGCCAAGACCTGCGGCTTTATGGAGCGCGGCTACCTTTGCTTTGAGGAGGACTGCGCCGCGCCGGTGGCTTTGCGGGAGCTGATGGACAGAGGGCTGTATCAAGCGCCTGTCAACGAGTATTTTGCCCCTGGGGAATACGAGGCTGTGATTAACGACAGCCTGCAAACCTTCCACCCGGAATACTGGCAGGCACGGGAAAAGATGAGGGCGGAAAAGGCGCGGACTCCCCACTCAAAAACTGCAAAACACAAGGAGCGTGAACGATGATGAAGTTTCAAATTACCAGCATGACCCCGGAGGAACGGCTGTACGCATACAGCCAGAGCAGTCAGATCGAGGGTCAAACGGGCTGTATCGGCTATCTGCGCGGGGATTTTGGCGCTGGGCAAGAGTTTTATACTTCCTGGTTCGACCGCCGAAAGGAATATAAGGACGGTGAGTTCAAGGCGGAGTTTGACGAAGTGGTCAACGCCTTGCGGGAAAAGGATGGGCTGCTTTGTAGCCGGGCCAGCATGAACAGGTTCTGCTGTCAACATCCAGAGGCTGAATTTGAGGGGAACTACTGCACCGAGTATGGTTTTAAGGTGCAAACGTCCCAGCACACCTATATGCTGCGGTGTAATCTCAACTATGGAGATTATAACTTTTACCTCTACGCCTACGTTGCCCGGTTTTTAGAACACCACATAGAGAAGGCCCAAGAAGGCATTCGATTTATGGCTTCCAGCGGCAGGGAGCTGTTCCGTATTCCAGACGGCGACCACATCCGTATTCAGCGTTCCGATGGCAGTCATGTTGACCGAAGCTGCCGGTATATTGACGAGTGCCATATGGAGATTGGCGGTGGATGGGATAACCTCTGTCATGTCTATCAATTCGCTGAGATGATGGAACGAAACGGCAGCACCGTCATTCCCCTACGCTCCTCTCTGCCTGCACAATGCTTCAGCGTACTTCCTTCATCCGGGGAACTGATTCTCCTAACCAGGGGTGAAAATGGATACAGCCCCTGCTATGATTTTTCAACCCCCGACGCCAGACAGAATCGGGAGTTCGCGGATGACTGCAATGTGAAAAACGGTGTCACCAAAGCGCAGGAGGCCGCCATGCTGGCCGGCTCCATGTTCGGATGGCAGACCCCTGCCGCAGACCCCAAAAACTACGATGAGCAGGGTCAACCAGTCAAATCCCGACAGCGCAAAGCTGCGTCATTGGAAAGGTAGGTGAGAAAAATGGCAAATCTGCCGCCCGTAAAACTGGAAACACACACCACATGGTTTAATCTTCTGCTTACGCTTCTGCGTGAACACGCCCAAAACAATCCGTATGAGGAATACCGCCAGATGGCACAACGGCTGTTCTCCAAATGTATGGCCTACGGAACGCCTTTTACAGATGGATATGGAGCGTCCTGCGTGGATCTGCGGCTGTACCCCAGCGAAGCCGGAGAAACCATCTGGCTGCTTCTGCTTACCCTTTGCAGGCAGTATGACCCGGATCGAGATTACAGCGCGGAGCTGAAAAACACAGAAAAAGAATAACAAAAAAGGAGGTGCAACCGATGGCGATACGATACAAAGCATTGACGGAGCTGTACCATGAAACCCAGCGAAGTGTGACAGCTCCGGCACAGTGGCAGGCATTTCTTGCCTCAGCCTGCCGCAACTACCGTCTTTCCTTTGATGAGCAGTTGCTTGTCTATGCCCAGCGCCCGGACGCCACCGCCGTCCTGGAGATCGAGCGATGGAATAAACGGTTTGGGCGCTGGGTAAACCGGGGCGCGAATGGCATTGCTGTTTTTGACGGCGAGCATACGGGCAGGCCCCGGCTGAAATATTACTTTGACATTTCCGACACCCATGAGGGGAACTTCCCCCAGTCCATCCCTCTTTGGGCTGTGAGGCCGGAATATGAACCGGAAATCATCGAAACGCTGGAGAACAGCTTTGGCGAGCTGGAGCATAAGGAGGATTTGGGCGCGGCCCTGCTCTCTGCGGCGAAAAACGCAGTGGAGGATAACATCCAGGACTACCTCTCCGAACTGAAAACCGTTACGGAAGGCAGCTTTTTAGAGGAATTGGACGAATACAACGTGGAAGTCCTGTACCGCAAGGCCCTGGAAAACAGCATTGGATATATGCTCATGGTGCGCTGCGGCCTTGACCCTGCCGGAACCTTTGAGGATGAGGATTTCCGGGATGTGCTGAATTTTAACACGCCGGAAACCCTCAACGCCCTGGGCGTGGCCACCGGCGACATCTCCCAGATGTGCCTTTCCGAGATTTCCCGCACCGTCCTCGCCCTGCAAAGACAGCCCCAAAAAGAGAATCGCACATTTGCAGGCCAGCCGCAAATCCAGTATGCTGTAACTGAACAGAGAAACCAGCCGTCAGAAAGGAGTTTTGAGAATGAACGGGATCACATACACGAGACAGGGCGACTACAACCTGCCGAACCTTCTGCCCCCGCAGGAGCCGGAGGCTCCCTCTGGGAAATACGCATTGCTTCGGAAGAAGTTTCTGAAAGAACACCGCAGGATCACCTACACGAACCTGTTGACCAGCGGGCAGCTCTCCAGCCATCTGGCGGAGATCGAGCAGACGGCCCAGCGCCAGATGGAGCAGATGGTGACACAGATGGCCAAAGAGAACGGCGTGACGGAGGAGCTGAAGGAGCGCGACCCGATGAAGTGGGTAGGGCTGATGAACAACCTTCAGAACGCAGCGGAGGAGATCATACTGAAAGAGCTGATTTACAACTAATTTCCGAACCGGAACAGCCCAGCACCCTAAATGCAGAGGAAGCGGACAGCCCAGAGCTGCCCGCTTTTTTGGATGAAAAGCAGATCATGGCCGTTATCGCCAATAAGGACGATGACCTCAAGTATAAGAAACAGCAGATCGAGCTTTTCTTCTCCGTCCACCAGGATACGCAGGAACGGGCCGATTATCTGAAAACGGCTTACCAGGACAGGTACACCGAAATCATTGCAGATGGGCAGCGCCTGGGGTATAAGCCGCAGGAGGACGGGCTGCTCATGTGGGAAGGCTCTTACCCATCTCGCACCAAAGAAGCCGTGTTTTCCTGGGGTTTGGTGGCGGAATGGACAGCCCAGCTCATCGACAAAAAAGAATACTTTATCCAGACGGACATCCGCAAGCTCCCCACACAGGAGGGCCAGCAGATGTCCCTCTTTGATTTTGGAGTTTTCAGCCAGCCGCAGTCGGAAGGCGGAAACCAGATTTCCCTCTTTTCTCATGCGCTGCCCCAGCAGGTGATCGATGAGGCACTTTGTATCGGCTCCAACCATGAGAACAGCCGCCTCACCATCTGCGCCTATTTCAAAAAGGATAAGCCAGACAACGCCCGTTTCCTTGCAGAACACTATGGGGAAAACGGCGCGGGCTTCTGTCTGGATGGGCGCAAGTATGCTGTCTGGTACAATGCCGAAGGAATCCGCATAGCCGGGGGCGAGAGCGCCCAGGGTTCCAGCGCCACGCTTATCTCCTGGGAACAGGCGGCAGCCCGTATCCGGGAACTGCTGGAGCTGGGGCGGTATATGCCCCAGAGCGAGCTTGACCAAGTAGATCACTATGAAATCCATGACCTGGCCGACCGGCTGCTGCTGATGTTCCGTGACATTGAGGATGAAGAAAAGCGGTTTTTCCCCTCATTGCGAGCCATCTATGATAAACCAGGTGGATTCCCGGAGGCAGTGGAGGAAATCGCAGGGCTGTTAGGCCGGGAAGATAGCTTACAGGCCATCCTCTCCGAATATGAAGCGTTTGCCGCAGCCTATCAGGATAACCCGGACATTCTGCGTTTCCGTTTTTATCGGCCTCTTGTGCTGCAAGCACAGCTTACAGATTTACAGCGGGAACCTCTGCACTTTACCGCCGCTGAAAGTTATGACCCTCAGCGGCGTTTGTATATCTCCATGGATGAGATTGACAGACTTTTGCGCGGAGGAAAACGCAGCACCGACTACCGGCTGGCAGTGTATTCCTTTTACCGCAACCACACAGACCGCAGGGAGCGCGAGGATTTCTTAAAGAATTACCATGGGGAATACAGCGGGTATCATGGCGGAAATGACAACGTGACCTATCAGCCCGGCAAGGGCGTCCATTTCAGCCATGGCAGTATCACAGAGCCTTACGCCAAGGTGGAGCTGAAATGGAACGCGGTGGAAAAGCGCGTCAGCGCCATGATCGCCCAGGGGCGGTTTTTATCCGAGGATGACCGGGCCGCTATGCCGCAGTATGAAAAACACCAGCTTGCCCGGAACATCCACACTTTCTTTGAGAACGTACCCCAGGAGCAGCCGCACCCCTATCCGTTTGGCTTTGACTATTGGGACGCGGTGAAGCTCATCGAGCCGCAGCTTGACGACCCGGCCCGCGTGGAGGAAATCTACCAGATGATGGTGCCGGTGTGGGAAGCCACCCCGCAGGACGACCGGATGTATAAGTGGCGGCAAACAGCCTTTGAAAACCTTTCTGCGTTCCGGCAGGGTACTTTTACCCTCTTTGCGGAACACAAGGAGCCTGCGGCCCCCGCCATGCCCCCGGAAAAAGCCTATGACCTGGGCTATGGACATCTGGGGAACGGCCTCACTGTCTGGAACAGGCTGGAGGAAGAACACGGGGATTACAAAACGGTGGCCCATATCGCCCCCGACCGCACCGTGCAATTTTATGATGAGGAAATGCCCCAGACGGTGCGGGATCAGATTCAGCATATTGCCGACACCTCAGAAATGACGGTTTCCGCCACTCAGGACGCGCCCGTGTTTCACACGCCGCCCAAAGTGCAGGAACCACCCCAAAAAGAAGAAGCCGCAGACCCCTATTCCAAGCTGGCGGCCCAAGTGCTGTATTTTATTGGCGAGTTTGACGGCTCCCGGATGGGCTATGGGGATACCGACGCGCAGGCAGTAGAAACCATTGCAGAACAGCTCCATGACCCGGCCCGGCGTGAGGAAATCCGAAGGCTTCTGCAATCTTTCCTCGACCATGCCGACCCGGAGGAAGAAATCGCGGCAGACATCACCCTTTGTATAGAAGAAATGGAGGAGCTGCCCCCGGCACTCACCCCGGAACAGGCCCAGCGGGAAGAAATTGCGGGGTATCTGGAAGAAGCTGGGTTTGTGGCTTCCGAAGAATTGATCGCAGACGGCATTGCCGAATACCAAGCCCACGGAGGCGAAGGAAGCAACCGGGAAATTGCAGGCTTTATTGAGCGTGAGTTTTTGACAGAGGAACCGGATACAGAACTTCTGGAAAAGGCAAAGGATCTGATTAACGAGTTTTGTGAGGATGAATACAACGAGCCTGCTGATTTCAGCGACCTGGGGAATGTGGGTCTTGCCTACACCACTATTACAGATGAGAAAATCCCCATCCAGGTCAACGCTGATCTGGTCAACTTCCGCATAGAGAGGTATCTGAACGGCGAATTCCTGGAGCGCAGGCAGTACAAGAGCCTGGAGGAACTCATCCAAAACGAGCTGGAGGAACTGGTCTTTGATAACCTTATCTCTGCTTCAGAGGAAGAACTGGAATCCATCCACATTTTTAACGGTGATCCGGCTTCTCAGGAGAATTACCGGCTGTTGAGCCGCCTAAAAGCCGACTGCGATTACTTTCTGGGGGCTGGCAAACGGGCGGAAAAGCACCTTTGGTCTGGATATGTAAGAACGCATCTTGATAAAATGCGGGAATTATATGCTGCTCTCCCTGAAAAACCGGAATGGCTTGCCCCGGAGGATATAGGGCGCTATGACCGCCTGATGGCCCCGCCTTATCAAGTAGTCGTGTATCCTAACGAGGAGAAAGGGTTTGTAGACAAGCAGAGGTATCAAACGCTTGCAGAAGCGGAACAGGCTGCACAGAAGTATGTGGACGGCGTTATGGAGGGGGAAAGCGACTTTGCCTACGAGGGCGCTGCCGTCTATGACATTCATGAAAACAGATGGCTGTGCGTTTTCAGGAACTTCCCCAATCAATATGCAATCGAGCAAGCTGCACAGGCTCTCTCCCCAGAGGAACAGGCAGAATTACAACCTCTAAAAGAAAGAATGCTCCCGCAGTTGCCCAAGCGCCCCCGCCGTGAGCGCGTGACCTTTGCCCCTCTACACCCGGAAATCCCCAGGGAACAGCGCCATGATTTTCATATCACTGATGACGCCCTGGGGCATGGCACACCCAGCGAAAAATATGCAGCTAACGCAGCCGCCATCCGTACCTTGAAGCAGATCGAGGCCGAGGAACGGCTGGCTACCCCGGAAGAACAGGAGGCGCTATCCCGCTATGTGGGCTGGGGTGGCCTTGCGGACTGCTTTGAAGAAACCAGCCCCCATTACCAGGAACTGAAAAGCCTTTTGGACGAGGACGAGTACGCGGCGGCAAGGGCCAGCTCCCTCACCGCCTTTTATACCCCGCCCGTTGTCATCCGGGGAATCTACAAGGCTCTCTCCCAGATGGGCTTCCAGCAGGGCAATATCTTAGAGCCATCCTGCGGCACCGGCAACTTTTTGGGGCTTCTCCCGGCAGATATGGCAGGCAGCAAAACCTACGGTGTGGAGCTGGACAGTATCAGCGGCAGAATCGCCCAGCAGCTTTACCAGAATGCCAGCATTTCCGTGAACGGCTTTGAAAAGGTGCAAATGCCCGACAGCTTCTTTGATGTAGCGGTGGGCAACGTCCCCTTTGGGGATTTCAAGGTGATAGATAAGCGGTACGACAAGCACCACTGGCTCATCCACGACTATTTCTTTGGGAAGGCGCTGGACAAGGTGCGGCCCGGAGGGGTTATTGCTTTTGTTACCAGCAAGGGAACCATGGACAAGGAAAACTCTGCCGTCCGCAAATATCTGGCCCAGCGCGCCGATTTGATTGGCGCTATCCGCCTGCCGGACAACACCTTCAAGCAAAATGCCGGAACAAAAGTCACCAGCGACATCCTCTTTCTGCAAAAGCGCGACCATATCACGGATTTGGAGCCGGATTGGCTGCATTTGGATACGGATGAAAACGGCATCCGCATGAACAGCTATTTTGTGCAGCACCCGGAGATGGTTTTAGGCGACATGGTGATGGAATCCACGCGGTTTGGCCCGGACAGCGCCTGCAAAGCCCGCGAGGGGGCCGACCTGTCAGAGCTGCTTGCCGAAGCCGTCCAGTTTTTGCAGGCGGAGATCAAGCCCTACGAGCTGGAGGAACTGGACGAGGAGGAAGACCGCTCCATCCCCGCCGACCCGAATGTCAGGAACTTTAGTTATACCGTTGTGGATGGACAGGTGTACTATCGGGAAAACAGCCGTATGCACCCTTTGGAGGTATCCGTGACGGCGGAAAACCGAATCCGGGGCATGATCGAGCTGCGGGAATGTGTGCGCCGGCTCATCGACTACCAGACCGAAGGCTATCCGGACGCAGACGTCAAAGAGGAGCAGGCAAAGCTCAATACCCTGTATGACAGCTTCACAAAAAAATACGGCCTTATCAGCAGCCGGGGCAATAAACTGGCCTTTTCGGAGGACTCCAGCTATTGCCTTTTGTGTTCTCTGGAGGTGCTGGACGAAGATGGCAGCCTAAAAAGAAAAACGGATATGTTCACCAAACGCACCATCCGGCCCCATGTGGCTGTGACCAGCGTGGACACCGCCAGCGAGGCCCTGGCTGTTTCGATTGCAGAGAAAGCCCGTGTAGACATGGAGTATATGGCCCAGCTTTCCGGCAAATCCCCGGAGGAACTGGAGGCCGAGCTTTCCGGCGTGATTTTCCGCAACATCGAAGGCCCGGAAAACCCGGACAGGCTGCGGGGAGCTTCCCTCAGCCTGCAAGCCTTTTCCCCCGTGACGGCGGACGAATACCTTTCGGGGAATGTACGCCGCAAGCTGCGGATGGCAAAAGCCTTTCTGGAGGCGGCCCCGGACAGCCAAAAGGCAGCCGCCCGTAAACAGGTGGAGGCTTTGGAGGCTGTCCAGCCTCACGACCTGGGCGCTGGGGAGATCGGTGTGCGTATTGGCGCGAATTGGGTTCCTATCGACGTATATCAGCAGTTTATGGTGGAGCTGCTCACTCCCTATGGGCAGGCCCAGAATCGTATCAAAATCCTGCGCTCCGAGTCCACCGGCCAGTGGAATATCACCGAGAAAAACTTTGACCGGGCCAATGTCAAGGCTAACACCACCTACGGCACCAAGCGCATGAGCGCCTACCACATCCTGGAGCAAACCCTGAACCAGAAGGATGTGCGGGTTTTTGATTATATCGAGGACGAACATGGCAATAAAAAGCCGGTTCTCAACAAAAAAGAAACCGCTATCGCCCAGGACAGGCAGGAGCTTATCAAGCAGAGGTTTTCCGAGTGGGTTTGGAAAGACATCGACCGCAGGGAACGGCTGTGCGCCATCTACAACGAAACCTTCAATTCCAGCCGTCCCCGTGAATACGACGGCCAGCATATCCGTTTCGAGGGCATGAACCCGGCAATTACGCTGCGGCCCCACCAGATCAATGCCATCGCCCATGTTATGTACGGCGGGAATACCCTGCTGGCTCACGAGGTAGGCGCGGGCAAAACCTTTGAAATGGTGGCCGCCGCCATGGAGATGAAACGGCTGGGGCTTTGCACCAAGTCGCTTGTGGTGGTGCCAAACCATCTCACGGAACAATGGGCGGCGGAATGGCTCCAGCTCTATCCCAGCGCCAATATTCTGGTTGCTACGAAAAAAGACTTTGAAACACAAAACCGCAAGAAGTTTTGCAGCCGTATTGCCACCGGCGACTATGACGCGGTTATCATCGGCCACAGCCAGTTTGAGAAAATCCCCATGAGCGCCGAGCGCCAGCAGGCCATTTTACAGCAGCAGATTGATGAAATCCTGTTTGGCATTGAACAGGCCAAAGCACAGAAGGCGGAACGCTACACCGTCAAGCAGATGGAGCGCACCCGGAAATCCTTAGAGGCAAAGCTGGAAAAACTGAACGACCAGAGCCGCAAGGACGATGTGGTGACGTTTGAGCAGCTCGGCGTTGACCGCCTGTTTGTGGATGAGAGCCATTATTTTAAGAACCTCTTTTTAATGACGAAAATGCGCAACGTAGGCGGGATCGCCCAGACCGAAGCGCAGAAAAGTTCCGACCTCTTTATGAAATGTCGCTATCTGGATGAACTCACCGGAGGGCGCGGCACAATTTTTGCCACAGGCACCCCCATCTCGAACAGTATGGTGGAGCTTTACACCATCCAGCGGTATTTGCAGTACGGGCTGTTGCAGGAAATGGGCCTCATCCATTTTGACGATTGGGCCAGCGACTTTGGAGAAACCATCACCGCCATCGAGCTGTCCCCGGAAGGCACCGGTTATCGGGCCAAGACCCGGTTTGCCAAGTTTTTCAATCTGCCGGAGCTGATGGCCGCTTTCAAACAGGTGGCCGACATCCAGACGGCAGATATGCTCCATCTTCCCGTGCCAAAGGCCAACTTTCACACAGAGGTTATCAAGCCGTCCGAGCTTCAGCAGGAGATGGTGAAAGGGCTGGCGGAACGGGCGGAAAAAATCCGGGATGGAGGCGTTGACCCCCATGTGGACAATATGCTGCGCATTACCAATGACGGGCGCAAGCTGGCCCTGGATATGCGTCTTATCAACCCGCTGGCTGCCGACGACCCAAACGGCAAGGTGGCTGTCTGCGCCCGGAACGTCTACAAAATCTGGGAACAGACCAAAGAACAGCGTTCGACCCAGCTTGTATTCTGCGATCTGTCCACGCCCACCAAAGACGGCTCTTTCAACGTATATGACGATCTGAAAAAGAAGCTCATGGAGCAGGGTATCCCGGAGGATGAGATCGCGTTCATCCATGACGCCGACAGTGAGGTAAAAAAGAAGGCGCTGTTTGCGAAAGTCCGTGCCGGGCAGATACGAGTGCTGATGGGAAGCACTCAGAAGATGGGCGCTGGCACTAACGTACAGGACAGGCTGATCGCCCTGCACGATCTGGATTGCCCCTGGCGGCCTTCCGACCTTCAGCAGCGGCTGGGCCGTATTGTCCGTCAGGGGAATGAAAACGAGGAGGTGGAAATCTTCCGCTATGTAACCGAGGGTACGTTTGACGCTTACCTTTACCAGCTTGTGGAAAACAAGCAGAAATTCATTGCTCAGATCATGACCAGCAAGGCCCCTGTCCGAGTGGCAGAGGATGTGGACGAAACGGCCCTCAGCTATTCCGAGATCAAGGCGCTGGCCACCGGCAACCCTCTCATCATTGAAAAATGCAATTTGGATATGGAGGTGGCAAAGCTCAATATGCTCAAGGCCAGCTATCTCAATCAGCGGTATTCCCTGGAGGAGCTGGTGCTGCGCGAATACCCGGCAGACATCGCTCGGATTACAGAACGGATTGCGGGCTATGAGAAGGATGTGGCGCTGGCAGCCGCCCATCCGAAAGGTCAAGAGGGCTTCTGCGGCATGGTGATCGAGGGCAAACAGTATGCCGAAAAAGAGGACGCTGGCAAAGCTATCATCGACGTTTGCAGCAAAATGACTGGCTCCGACGCGGTTTTGCTGGGAGAATACAGGGGCTTTTCCATGGTGCTGGCCTATGATGGTATCAGCAACGAGTACCGCATTACCCTGAAAGGCACCCTCTCCCATACGGTGACGCTGGGCGCGGATGTGTTCGGCAATATCGCCCGTCTGGACAATGCCCTTGAAAACCTTGCGGGGAGCTTGCAGGCAGAGCAAAGCAGCCTGGAGGAAACAAAAGGGCAGCTTGAAAATGCCCGCGCTGAATTGGGCGCGCCCTTTGCCCGCGAGGAGGAGCTGGCGGAAAAAACCGCCCGATTGAATGAACTGAACGTCCTGCTGAAAGTGGATGAGAAAGACAAGACGCTCATTGACAGCGTTCCCGATGAGGGCGAAGAAGTCCCGGAACGGAAGGTTGTGGGATTGGAGCGTTGATTCCCCTGTGCCGATTGGAGCAATCCAGTCGGCCTTTTACATACCAAGATGGACTTTTTCAAAAAAGTGCTGTATAATAAAAGCGGTTAGCTACAACTAATTCATTTCAGAGGTAAGGAAAATGGGACTGATAAAAAAATATTTTAGTAATACCCGGAAGCCGGACGGGATATTAGGAAAGATGATGGTAAGCGGAATGAATAAAGCTCATGCGGGGGTGTCCGACTGGGGCATAAGGCATTTATCTTCTATCCAGCCCCAGACGATCATAGAATTAGGCTGCGGTGGCGGACGCAATGCGGCCCAGCTTCTTAATAATTTTCCAAAGGCGACGTTGACCGCGTTGGATTATTCTGAGGTGTCCGTAGAAAAAACAAAACAGGTCAATCGGCGGGAAATCCAACATAAGAGGTGCCAGGTATTGCAGGGAGATGTCGCTACACTGCCTTTTTCAGAAAATAGTTTTGATCTGGCCACAGCCTTTGAAACCGTCTATTTTTGGCCGGGGCCTACAGAAAGTTTCCGGGAAGTCTGTCGAGTATTAAAACCGAATGGCTTGTTTTTGATTGTAAATGAATCTGACGGTACAAATAGAAGTGATGAAAAGTGGCTGGATGTCATAGAGGGCTTGCAGATTTTTGATAAAGCACAGCTTTCTAATTTTTTGAAAGACGCTGGCTTTTCAAAGATTATCGTTGACCATGACGAAACAAAGCATCGGCTTTGTATCATGGCGATGAAATAAATAATTGTACGCTTTCACGGGGCCGATTGGAATAGTCCAGTCGGCCTTTTACATATCCGAAGAATACAGCCCCCTTTACATAGCCGGTTGCCCCATGCGGGCAGCTAATTTGTGGCTATGGGAAGGGGGCTGTATTTTTTTATGCCTTTTTACAACCAGGAGGAGATCGAAAAAGCGCGGGAGGTGGACTTGTTCACCTATCTACAAGCCTGTGAGCCGCAGGAGCTTGTCCATGTTTCCGGCAATGTCTACTGCACCAGGGAACACGACAGCCTGCGTATTTCCAATGGCAAATGGTGCTGGTTTTCCCGTGGGATCGGCGGTTACAGCGCGCTGGACTACCTCATCAAAGTCAAGGGCTGTTCTTTCATGGAGGCAATGGAGGCCGTTGCCGGCAGGGCTGCCGCCCCGCCGCCGTCCTTTACGTCCGTTCCAAGGGAAGAAAAACCGAAGCACCTGCTTTTGCCGCCGCCCGCCCCAAACAACCAGGCTATGCTGGACTACCTCAAAGGCCGTGGGATTTCCATGGAGGTGCTGGACTTCTGCGTCCAGACCGGGCGCATTTATGAGAGCCGGAATAAGGGCCATGGAAATGTGGTGTTCGTCGGCTTTGACAAAACCGGAAAAGCGCGGTTTGGCTGCCTGCGAGGGATCAGCGAGGGCCGGTTCCACGGGGATTTAAGCGGCAGCGACAAGCACTATTCCTTTGCCCTGCCCGCCTGCGGGAAAAATCCGGCTGTCCATCTGTGTGAGTGTGCCATTGATGTCATGTCCTATGCCAGCCTTTGCAGGCTGGACGGAATCGACTGGAAACAGCACAACCTGCTGTCTTTGGCCGGGGTATATCAGCCGAAGAAAAAGATTGCGGAGAGCAAGCTGCCTGTGGCCCTCACCCGTTTTTTAGAGGATTATCCTCATGTGAAAACCGTCTATCTCCATCTGGACAACGACGGCCCCGGCAGGATGGCCGCCGAAGCCATCCAGACAGTGATCTCCAAAGAATACGAGGTCAAAAACTGCCCGCCGCCCAGGGGAAAGGATGTGAACGACTACCTGTGCCGAAGGCTGGGTATTCCTATCCGGGGCGCGAAAGGAAAGGAGCAAGAACGATGAGCGAAAGGTGATATTGTCATTCGCCTTGCATAATGTTATCTTTTATGATAACATTATAGACGAGGTGAGAACATGGATGAACTGCATGGACGGCAAAAAATTATTGCCCAGCTTGTAGAGGCCCGGCTGGAACAGGGCGTTTCTCAGGCGGAGCTTGCAAGGCGTGTGGGAACCCAGCGCTCCAATATCTGCCGCCTGGAAAGCGGTGTGCAGAATCCCACGCTGGATATGATTTTGAAGATTGCGTCCGCGCTGGGGAAAGACGTTTCCCTTCTTTTGGACGACAAGGAGGAACCTATGAGCAACATTTACAGTCTGCGTATCTACGACACGGAGCTTATGCGCTTTTCAATGGAGAAGCAGGGATTGTCCGGCCTGGTGGCCGAAATCCTTTATACCAATGAGGAACAGACCCACTTACTGCCCCTGGATATGGAGCGCACCGGCGAGGGCGTTATTCACTGGCTGGAGCGGCGGGTGATTCCCAAAAACCGCGCCTTTGTGGATGAGATTCTGAAAACCCTGGGCCTCAGCCATAACGATACCAAGGGGATCATTGACGTTTGCAAGGGGCTGTCTTTGAACGACAGCTATTGGGTGGTGCCGGAGGGGTTTGAGGGGAAGTTTTCCCAATACAACCTTTATGAAAACCGCTTTTCCGAGATTCTGGCCCTGGTGGCCTACACCGGCGCGGGCGGAAGCCGTCAGGCATTTACCACTTCCCCGGAGCTTACCACAGGCGGTATGCTGCCCAAAGCGTGGCGCTATGTGGAGCAGGACGGGATTTATCTTTATAAAGGCGGCACCACCGGCGCGTCCAACGCAGGCCGGGAACCCTACTGCGAATACTATGCGTCGCAGGTTGCGGAAACCATGGGGTTAAACGCCGTCCACTACGATCTGGAGAACTGGAAAGGCATTACGGCCTCGAAGTGTGAGCTGTTTACGAACATCGACACGGCATATATCCCCATTGGGCGGATTGTGCGCACCGGAGGAATAGCTGCCTGCCTTGCCTGGTACGAGAAGCTGGGGACGGAGTTTTCCGAGCAGCTTTGCAGTATGCTGGTGTTCGACGCGCTGATCTACAACGAGGATCGGCACTTTGGCAACTTCGGCGTTCTGCGTGACAACCACAGTGGGAAGATTATCGCCCCGGCCCCTGTCTTTGACAACGGGCTTTCCTTGTTCTGCTATGCGGGAAAAGAGGACTATGCCCATCTGGACGAGTATGCGAAAACCCGTTCCAACCCCTACAACATCTCCTATGAGGAGGTGTGCGCGGAGGTCATGGGGGCCAGACAGAAAGAGCAGCTTCGGCGGATGATCGGCTTCCGGTTCAAACGGCATGAAAGCCTCAATCTGCCGGAGGAACACTTGCAGGCCATTGAGAAGCACCTGGAGGGCCGAGTGCGGAAGCTCCTTGCCATCCCCACCCGCCGCCGTCAAAAACAGGAAAAGGCAAGATGAAATTAAAACATCCGATTGGAGAGCGTTCTGAAAAAGGGCGCTCTTTTTTGTTGCCCAAGTTTAGAATCAGAAAGGAGTGCAGGCCAATGAACGAGTATGACATTGCAATTCGAGAGACGATGGAAATGACGGTCACGGTGGAGGCAGCGAGCCGCGAGGAGGACCGCCGGATGGTGGAAGAGCGATGGAAAAACGGCGAATATATCCTGGACGCAGACAGCTTCAGGGATGTGGAGTTCTACCCCAGAGGCCGCAGCCGCGACCGGGGCGAACGATGAATTGTTTTTTCGGGCGTTCGGTATTCCCCTGCGGGGAATGGAATGTATATGTACCAGCAAGCATCGCCTTTGTGATACCACAAAGGCAGCTTGTTAGGGGGAACGCCCCCTAATACCCCTTTATCAGAACGGAGGTTTTCTATGGAAGGATTGTTTTTTGCCATTGGGTTTCTGCTGGGCGGCGTGTTCGGCGTGCTGATTATGTGCCTGCTTCAAATCAACCGCTTAGGCAGGAAGGAGGATTCGGAGGAATGAGAAAACGCAACGTACACGTCCAGTTTTGGCTGGACAAAAAAGAGGCGGAAGCCTTCAACAAAAAGGTGAAGCGCAGCGGGCTTTCCCGCGAGGTGTACCTGCGCCACCTGATAAACGGCCTGGTTCCCCAGGACGCGCCGCCCCCGGCATACTTTGACTTTATACGGGAGTTGCACGGCATTGGAAACAACTTAAACCAGATCGCCCAGAAAGCCCATGTGCTGGGCGTCATAGACGAGCGCCGCTACGAGGAAGAAACACGGAAGTTTGACCAGCTCATCCGGGACATCACCAGGGCGGTGATTTTGCCAAAGCCTATGGAGTAAAGCAATGGCTACCACGTCTATCTGGCGGGTGAACGGCTGGCTGGGCAAGGTTCTCATCTATATCGAAAACCCGGATAAGACCGAAAACCCTGCCGCCTACGAGAAACAGGGCATGGACGGCAAGGAGGCCCAGGGCCTCTCCGATGTGATTGAGTACGCCGTCCAGCAGAAGAAAACGGGAAAGATTGCGGTGGACGATGAGGATGTGCCCGTCATGCAGCGGTTTGTGTCCGGGGTGAATTGCAGCCCCACCACCGCCCGCGATGAGATGATCGCCGTCAAAAAGCGGTTCGGCAAGGAGGAAGGCACCGTAGCCTACCACGGCTACCAGAGCTTTGCCCCCGGCGAGGCCACCCCGGAAATGGCCCACGAGATCGGGCTGAAGCTGGCAAAGGCATTGTGGGGCGAGAAATACCAGGTGCTGGTTGCCACCCATTTAGACAAGGCCCACCACCTGCACAACCATTTTGTGGTGAACACGGTTTCGTTTCTCGACGGGATCAAATACCACCGCACGGAAAAGGATTACTTCGACATGCAGAGGGAATCTGACCGGCTGTGCCGGGAGTATGGGCTTTCTGTCATTGAAAATCCAAAGCGTGGAAAATCCAAACACTACGGGGAATGGCGGGCCGAGCAGGAGGGCCGCCCCACTTATCTCTCCCTCATCAAAGCCGATGTAGACGCTGCCATCCGCCAGTCGATGACGGAGAGGCAGTTTTTTTACCGCCTGCGGCAGATGGGCTACGACATCAAGGTGGGGAAAGACATCACGGTGCGCCCTTACGACCGGCCCCATGGCAGGAAATTGGTGCGCAATTTAGGCGAGGACTACTCTCTGGAGAACATCCGCAAACGGATTCTGGCCCAGCGCCGCCCTCAGAGGGTGGAAACGCCGGAGCCGAGGCGGTGCAGGCTTTTGGGGGACTTGAAGCAGGCCAGGAAGGTCACGGGCTTTCGCGCCCTCTACTTCC
Organism: Clostridium sp. CAG:964; assembly: GCA_000435335.1. Lineage (GTDB taxonomy): Bacteria > Bacillota > Clostridia > Oscillospirales > Acutalibacteraceae > CAG-964. The sequence goes on from FR891336.1 coordinate 76,092, forward strand.
ACTACTGCTACCTTTTAGGGGTATTCCCCCAAAAGCAGAACCGGCAGCGGGGCCATGTGCCCCACGCGCTGCGGAATGACTTGATCCGGGCAGAGGAATTGACGGACGAGGCAAGGCTGCTTTCCCGCCAGCGCGTTGACACCCTGGAGCAACTCAGCGCCTACCAATCGGATGTGGAAGCCCGGCTTGTCAGCCTGACCGAACAGCGGAAAAACCTGTACCGGAAGCTGCGCACCAAGGAGGCGCTTGCCGACCCTGCCCGGCAGGAACAAATCCGGGCGGAGGTTTCCGCCCTTTCTGCGCAGATCAAAGCCCTGCGCCGGGAGGTGAAGCTGTGTGAGGACATTGCGGCGCGCTCCCTCTCCCTCAAAGAAAAGATACGGGCTGCCCGCGAGGAACAGCAGGCTGGAAAAACAGAGAAAACCCGCGAGGAACAAGGCCGGAGGAAACGGCTGGAAAGGAGATGATCGGTTATGAATCACGCAGGCGACGCGGCGGAGCAGGTGGTGCGCATGAGCCTTGAGGGCGCGGAGGTTGCCCTTAAGATCACCGGCGTTGCCGCTAAAAATCTGGCCGCAGCCCTTTATACCATTTTGAAAGACCAGAAGAAAACAAAAGGCAAGGCCCGCATTGAGGCCATGCTGCGGGAAAAGCGGCCCTTAAAGGTTTACACCCTCAAAAAAGAGGACTGCCCGGAGTTTGCCAGGCAGGCCAAGGGCTACGGCATTTTGTATGCCCCCATCCCGGTGAGGAAGGGGGACGATACCATCGACATCCTGGTGTTCGAGGACGACGCGGCGAGGGCCAACCGGATCGTGGATAAGTTCAACCTCACGGTGGTGGATACGGCGTCCATCAAGGAGGACATCGAAAAATCCCGCGAGGAGCGCGGCGGCGAGCCGCAGGCCCCGGAAAAAGCCGCCCCGGAAAAGAGCGAGGACGACAGGCTCTTAGACGAGCTGATGGAAAAACCAGCCCAAAAAGAGAAAAGCCAGCCGGAAAACCCCTCTGCGGAGAAAAGCGTCCCTTTTACCCCAGCGGAGGAAAAATCCCATCCGTCCGCGCCTATCTCAGAGAACAGCAGCAAGTCCGCAAGGGGTACTTCTGATGAGCCGCAGAAGCCGTCTGTCCGTCAGGAGCTTCGTGACATCCAGGCCCAGCGGAAGAAAGAGGCGGAGGCTGCAAAGAGGGAGGAACCGGCTGCACCCCAAAAGAGGGCGGCCCAGAAAACCACGCGGCACCAGCCGCCCAAGCCCAAAAAGAAACCAAAATCGAAAGAGAGGTAATCGGCCATGAATAACTTTGACGATCTGTTTGAACAGCAGCCCCAGCCGGAGGCCACCGAGAAGCCGGAGCCGCAAAAGGAGAAGCCGAAAAAACAGTGGTGGCAGATCCGCGAGGAAAAGCAGCGCAAGGAAGCCTACGCCACCCTGGACAGGGTGTTCGGCGCGTTTTCCGAAGGGCACGGCGACATGAAGGCATATCTGGACACCCAGAGCCGCTTCCCCTTCCACTCCGCCCGCAACGCCATCCTCATCGGGGAGCAATGCCCCAACGCTAAACGTGTGGGCGGCTACAAGGAGTGGGCTTCCCAGGGCGTTGAGATTCTGGAAGAGGAAAAGCGCCTGCCCATCATCATTTTAGAGCCGGGCAAGGCATACCGCCGCGAGGACGGCAGCGTGGGCCAGAACTTCTATGCCAAGGAGGTCTTTGACATTTCCCAGACCACGGCGCGGGACGAGGCCCAGCCCCAGGTGAGCTACGACGACCGCCTGCTCTTAAAGGCCCTCATCAGCAATTCCCCCGTGCCCATCCGCGCGGTGGAGGAGCTGCCCGGCCAGGGGCGCGGGGCCATGTTCGACCCGGAACAGAACGCCATCCTGGTGAAAAAGGGCATGGACGCGCCGGACATCTTCCGCTGCGTCTCTCTGGAGCTTGCCAATGCCCAGCTTGCCCGCAGCAACGCAGAGTATTCCCGCGAAACCGAAGGCTACAAAGCCTATGCCGTCAGCTATATGCTCTGCCAGAGGTACGGCGTGGAAGCGGGAGGCTACAACATCTCCCGGCTGGACGGCGTGCTTCAGGGGCAAGACCCCAAGGAGGAAATCCCGGCAGCCCTCACCGATATGCGCGACACGTTTAAGGAGATCAACGGGCGCATGGCAAGGGCCATGGGCCTCTCACGCGCGGGCAGGCAGAAAGAACAGGAACGGTAAAGGAGGCTGAATGAATGGAACGACAGGAAAAGGTTGTCCTCACGCTGGACAGATACGAGCATGGCATTATGATCCGCGCCCTCAACGAACTGCGAAACGATCTGCTGGAGGAACAGCGCGACCCCGGCCCGGTGGAGGACGTGCTTCTCAAAACCATTGACGCCCCATCCCAAAAAGACAGGAAAGCGAAGCGGCGTGATGAAGCCCGATAACAAAACGGGAGGCCCCTGGCTCTATGCCCTGGGGCTGATCCCGGCAGTCTGGCTTGCCCTGCTCATTGCGCCCTCTCTTTCCGGGGGGCTTTCCGAAATCCTGGAGGCCCTGCCTGCGGCAATGAACCATCCCTTTCAGATTGCATGGTGTGAGGACAGTGTAAAAACTGTCCTCATTTTTATTGCCGCCTACGGGCTGGGCATTGGCATTTACCTCTCATCCAGGCGCAACTACCGCAGGGGCGAGGAACACGGCTCCGCCAAATGGGGCGATCCGCGGGCCGTGAACCGGAAATACCGGGATAAAAACCCGTTTCAAAACCGCATTTTTACCCAGCACGTCCGCATGGGGCTGGACGGGAAAAAGCACCGCAGGACGTTAAACACCCTGGTCTGCGGCGGCAGCGGCGCGGGAAAAAGCCGCTTTTATGCAAAGGTCAATATCTGCCAGGCCAACACCTCTTTTTTCATCCTGGACTGCAAAGGAGAGCTGCTGCGGGACTGCGGCGGCCTGCTGGAACGGCAGGGCTATGAGATTAAGGTGGTTGACCTTTTGAACATGAACAAAAGCCACTGTTATAACCCCTTTGCCTATCTGAAAAACGACAACGATGTGCAGAAGATGGTGACGAACCTGTTCAAAGCCACCACCCCCAAAGGGAGCCAGTCAAACGACCCCTTCTGGGATACGGCGGCCAGTATGCTTCTTATGGCGCTGGTGTTCTATCTCCACTACGAGGCCCCGGAGGACGAGAAAAACTTCCCCATGGTCATGGAAATGCTGCGGGCCGGTGAGGTGCGGGAGGACGACGACAGCTATCAATCCCCGCTGGATGAGCTGTTTGAACGGCTGGAAATGCGCTCCCCCGACCACATCGCGGTGAAGTATTACAAGGACTACCGCTCCGGCAGCGCCAAGACCTTAAAATCCATCCAGATCACGCTTGCTTCACGTCTGGAGAAGTTCAACCTTTCATCCGTGGCGGCCCTCACGGCCACCGACGAGCTGGAGCTTGCCAGCCTGGGGGAAAAGAAAGTGGCGCTCTTTGCCCTCATCCCGGACAACGACGCCAGCTTCAATTTTTTAGTGAGCCTTTTGTATGCCAGCACCTTTCAGGAATTGTTTTACAGCGCCGACCGGGTACACGGCGGGAGCCTGCCTGTGCCGGTGCATTTTTTGATGGACGAGTTTGCCAATGTCAGCCTGCCCGATGATTTCGACAAGCTGCTGGCTACCATGCGCTCACGGAATATTTCTGTGTCCATCATCATCCAGAACATCGCCCAGCTCAAGGCGCTGTACGAGAAACAATGGGAATCCATCATGGGCAACTGCGATGAATTTCTCTACCTGGGCGGCAACGAATCGTCCACCCACAAGCTCATCTCGGAAAGCTATCTGGGCAAAAGCACCCTCTGGCTGGACACCTACGGCAAGAGTACCGGCCATTCGGGCAGCTACTCTACCAACAACCAGATCACGGGCCGGGAGCTGATGACCCCGGACGAGGTGCGTATGCTGGACAACCGCCTGGCCCTGCTCTTTATCCGGGGCGAGCCGCCGCTGATGGATGAAAAGTACGAATTGCTAAAGCACCCCAATGTGAAATACACCACCGATGGCGGCGCGCCAGCCTATGCCCACGGCGGCACGGAAAACGCTGTGGCGGGCTTGACCATCAGCCGCCTTACCCCCGGCGACCTTGCAAATCTCAAGGAGCCGGATGTGACCTGTGAGCTTCTGTCCGACGAGGACATGGAGAAAATCTTTCAATTCAAGGAGGAAAAGCAAAATGAAACTGTTTAACAAGGAAAGCAAGAAGAACAAGGAAACCCGCAGCCTGCCTATGAGCAAAAAGGGCAAAAGCGCCCTTACCGTCTACTCGGCCCTGGTGCTTATGCTGTGCTGCTGCACCACCACGGCCTTTGCTGCCAGCGACCCCTTGACGGTTATCAACAACCTCAGCGACTTCATTTTCGGCCTCATCCGGGCTATTGGTATGATCCTGCTGGGCTTCGGCGTGGTGCAGATCGGCCTCTCTCTCAAATCCCATGACCCCAGCCAGAGAGCCAACGGCTTCCTCACTTTGGCAGGCGGCGTTGTGATTACCTTTGCTAAAGAAATCTTAACCCTGATTACCGGCTGATGAAAAACGGCGGCATAGGGGCGGGCCACAGCGGCCCGCCCCTGTTTCTGCCGGAAAGGAGGTCTTTGAATGTCCGATAACTGGGTTGTGCAAAACCTGCAAAATGCCCTTGACACCTGGAACAAGTATCTGTCTGAAATCTGGCAGCTTATCACCCAAAGCCCGGAGCAGTTTAAGGGCGGCTCCATCTGGAGTGTGATCGTCAACATCCACGACGCGGTGCGGGCTATCGGCCTTGCGCTTCTGGTGCTGTTCTTTGTCATCGGGATTGTGAAAACCTGCGGCAGCTTTGCCGAGGTGAAAAAGCCGGAACACGCCTTAAAGCTGTTCATCCGGTTTGCCATTGCCAAGGGTGTCGTGACCTATGGGCTGGAGCTGATGATGGCCCTCTTTAACATTGTCCAGGGCCTTGTTTCCACCATTATGAACGCGGCGGGCTTTGGAACCGCACAGCAGACCGTTCTCCCACAGGAGATCATTGACGCGGTGGAAAGCTGCGGCTTCTTTGAGAGTATCCCTTTGTGGGCGGTGACGCTCATCGGCGGGCTGTTCATCACCGTTCTCAGCTTCATTATGATTATGACCGTCTACGGGCGGTTTTTTAAGCTCTATTTATACACGGCCATCGCGCCGGTGCCTCTGTCCACCTTTGGCGGGGAACCCAGCCAGAACGTGGGCAAGAGCTTCATCAAAAGCTATGCCGCCGTGTGCCTGGAGGGGGCAATCATCGTGCTGGCCTGCATTATCTTCTCCCTGTTCGCGGCTTCACCCCCTGCGGTTGACCCCAACGCGGCGGCAGTTACCCAGGTGTGGAGCTATGTGGGCGAGCTGCTGTTCAATATGCTGGTGCTTGTAGGCGCTGTGAAGATGGCCGACCGCGTGGTGCGCGAGATGATGGGCCTGTAAAGGAGGAAAAGTCAATGGACGATACAAGAAACGAGGTTTGCCGCAAGGTGCTGGAAACGCCTCTTGAGGACATCCGGGAGGATGTGTTCTTCCGCGCCGACAACTTTCAGAATGAGCCGTGGTACGGCGAGTTTCAGATCTACCGCAATCTGGGCGTTTGCCAGCCCAAGCCGGAACACGTCCTGGAGGTGCAGAAGGCGCTGAAAGTCATGGGCTATCCCACCCACGCTGCCGAGCGGAACGGGAAAACCTATCTTCTCCCCGGCGAAAAACAGCCCGAAAGCACAAAGACGTTGAGGGAGGAATGGAAAATGGCGCGGCTGGAGGAACAGAAAGAAGCTGCCTCTCGGCTGTTTTAGAAATCTTCCCGGCAAAAGGGCCGGGAGCGTTAAGAAACGGAGGGATATGTTTTGAACATGAGCAAAGAAAAGCTGATGAGGCTTGCCGGGCGCGCCCTAAAGCGTACCGAATCCTATCAATGGAACCGGGGGCTGGATGTGCCGGATGAGGAAAACTACAAAATCGACTATCTGCTGGTCAAGGGCAGCAAGGCTTCCCCGGAGGACGTGATAGCCTATGCGTCCTTTGAGGACGATATGGTGCGGTTCCATCCGCTGCGGGAAAACGACCAGCCTTTTGCGCATTACGGCGAGTGCTTCACTTACGATTCCGACCTGTTTGAGCCTTTGGAGCAAGGATATTCCCTGGCTTGTATGTCGCCGGAGGCCCATGCCTGCGCCTGGTATGAAATCGAAGATTTACAGGGCGGGATCGAACACCAGGCAGGTATGCAGAGCTATTTGCACTACTGCAAGCAGCACGGCGTTACCAGGGTGCAACTGGCCCGTCTGGCGGACTATGACGGCATGGATGTGATGAAGCTCTATGACCGGCAGGCTGTCAGAGGGGCGCAGGGCAAGCAGAAAAAAGAGTTTGAGCGATAACGGGAGGTGGCATTTTGGAAGTCAAGATCAACCGCGAAATCCGCAACTACACCGAATCCATGTTTTTCGGTTTGAGTATGCGGCAATTCATTTTTTCCATTCTGGCCTGCGGCGTGGCCGTGGGCCTTTACTTTCTCCTGCGCCCCTACTTTGGCGTGGAAACCCTTTCCTGGGTTTGCATTTTGGGCGCGTCCCCCTTTGCCATGCTGGGGTTTATCACCTACCACGGCATGACGGCGGAACAATTCATCTGGGCGTGGCTGCGCTCGGAAATGCTGGAGCCAAAGGAGATAAAGTTTGAGGACGGCAACTATTACTATGCTGCTTTGAAAGATGTGATCGAGGGGCGGCAGACCGGGCGGCCCGTCAGAAAGCAGCCCAAAGAGCCGAAACAGTTTTACAAGCGGAAGGAGGCAACCCATGATTAAAACGTTGAAAACCATGTCCAAGCAGGACAAGGAGCGATATACCGTACCCCGGAAGGTGCAGGATGTGATCCCCGTCCGCCGTATCTGGCAGGACGGCATTTTTTTGACCGGAAACAAGTTCTCCAAAACCTATCAGTTCAGCGACATCAATTATCTGGTGGCAAGCCGCGAGGATAAAGAGAGTATGTTCCTCATCTACTCGGAGCTTCTCAACTCCCTGGATTCTGGAGCGGTGACGAAAATCACCATCAACAACCGGAGGACGAATAAGGCAAACTTTGAAAACTCCATCCTCATGCCTATGCAGGAGGACTTCCGGGACGAGTACCGCAGGGAATACAATCAAATGCTGCTCGATAAGGCCACCGGGGCCAATGGAATCACCCAGGAGAAATATATCACCATCTCTGTGGTGAAGAAAGATATTGAGGAGGCCCGCGCCTACTTTTCCCGCGTGGGGGCCGACCTCATTTCTCACTTTGCCGCCCTGGGTTCCAAGTGCGTGGAGCTGGACGCTTCCGAAAGGCTACGTATCCTGCACGATTTCTACCGCCAGGGCGAGGAGGCAGAGTTCTCCTTTGATTTGGCGGCTATGGCAAAGCGCGGCCACGATTTCAAGGACTATATCTGCCCCGACAGCATGGAGAAGAACAGCGACTATGTGAAGCTGGGTGACAAGTTTTGCCGGGTGTTGTTCCTCAAGGATTTTGCCAGCTATATCAAGGACAACATGGTGACGGAGCTTACGGATTTCAACCGCAATCTGATGTTCTCCATTGACGTGGTTCCGGTGCCTACGGATGAGGCTGTGCGGGAGGTAGAAAACCGCTTATTGGGCGTGGAAACGAACATCACCAACTGGCAAAGACGCCAAAATGCCAATAACAACTTTTCCGCCGTGGTGCCCTATGACATGGAGCTTCAGCGCAAAGAGAGCAAGGAGTTCCTGGACGATCTCACCACCCGTGACCAGCGCATGATGTTTGCGGTGATTACCCTGGCGATCACCGCCGACACCAAGGAGCAGCTTGACAGTGACACCGAGGCGGTGCTTTCCGTGGCAAGAAAGCATATGTGCCAGCTTGCGGTTCTCAAGTTCCAGCAGCTTGACGGGCTGAACACGGCCCTGCCCATTGGGGTGCGCAAAATCAACGCCTTCCGTACCCTCACCACCGAGAGTTTGGCGGTGTTCATCCCCTTTAAGGTGCAGGAGATCCAGGACAAGGGCGGCATTTACTTTGGGGAGAACGCTATTTCCCACAACCTCATCATGTGCAACAAGGCGAACCTGTTAAACCAGTCGGCTTTTTACCTGGGCGTTCCCGGCGCGGGAAAATCTTTTGCGGTGAAAGAGCTGATCGCCTTCCTTATGCTCCATCCCAATTACGCCAATGATGAAATCCTCATTTGTGACCCGGAGGGCGAGTTTGGCGCACTGGTGAAAGCCCTGGGCCGCGAAAAGGCTACGGTGGCCCACCTGGTGGCAGGCGGAAAAGACAAGCTCAATTCCATGTATATGGTGGAGGGTTACGGCGAGCAGAATCCCATTGTGGAGAAGTCGCAGTTTGTTATGTCCCTCATCGAGCAGATCGACAAGCGCGGCGTGGGGCCGCAGCATAAATCCATCATCGACCGCTGCACCGCCCTTGTT
>FR891336.1:84682-89102 GCA_000435335.1 Clostridium sp. CAG:964
GCTGCTGGAGCAGCCGGAGGAAAAGGCAAAGGAGATCGCCCTTTCCCTGGAGCTTTACACCACCGGCTCCCTGGACATCTTTGGCCGCGACAGCACGGTGGATTTGAATAAGCCCTATGTGGTGTTCGACATCCACGGCCTGGGCGAGCAGCTAAAGCCAGCCGGTTCCCTCGTCATCACCGACACCATCTTGAACCGCGTGACTCTCAACTGGAAACGAGGCAAGCGCACCCACGTCTTTATCGACGAGTTCCATGTGATGTTTGAAAATGAGCAAAGCGGTATTTTCTTTAACAGCGCATGGCGGCAGTTCAGAAAGCGCGGCGCTTATCCTACGGCCATTACCCAGAACGTGGAGTACCTTTTGGATTCCGTCCAGGCCAGCACCATGCTCAGTAACTCGGAATTTATCGTCATGCTCAACCAGGCGGCTTCCGACCGGGAAAAGCTCTCCAAGCTCCTCAATATCTCTAAGGAGCAGATGAGCTATGTCACCAACGCGGACGCGGGCTGCGGCCTCATCCGCTACGGCAGCGCACTGGTGCCTTTTGTCAACCGTTTCCCGCGCAATACAAAGCTGTATGCCCTGATGACCACCAAGCCCGGTGAGGGCGTGTTCGGCGGCGAGGAGGTTTTGGTATGAACAGGCTCAATATCCGGTTTGCGTCCGCAGAACACCGCGATTTCTTTTTGCGGATGATGAGTGAGGCCCGGAAAAATGACTGCTATCATCAGTCTTTCTTTTATGTCATGGGGATTGCCCCGGAAACACGGGCCAACATCCGCCAGATGTTTGATTTCAAGCAGGACTGTATCAAACCGGAGGGTATGCACGGCGGTTGGCAGACCAGCGGCACCGTCCGGGTGTGCCGTTTGGCCTTTAACCTTTGGAACGGCTATACCGAGCCGGAACACAGCAACGCCTATTCCCCGGAAGATCTGTTCTGCTGCGAGTTTGCCCCCTATTTCATGGAGGGCATGAAAATCCGTTACCCGGAATACTGCCGGGAGCTGCCGCCTGCCAGAAAGCAGGCGGAACCAGCCCGATAATGGCTTTGATAGGAGGAAAATAAGATGGCTGAATTGACCTATACGCTGGGGGAACATCCCCAGATCATCGAGCTTCTCTCTGTGCTGGAGAAAAACAACCTTCAAAGGCAGAAGGAAGAAGTGCAGGCCCTGGTGGGGTATATCGACGGCATGGAGGATAAGCTGGCCCAGATGATGGAGGAGATGAAAGAAATCCGTTTGGAGGTTGGCAAGCTCCACGACAAGGGAATCCGGGCCAAATGCGCGCAGCTTGTGACAGCGGCGGAAGGCAAAATCCAGCAGGTAAAAGCGATGGTTTCCACCGCCAAGGCAAACCTCATTTCCTCTGCCGGGCGCATGGTGCAGACCTTTCAGGAAAAGGGGCGCTCCGCCCTGCGTCATGCGGTGCAGGCTTTGCGTATTCCCGCCGTTCTCTCGCGCATGGAACACGGCTTCTCTCATGCCGGCAAGGCGATGGAGCAATGCGCCGGGAAGCTGGATGTATTCCGGGAGGAGCTGCATCAGGCGGGAATCCACATGAAAAGCGCCGGGCGCGCCCTTGCAGGCAAAGAAGTACAGCAGGCCCAGGAGCTGGAGGCCGACAAAGGCGTGCTTGCCAAGCTGCGGGGCCTGTTTCTGTCCTGCGGCAAGACCTTTTCCGGGATGGAGCGCGGCGCGGCCCGGCTGGCTGAAAAAGCAGGCAGTGAGAAATCATCCGTAAAATTGGAGCTGCGGGAACTGAAAGCGGCCCCGGACGCACCGCACCGGCAGGCAGCCAGCAAAGAGCAAGCGCGATAAGGACAAGGAGGGTAAAGAAAATGAGTGATAAAGTGAAAACCAGACGGATGATCGCAGGGGCGGCCTTTTGTGCCGCCCTTTTCCTTTTCTCCGGGGCTATGCTGGCCCGTGAATATCTCGACCAGAAGCAGAGCGCCGAAGCCTTTGAAGAAGTGGCGGAGCTGATAAAGGAGGATGTGGAGCTGCCCGCGCTGGAGCTGGAAAACGCCCCGGCCACGGAAGAAGTAACTGCGTTTGAGAAATACGCTGATGTGTACGCCAAAAACAGCGACCTGGTGGGCTGGGTTTCCATCCCCGGCACCCGGATTGATTACCCTGTCATGCAGACCAAAGACAGCCCGGATTTTTACCTCAAACACGCCTTTGACAAATCGTACAGCAGTTACGGCGTGCCTTATCTGGCCGAAAACTGCGACGTTGGCATTTCCGACAATCTGGTGTTGTACGGCCACCACATGAACAACGGCACAATGTTCTCAGACCTGTGCAAGTATGCAAGCGAGGATTTTTACCGGGAGCATAAGACCATCTGTTTTGATACCCTGGACAGCTTTGGCGAGTATGAGGTGATCGCCGCCTTTAAGACGGTGGCCTATTCCGGGGAGGGTTTCAAGTATTACCACTTTGTCAATGCGGAGAGCGCCGAGGCTTTTGACGAGTATATTGCAGAGTGCAAGGCGCTGGCCCTTTATGATACGGGCGTGACTGCGGAATATGGCGACAAGCTCATTACCCTCTCCACCTGTGAATATTCCCGGACAAACGGCAGGATGGTTGTGGTGGCAAAGCTGCTTGACGCATAAGGACGCGCCCGCCCTGGGAAGGAGGTGAAGCCTATGGGCAAGGGTATTAAGACAAGGAGTGTTGCGGATAAGACGATCAAGGCGATTGATAAAGCGGCGGTTGCTTCAGAACGGATGAAAGAAGCATATATCCGCACCAAAGACAAGGGCGAGCATGGCCTGTATGCAGAGGAAGGCTCTCCCGGCGAGTATGCGTCCGACCGCATTTCTTCCGGGGTTGAAAACACGGCCCGTGAAGCTGTCCACCAATTTGACAAGCAGGGCCGCAAAGGGGTTAAGACCACCAAAGAGAACATTTCCAAGGTCAAAGAAAAAATCCAGAAGCACAAGGCCGCAGCCGAACAGCCTAAAAAACAAGCGGAGAAGCAGGCGGCAAGACAGACCAGACAGGCCGCAGACCGTCTTTCGGAGCCGGTGAAAACCATCCGGCAGGAGCGCGGGGCTGTCAAGACACTGGATCGGGGCCAGAAAAGCATTAAAACAGTGGACAGGAGCCGCAAGACCATCAAGCAGGCGTCCTCTACTGCCAAAGGGACGGTGAAAACCGCCAGCAAATCCATCAAGACGGCGGAAAAGACAGCCAAAGCCAGTATCAAGACTACCCAGCAAGCAGCAAAAACGGCTCAAAAAACAGCCCAGGCCACAGCCAGGGCCGCCAGAGCTGCCGCCCATGCTGCCCGCGTTGCGGCGAAAGCGGCTGTGACTGCGGCAAAGGTGGCGGTCAAGGCCACCATCGCAGCGGTGAAAGCCATCATAGCAGCAACAAAGGCGCTGATTGCTGCCATCGCTGCGGGCGGCTGGGTTGCGGTGCTGGTGATTATTGTGATCTGCCTCATTGGCATGATTATCGGCTCCTGCTTTGGGATTTTCTTCTCCGGGGAGGACTCCGGCACCGGGCAGACCATGCAGACCGCTGTGCAGGAGATCAACGCCGAGTACGAGGAAAAGCTGGAGGAAATCAAAACTTCCCACACCTACGATGTGTTGGAGATGTCCGGCAGCCGGGCGGTTTGGAAAGAGGTGCTTGCGGTTTATGCGGTGAAAACCACCACCGACCCGGACGCTGCCCAGGAAGTCGCCACCATGGATGACTCCAAAAAGCAGCTCTTAAAGGATATTTTCTGGCAGATGAATGAAATCTCATCCAGCACCTCTACCCAGACGAAAACCATCATTGAAACCTCAGACGATGGGAACGGGAACATCGTAGAAACGGAAGTCATCGTCACCCGCACCTATCTGTATATCACCGTCAGCCACAAGACGGCGGAGGAAATGGCCGATCAGTTCAGCTTTCACGAAGATCAGCGGGAACAGATGGCGGAGCTTCTGGCCGATGAGAACAATTCCCTCTGGAGCCAGGTGCTTTACGGCATTACCGGAGGCGACGGCGAGATCGTCACCGTGGCGCTCTCTCAGGTGGGGAACACAGGCGGTGCGCCCTATTGGAGCTGGTACGGCTTTGGCAGCCGTGTGGAATGGTGCGCCTGCTTTGTGAGCTGGTGTGCCAATGAGTGCGGCTATATCGACGCTGGTGTTATTCCAAAGTTTGCAGCCTGTGCGTCCCAAGGCGTCCCGTGGTTTAAGGAGCGCGGGCTGTGGCAGTATAACAGCTATGAGCCGCGCCCCGGCGACATCATCTTTTTCGACTGGGATGATGGAGGCCAGGACGGTTCTTCCGACCATGTGGGGATTGTGGAGAAGGTGGAGAATGGCCGCGTCTACACGGTGGAGGGCAACTCTGGCGACTCTGTGCGTCAGAACAGCTACCCCGTGGGATACTATGAGAT
>FR891337.1:0-21107 GCA_000435335.1 Clostridium sp. CAG:964
ATATAAGGGATGATTTTTATATATTTGCATCTTGAATTTGGAATATCGCACTAGACATTGAATGTTTGGTGCGATTTTTTATATCTAAAAATAGGTGCAGAAAATGAATGATTTAATTGAACTAAAACTAATTACAAAAGATGACGCAGAATGTTTGCACAAATTGCAGGTAAAGGCATTTATGCGATTATACGAAAAATATCAGGATGATTCTACAAGCCCGGCTAAGGAAAGTCTTGAAAAAATAACGCAGAAGATTGTCGAGGATAACTCTGATTTTTATTTCATTTTGTTTAATGGCGAAAAGGTCGGAGCTGTAAGAGTTAAATGGTATAATGGGGAAAATGTATATGAGAATGTAAATTGGATATCTCCTATTTTTGTTATTCCTAAGTTTCAAAATAAAGGAATTGCAAGTAATGTAATAGAACGATTATTTGATATTTATCCAAAAACAATAGAATGGCGGTTAGATACCATCAAACAGGAAAAGAGAAATTGTTATTTGTATGAAAAATGTGGATTTGTGAGAACCGGAGATGAAAAAGTTATAAATGAAAATATGACATTAATTATGTGAAGAATTGCATTAAGGTGAGGTGATTTAAAAAGATGATTCCAAAACAGTCAGAAATCTTATTGTCAGAAATTTCTTAGAGATTAACAGTAAAGATTATGGCTTATGGGCAATGGGGAAGCTTGCAAAGGTTTATAATGTGATTGCAAAGCTAAAGCTACCATTGGATTTAATATTTGTTTATTACAACTTATGCAGCCAAACGAATTGGCACATTTAGAAATGGTGGGTTCTATTGTGCACCAATTAACAAGAAATATGACACCAGAGGAAATTGAAAAAGCCGGACTGCAAACCTACTTTGTTGACCACACCAGTGCCGTATACCCGGCGGCCGCCAATGGCACACCTTTTACCGCAGCGTACTTGCAATGTAAAGGTGACCCAATAACAGACCTTCACGAGAATCTTGCTGCCGAGCAAAAGGCACGCACCACCTATGATAATATTTTAAGATTTTGTGATGATCCGGATGTTATTAACCCTATTAGATTTTTAAGAGAACGAGAAGTTGTACATTATCAGAGATTCGGTGAAGCTCTTCGCATGCTGACTGATAAGCTGGACAGCAAGAATTTCTATGCATTTAATCCAAGCTTTGATAAGTGCGGTAAAAAATGTGACAAAAACAAAAAGCAAATGTAATATAAAATCACAATACAAATAATCTCTATCATACACAGAACACTATAGCAACAAGCAGAGTTGGTATTTACAGGAAATATCAACCTATGAATTATGCAAACTAAAGAAATTTAGTTAAACCGCAAAATTAAATAAATGATAACAACCGGCAACAATCTTTTAAACTGTTGCCGGTTTTGTGTTTAATAGAACTTGTGAAAATAATGTGTGCACCAAAAAAGCAATCTACATACTTTTCAAAAAAACGATTAATGAATTTCCGGAGCAATCAAGGAGAAATGTTCCAATATTTAAGTCAATTATTCTAATTGTGGCAGCTTTGGATATATGGTAATTATTAAGCTGTTGCATTTTTTTGAGGACTTTATGTATTTATATTTTGAATATTCAATTTTTTCTGCCAAAAGCTTTAGCATTTCATTTCGCTTGGCGGGACTTTTAATTTTATAATAAGCGGTTGCTATGGAGCTGGGCTCCACACAAATTTCAAAATTGCTGCTGTTTTTGTTAGTCGGAGCAGATTTGCTTTTTAGCCTTTCTATGGTATTTAAAATAATCTTTTTTTCTGCGTTTGCAGAACATAATCTTTCCTTAAAAATATCTGTTGTGTATAATCCATTTTCATATGCATCATATATTTTTGAGATTTTATTGCTTATCTTCTTTAGGCTTGTATTGCATTGGTTTAAAATTTCTCTATTGTTATGACGGCACTCACGGTTGGTGCTTTCTATGTGCTTGTTGTTTTGCTTGATTTTATAACCGGTAAGCCACTTGCTTAGTGCGCCAACTATAGCATTTTCTATAATAGAAAGGTCACTGCTTGTGTTGGTGCATTTGCTGTTAGGGCATATAAGCGAAGTGCATTCCTTGCCCTTGTGAGGTCTTCTTTGCATTAACCCGCCGCATTCCTTGCAAAGCAATAAGCCTGCCAGCGGATTTTTTATTGTTTTTGATTTTGGACAGGTGCTTGACATATTTTTGCTTTTCCTTTGTTGTACAAGCTCAAGGGTGGCTTTATCAATAATTGCAGGGTGTATTCCTTTATATACTGAAGCATATTTGTTTCTTGCCCTTGTTACAACAAATTTACCGTTTTTAAAGCTTTTGTTCTGCGGGCGTTGTCCCCAACAAATTTTTCCGGAGTAAACAGGATTATTTAGAATATCCCTTATGCTGGAGGCTGACCATTCAGATTTTCCGGTGGCCGTTTTTATACCCATATTGTGTAAACGCTTTGCGATTTCACTGTATCCCACGCTTACACCGTCAACACCATATGCATACCATTTAAATATCAGCCTTACTGTTTCGGCCTGCTGCGGGTTCGGCTCAAGCGTGTACCCCTTTTCAGCCTTCAGCTTAATTTTTATATATCCGTATGGTGGCTTGTTGCCTATGAACTTACCCTCTTTTACAGACTGTAGTCGTCCTGCCTGCAGGCGGCGGTTAATGGTTTTGTATTCACGCCTTGACATAAATAATCCAAATTCAAAATATTCCTCGTCAAACTCGTTGTTCGGGTTATATGTTTTTTGCGGAGTAATTATAAGTGTATTGGAATATTTAAAGGCTTGTGCTACTATGCCTTGGTCAATGGTGTCGCCTCTGGCAAGTCTTTCAATTTCCATAACCAGCACGCCCTTGTACCTGTTGTGCTCAACAGCATAAAGCAGCTGCTGCATTACTGGTCTTGCAGAGATTGTTTCACCGGACACAATCTCTTTGTATATTTCAGTAATATCTAAGCTGTTACGCCTCGCATATTCCATAAGCACAGCACTGTGTCTGCTGAGAGTTTCAAGCTCTCCCTGTGCTTCCAATTCAGCGTCAGCCCTTGATTTTCGCAGATATATTGCATAGCCCATCTGTATCCATCCCTTTTAGAGTTTTATCTATTAAAATATATATAGCCTGTTGCTTTTATATGAATATAAGCTAATAAGCAACATAAATATTATTGTAGAGGTGGCATTTATGGCAATAGTCAAGGAATACCGAATTGGTGAAGCTGTGGTTCAAATTGATGACAGCTATATTGTTAAGACACAGGCGGAGATTGATAAAATAATTGAGAGCTGCGGCATAGCTTGGACAGAGGCTCTCTTAGAAAGCAATGAAGAGCCTGAAAAATCAAGCAACAGCGATTTATTGTAGACAGCTTTGTGAATAATGCTTGCTTGTACTTATCTGAATAAAGAAACGAGGTAGAGCATATGGTGTGCAAGGTGTGCGATTTACGCCATAAAGAGGTAATAAACGCAAAGGACGGCTGCAGGCTTGGCTTTGTAGATGATATTGAAATTAATATTAAAGACGCTACTGTTGTATCTTTAGTTATATATGGCAGACTTCGAT
The DNA here is from genome assembly GCA_000435335.1 of Clostridium sp. CAG:964. Classification (GTDB taxonomy): domain Bacteria; phylum Bacillota; class Clostridia; order Oscillospirales; family Acutalibacteraceae; genus CAG-964. The sequence goes on from FR891337.1 coordinate 3,581, forward strand.
GCTTCGGCTTGCTGGGCAGGGAAGATGATATAATTATAAGCTGGAGCTGTATAGAGCTGATAGGCGAGGACACAATATTGGTTAATTTTAACTTTCAGAATAAAAGGAAAAAACCGTTTAGAGGGATTTTTAAAAATTAAGTACAAGAAATATAAAAAGCAAGAGATTTTTTATATTTAACGAGGATTAAATAATACGGCTTTAGCGGTTGCCTTGAATATACCGTTCTGAAAATATTTTACATATTATATAGCAAAAGCTGCTTATATTTGCTAATTCCTTTTAACTGTAGAGGGCTGCTTGGAAGTATAATAAGAAAGCGATATAAGAAAATACGCGGTATGAAAAACAAGTGGTTTGCTATTCCTGCGTAGGCAGATTTTTCTGCTTATGCAGGAATTTTATTTAATAGTGGCAAAACCTTGTATTAATTTATACTTTGAGTTATAATAAAAAACATAATAGGGCAGCAAAGGACGGAAATAAATGAATAAAACAGCTAAGCTTACTGCCGTTGTTATTGCAGTAATAACCGTAATATCTTGTTATACTCTGTGTGCGTTTGCAGAGAATGTTTATGCTAATATTGACAGTGCAAAGGTTAGTGTAGACATACCGGACAATTTCTCTGTTACAAATGCTGAAATTAATTCAGAGGGCGTTTTGCGGTACAATGCTTCTGCACAAACAGCTGACGCCAAGCAAACCTTACACATAACCTCAGAAAAAACAGAAAAAGCCCAAGAGCTTTTTAATTTTAAATATCTTTCAAAAGATGAAATTGACAATGAGCTAAGCAGTGTAAAAAACGGGACAAGCACGCTAACAGACAAAAGCTATAAAAGCGTTACCGGAGCTTCATATAAAGAGGACAGCAGCTGTATAATTTTTATGCTGTACAACTCCGCTATTAGCGGCAGCAAAACAATAAGCACAGCCACAGCGTATACGGTAGTAAACGGAGAACTGGTTACCGTTACATATTCATCAAGTGCCGGCAGTCTTACAGTTGCTCAAAAGGGTGATTTTAACAGTATTGTAAACAGTATCAAGGTAAAAACTCTGTTGGCTAAGCCGAAAAGCATTGATATAGCTGGCACCTTTGGCACAGTGTTTTCTACAATGCTGTTTTTAGGTGTTGCTATCATAATCTTAGTGGTATCATATTATATTAAAAACAGAAATGTTAAAAGTAATCCTAAAAACCGATGCGCCGACAAATATTACGACGAGCTTATCAGCGAGGGAATTATGGGCGACGGTAAGGTGCAAAGTGTGCCTAAACGCAAAAAGACAAGAACAGCAGGCAACAGTGCCGATGTTATATCTGCCGCTATTAAAGAAAGCAACAAACAGCCTAGCATTATTGATGATGACTGGGAGGAAATGGACTTAGACGCTCTGTTTAATGTTCCACGGCTTCAGACCGAAGAAACCAATTCCTTTGAGGATAACCTAAATGAAATTGAAAGCAAAAGAATATCGGAGCAAAAAAAAGCAGCGTCACAAAATCGGACGCAGGAGGAATACGAAACCGACCGTGCCGAGTCTGCAAAGCGTTATGCTAAGCTTTATATAGGCTCTGATGTTGAGCACAAAACCGACAGCGAAAAAAGAAGAAGCTCAAGCAGAGATTCATCAAGAAAACGGCGAACATCGGGTAAGAATAAATCTGCCGGAGCACGCAGCGGCAGTACACGCAGAAGAATGCACGACAATGTTGTCGATGATTTTGAGCTTGACAGCTATTGGGATAAGTATAGGTAAGGAGGTATAAATTGAGTACATTATTTATAAAAAACGCTAGGGTTATCGACCCGGAAAACAATATAGATGAAAAATTGAATATTTTTGTAGATAACGGCAAAATTGCCGAGGTAAGCAAGAATATTCACAGTGCAGATGTTGAAATCGACGCAGACGGTATGGCTGCTGCACCGGGGCTTGTAGATATGCATGTACATTTGCGTGACCCGGGCTTTACAGAAAAAGAGGACATTATTACCGGATGTAATGCGGCTGCAGCAGGCGGTGTAACCAGTCTGCTTGCTATGCCTAATACAAACCCTGTTGTAGATAATACCGAGGTTGTGGAGTATATTAAAAATAAGGCTGCAAATGCAAGGGCAAGAGTGTATATTGCCGCCGCAGTAACCAAAGGACTTAAAAGTATAGAACCAACTGATATTGAGGCTCTCTCAAAGGCAGGGGTTATAGCTCTGTCTGATGACGGAAGACCGGTTGAAAACACAAAATATATGGCACAGGCAATGATAAAGGCGCCAAAAAATAATATGTGCGTTGTAGCCCATTGTGAGGATTTATATTTAGCCGACGGCGGAAAAATAAACGAGGGCGAGGTAAGCCAAAAGCTTGGTGTTAAGGGTATTCCTGCTGCTGCAGAGGATACAGGTACAGCCAGAGAAATTGCGCTTGCCGCCGCATACAATGTTCCTATACACATTTGCCATGTCAGCACAAAAACCTCCGTTGCACTTGTGAGAGATGCAAAGGCAAGAGGAGTTAAGGTCACGGCTGAAACAGCACCTCACTATTTTTCACTGACACAGCAGTCGCTTCTTGCAAAAGACGCTGACTTTAGAATGAACCCACCACTGCGGTGTGAAGACGATGTAAAGGCAATTATCTGCGGCTTGCAGGACGGTACGCTTGACGCTATTGCAACAGACCATGCACCCCATACACCGCAGGAAAAAGCAGACTTTGAAAAAGCTCCTAACGGCTCTATAGGTATGGAAACCTCACTTGCAGCAGGTATAACCTACCTGGTTAATAAGGGCTTGCTTTCACTGCCGCAGCTTATAAACAAGATGTCTTTGGCACCTGCAAAAATTCTTAATATTCCGGCAGGAAGCTTGTCTGTAGGCGAAAATGCGGATATTGTAATTTTTGACCCAAACGAAGAGTTTACAGTTGATGTTAATAAGCTTCACGGTAAGTCAAAAAATACCCCGTTTAAGGGTATGAAGCTTTATGGTAAGGTTAAATATACCGTACTTAACGGTAATATAGTATATAAAGATTAACGGAGGATATTATGGCACTTGATAGATTGATTGAAAAAATTGTAGAAAAGCAAAACCCTACAGTAGCAGGCTTAGACCCAAAGCTTAGCTATATTCCTGATTTTATTAAGGAGGAGGCCTTTGCAAAGTACGGTAAAACACTTGAGGGTGCGGCAGAGGCAATTTTAGTGTATAACAAAGCACTTATTGACGCTTTATGCGACATTGTACCGGCTGTAAAGCCGCAGGCTGCATACTATGAAATGTATGGCTGGCAGGGCGTAAGAGCTCTTACAGAAACCATTGCCTACGCTAAGTCAAAGGGTATGTTTGTTATTACAGACGGCAAAAGAAATGACATTGGCACTACAATGGAGGCATATGCTACCGCTCATCTGGGTGTAACAGATGTTGATGGCACAGAGGCTGCAGCCTTTGGTGCCGACGCACTTACAGTGAACGGTTACTTAGGTGCAGACGGCATTGTGCCGGTAATTAATGTTTCAAAGAAAATGGATACAGGTATGTTTGTGCTTGTTAAGACCTCAAACCCAAGCTCGGGCGAACTGCAAAACCTGGAGCTTGAAGGTTCTGAAACAATATATCTTCATATGGGCAACCTTTGTGAAGAGTGGGGCAAAGAGCTTATGGGTAAGTACGGTTATTCGGGCGTTGGTGCTGTTGTTGGTGCTACATACCCACAGCAGCTTACAGAGCTTAGAAAAGAGCTTACACATACATTCTTCTTAGTACCCGGCTATGGTGCTCAGGGCGGCACAGCTAAGGATATTGCCGGAGCATTTGACAGCAACGGCTTAGGCGCAATAGTAAACTCATCAAGAGGCATTATGTGTGCTTGGCAGAAGGAAGACGGCTGTAAGCCGGAGAATTTTGCCGCTGCCGCAAGGAGAGAGGCAGAGAAAATGAAAAAGCTTCTTACCGATGTAACAGGCGAAATCAAGCTTCCTTAAGTATTTTATAATTAAATTAAATTTTTGTTTGCCTTAATACAATTTTAAATAATTTTAATCAAGTTAAAAGGGGTACAGCTTTGTTCTGTACCTTTTTTAATTATCGGTTAAGCAGGCTTATTAAGTTTGATGCAACTTAAAAATATTCAACTGTTTTGTATTATATGGCTTTACTTTTGAAATAAGTTTTTTAACTCAGCTGTAAAAAAGAGAAGCAGAGATATTAGCCTTATGAATATCACAAGCTGACTATGCCGTCTATATAGATATTATTTTGCTTGTGTATATAAAATAAAGGCTTGAATTTAAAACAGAGTAATATAGCCATTAATTTTTCTAAATTTAAGAATTAATAATTTATAAAACATTTTCGATATTTTATCGGATTTTTCCTATTGAGGTTACTATGAACATTAAATTACCTAAAGATGTTATTTATATCTTACAACGCCTTGAAAACAGCGGCTATTCCGCCTATGTTGTAGGCGGGTGTGTGCGTGACGCACTTTTAGGCAATGCACCGCAGGATTGGGATATATGCACAAGTGCACTGCCACAGCAGGTTATAAATACTTTTTCCGATTACAGAGTTATAAAAACAGGGATAAAGCACGGTACAGTTACATTAACGCTTAACAGCAATATGTACGAAATAACAACCTTCCGTACAGAAAAGGACTATTCGGATAACCGCCGCCCCGATACTGTAGAATTTGTTGCGGATATTAAAGAGGATTTGTCAAGACGGGATTTTACGGTAAATGCAATGGCGTATAATCCGAAGCAGGGGCTTATTGACCTGTTTTTTGGACTTGACGATTTGGATATGAACATTATAAGAACAGTGGGTAACGCCGATGTTCGCTTTAATGAGGATGCTCTCAGAATACTTCGTGCACTGCGTTTTTCGGCAAAGCTGTGCTTTAATATTGAAAAAAGCACAGCGGCGTCTGTGCATCGCAACAAAGGCTTGCTTAACAATATTGCCGCAGAAAGAATTTTGGCTGAATTTAAGCAGCTTTTACTTTCGGAAAATGCCGTAAATATTCTTCGTGAGTATTATGATGTAATATCCGTATTTATACCGGAAATCAGCCCGATGGTAGGCTTTTGTCAGTACAACAGCTACCATTGCTATGATGTTTGGGAGCATACACTGCACGCACTTTCTTATGCAGACAATAATATAATAATAAGGCTGGCAGTGCTGTTTCACGATGTTGGCAAGCCACACAGCCTTACTTTTGACCAACAGGGAATAGGGCATTTTTACGGGCACTGCGTAAAAAGTGCAGAAATAACAGAAAATATACTAAAAAGGCTACGCTGCGATACAAAAACAATAAAAACAGTGGTTGAACTGGTGAAAAACCACGACAGGATTATTTCTGCAAATAGCAGGTCGGTCAAGAAAGCCGCACTGTATTTAGGCTCGGAGGAAATGACGAGGCTCTTAATTGCCGTAAAAAAATGTGACGCATACGGTCAGTCTCCAAAGCTGTTCCGACAACGCCTAGAGGAGCTTAACGAAATTGAGGATATTTTAAACAGTCTTATAGCAAATAATAAAATTTTATTTTCAGTAAAAGAACTGAAAATTAACGGTAATGATTTAATTAATATGGGAGTTAAAGACGGTCGTGTTGTTGGTGCGATTTTAAATTCGCTGTTAAAATCGGTAAACGATGAAAATATTGACAATATCTACAGCTCTCTTGTAAAGGCAGCCATGAAGTGTATGGAAAAATATTTGTAATAATTAGGCAGTGCATTGAAAAAATAGATAAAAAACAATATATTTAGAGCAAAATTTTGTGGTATTTACTGCAAAAATTTGCTCTATTTTTTTGTGTAGTTTTTCACAAAAAGGTTACACAACTGTTACAGATAATTGTCGTATTTGTGTAAAAAAACCTTAGATAAAGGGAGTTAGAGCTATTTTAGGGCGGTAACAAACGGTTACAGCAAACTTTACAAAATTGTAACCATATTGTAAAATAGACACATTCCAATAAACAGAAAACTATTTAAAGGAGTGAAAAGGGCTTTATGCCCTTGAACGGTTATGAAAATTTCAAGCAAGATTACATCAATATTATTAATTGCGGCGCTGTCTGTTGGCGGCAGTGCATTTGCGGCATCGGCGATTGATGCAGAAAACAGTACAGAAATTAATTCAAGCAGCAAGGCTGCTGTTTATGCAGAAGCCTCGTTTGACGCTTCATCGAAAATTAAGGCTGACGAAGCTGCAACACACCCTGTAGCTACCGGTACGGCTCATATTTCAAGAAAAAAGCTAACTCTTGGTGTGGGTGAAGGCTTTAAGCTGAATGCCACTGTTAAAAATACTAACGCTCCGTCACAAGCTCTTAGTTGGCATTCTTCTAATAAAGCAGTTCTTACCGTAACAGCCGCCGGTAATGTTAAGGCTGTAAAGGCAGGCACAGCAGTTGTTACTGTAAGGCTCAAGAACGGCAGCAGTGCAAGCTGTACTGTTACGGTAAAGAAAGCACCTACAAGTATTTCTTTAAACAAAAAAAGAATTACCCTAGGCGTTGGCGAGGTGTTTGACCTTAATTCCTCCTTGCCAAGCGGCTGCGGTGCATACAGCATAAAATACTATTCAAACAATTCAAGCGTTGCTTCCGTAAAGGCAGCAGGCGGTCTTGTTACAGCTAAAAGAGCGGGTACAGCGGTTATTACAGCAAAAACCTATAACGGCAAGGCTGTAAGATGTAATGTAACGGTTAAGAAAGCACCAAATAAAATTTCATTAAACAAAACAAGCCTCACATTGGGTGTTGGCGAAAGGTACGATCTTAACAGCTCACTTCCAAAGGGAACAGCTGCATACAAGGTTTTGTACAGCACAAGCAAGGCAGGTGTTGCCGATGTAAAATCGGCAGGCGGTCTTGTTACTGCAAAAAGAGCCGGCACGGCGGTTATTACTGCTGTAACCTACAATGGCAAAAAGGTAAGCTGTAGGATAACAGTTAAAAATGCACCGAATAAAATCTCACTGAATAAAAAAAGCCTGTCACTAAACAAGCAAGGAAAATTTGACCTTAATTCATCACTTCCAAAGGGTACGGCTTCACACAGCGTTGTGTATTCCTCGAGCAATCCGAAGGTTGCAGAGGTTAAATCGGCAGGCGGGTTTATTACTGCAAAATCAGCGGGTACAGCAGTTATTACAGCAAAAACCTACAACGGCAAAACAGCTAAGTGTACCGTAAAGGTTTCAAACGCATCATACACACAGGACGACCTCTACTGCTTGGCGGCTGTTATTTGGCAGGAGGCCGGTGCGTCCTACTGCAGTGACCGTCTACAGCTGTTGGTTGCAAATGTAGTTATGAATCATGTGGAATCGCCTTATTTCCCTAACACAATCAGGGGAGTTATTACACGAAAGGGAGCTTACGGAAGAATGTACTGGGATGGTGTTTCTATTCCAAGGGCAAACGATCCTATTACAAAGGCCGCTATTAACAGATGCTATGCAAACGCTAAAAAAATACTGGAGGGCTACAGAATATTGCCTTCAAGCGTTATTTATCAGGCAGGCTTTGTTCAAGGCTCCAGTGTATATACCTACGAAGAGGGAATGTACTTCTGTTATCAATAATAAATTTAAGCATTAATTATAAAATCGGCACTGTATATGAAGGCAGTGTCGATTTTTTGCTCTTTGAACTTTATCGTAAAATATAGATATATTTATGTGCCTATCCTCACTTATTCAACATATTACTTGAAGAACTGTTAAAGTTGTGTTATTATATAGTGAAATGTTTTTATGATAGGGGAAGTTTTGTTTGCAAAAGGTCAATGAAATAAAAAATATGGATTGCGATTTTATACCGCTGGTTGCACAGGTTATGGAAATAAGAAAAAGAGGAGATGTTCCTCTGGCTTATATAAGAACCTACGGCTGTCAGCAAAATGTTGCAGACAGTGAGCAGGTAAAGGGCTTGTTGTCACAAATGGGCTATGAGTTTACCGACAAGCCGGACGATGCAGACTTTATTCTGTTTAACACCTGTGCCGTCAGAGAACACGCCGAGGACAGAGTTTTTGGCAATGTAGGTGCACTGAAGGCACTTAAAAGAAAGCACCCGTCAATACTTATAGCCTTGTGCGGCTGTATGATGGAGCAGGAGCATATTGCAAACCGCATTTATAAGAGCTTTCCTTTTGTTGGTCTTGTATTTGGTACTAACTACATACACGAGCTGCCGCAGCTCCTTTATAACTGTTTGGTAAACGGCAAGCGTTTGGTAGTAAGAGGAAATAAGGATACAACAATTTATGAAAACATTCCTACAAGGCGTGACGGTACATTTAAGGGCTGGCTGCCTATTATGTATGGTTGCGATAATTTTTGCACATACTGTATTGTACCCTATGTTCGTGGCAGAGAAAGAAGCCGAAACCCCGAAAATATCCTTAAAGAGGCAAAACAGCTTGTAGAAAACGGCTACAAGGACATAACACTGCTTGGTCAAAATGTAAATTCCTACGGCAAGGGCTTGCCGCAGGAAAACAAAATGACCTTTGCACAGCTTATAGGCGAGATAGATAAGCTGGAGGGAGACTATTGGCTTCGCTTTATGACCTCTCACCCAAAGGATTGTTCAAAGGAGCTTATTGACACCATTGCACAGTCAAAGCATATATCTACTCATTTGCATTTGCCGTTCCAAAGCGGAAGTGACAGAATTCTAAAGCAAATGAACAGACACTATGACAGGGCAAAGTACCTTGAAATTGTAAGGTATGCAAAGGAAAAAATACCGAATCTTTCTTTAACAAGCGATATAATTGTAGGCTTCCCGGGTGAAACCTACGAGGATTTCAAGGAAACTCTCTCTCTTGTAAAAGAGGTTGGCTTTACCTCGCTCTTTACTTTTATATACTCACCTCGAGAGGGAACACCGGCTGCTAAAATGGACGACCCTGTTTCATACCAGGAAAAAAACAAGTGGTTCCAAGAGCTGCTTGCTTTGCAGGAGAGCATTTCTGCGGAGCGTTGTGCCTCAATGGTAGGCAGCAGCTGCAAGGTGCTTGTAGAGGGTGTAACAGCCAAAGAAAATATACTGCAAACCAGAACATCGGGCAATATTATTGTTGAGGCTGAGGGCGATAGCTCACTTATAGGTACATTCCAAAATGTAGAAATTACAAGTGCACGCAACTGGATACTAAAAGGAAAAATTATTTAATTGGAGGAAATTAAAATGGATATGATCGAACTGGCAAGAGAAATCGGCAAGCAAATACAGCAGGATTCTTCATACATCAATGTAAAGGCTGCAGAGCAGGCCTGCGACGAGGATAAAAACCTACAGCAGCAAATTGCGGATTTTAATATGAAAAGAATGACGCTTAGCCAAGAGTCAAACAAACAGCCTCGTGACGACCAAAAGGTTGCAAAGCTTAACCAGGAATTAAGAGAGTGCTACGAAAAGGTTATGTCAAACGAAAATATGTCAGGCTACAACAACGCAAAGACAGAGCTTGACCACAAGATTAAGCACATAATTGACATTATTACTATGAGTGCCGAGGGTGCAGACCCTGACACAGTACAGGAGCAAACCGACTGCGGACACGACTGCTCATGCTGCAGCGGCTGTCACTGATTTCCAGTGATATTAATATTTGAAAATAATTATTAAGAGGTGATTTTGATGGCTGAGCTTTCGCCAATGATGAAGCAATATTTACAGATAAAAGAACAGAATAAGGATTCTATACTTTTCTTTAGACTGGGCGACTTTTACGAAATGTTTTTTGATGACGCAAAGCTTGCCTCAAAAGAGCTTGAGCTTACCCTTACCGGCCGTGACTGCGGTCAGGCAGAGCGTGCGCCTATGTGCGGCGTGCCGTTTCACAGCAGTGAATCATACATTGCAAGACTTGTTGCAAAGGGCTACAAGGTGGCTATATGCGAGCAGGTTGAAGACCCGGCCACGGCAAAGGGACTGGTAAAAAGAGATATTATAAGGGTTATTACCCCAGGTACTGTTACAGAAAGCAGTATGCTTGACGAGGGTATAAATAACTACATCAGCTGTATATATACTATGGAAAATTCTATAGGTGTTTGCTACTGTGATATTTCTACAGGCGAGTTTGCAGGAACATTTTTAAAAGGTGACGATGTTGTTTCACTTCTTAAAAATGAGCTTGGAAAGATTAATCCCCGTGAAATACTTATTGGCGGCGACACTGTACGCTACAAGGAGCTTGCCCGCTTTATAAAGGACAAGCTTTCTGCCGGTGTAGAGCTTTTAACTGATGATAAGTTTGATTATGAGCATTGCAAGGCTGCAGTAGAGGAGCGCTTTGGCTCTGAAACGGCACAGGAGCTTGAAAAAGGCAGCTATGCCGTAACAATGTGCAGTGTAGGTGCGTTAGTAGACTACCTGAAGGCTACGCAGAAAAACGGACTGGAAAGACTGCGTGAATTTGTTTTTTATTCCGACAACCAATATATGGGCCTAGACTTTAACACAAGAAGAAATCTTGAGCTTATAGAAACCATGCGCAACAAGGAAAAGCGTGGCTCTTTGCTGTGGGTGCTTGACAAAACAAAAACCTCAATGGGAAAAAGACTTATTCGTACATGGATAGAACAGCCTTTAATCAGCTGTGGTGCTATTATAAAAAGGCAAAATGCCGTAGAGGAGCTTGTTAATAACACTATGCTGAGGCTTGACATTACAGACGCTTTGCAGGGTATTCTTGATATGGAACGCCTTATGACTCGTATAGTTTACGGTACATCAAATGCAAGAGAGCTTAGGTCTTTGTGCAGTGCTATAAGCAAAATTCCTCATTTAAAAGAAACTGCCCAGCCTGTAGAGTCTAATCTGCTAAAAGAAATTTACAGCGGTATAGATGTCCTTTTAGATGTATTTGAAAAAATAAACAGCTCAATTGTAGATGAACCGCCGTTTTCAATTCGTGAGGGCGGAATGATTCGCCAAGGCTACAGTCAGGAGCTTGACGCAATTATGAAGGATATGAACAATTCTTCTGATATTTTGGCGTCTATAGAAGCACAGGAAAAAGAGAAAACGGGTATTCCTAAGCTAAAGGTAGGCTATAACCGAGTGTTTGGCTATTACATAGAGGTAACAAAGGCATACCAAAATATGGTGCCGGACACATACATACGCAAGCAAACTCTGGCAAACTGCGAACGCTTTATTACACAGGATTTAAAGGTAGTAGAGGGCAGAATACTGGGTGCAAAGGAAAAGTCTGTTGCACTTGAATACAAGCTGTATGAGGAGGTGCGTGAGTTCGTAGCCGGCAACCTTAACAGGGTACAGTCTACAGCTGAAAGCATAGCAAGGCTTGATGTTTTGTGCTCACTTGCAAATGTAGCCTCCGACAACCGCTACTGCAAGCCGGATATTAATGTTAAAGGCGTACTGGAGCTGAAAGAATCCAGACACCCTGTAGTGGAACAGCTTTTAAAGGATACGCCCTTTGTTCCAAACGACGCCCTGCTGGATAAGGGCGACAATCGCACGGCAATTATTACAGGCCCTAATATGGCAGGTAAATCTACATATATGCGTCAGGTGGCTCTTATAGTTTTAATGGCTCAAATGGGCAGCTTTGTTCCGGCGGCAAGTGCAAATGTGGGCATAGTTGATAAAATATTTACCCGTGTGGGTGCGTCCGACGATTTAGCCTCCGGTCAGTCAACCTTTATGGTAGAAATGAACGAGGTAGCAAATATTATAAAAAATGCAACATCGGACAGTTTGCTTATTCTTGACGAAATAGGCAGAGGAACCTCAACCTTTGACGGAATGAGTATAGCAAGGGCAGTGCTTGAATATGTAAGCGATAAAAGAAAGCTGGGGGCAAAAACCTTATTTGCAACACACTATCATGAGCTTACAATTATGGAGGACTTGCTTGACGGTGTAAAAAATTACAACATTGCCGTAAAGAAAAACGGTGATAACATTACTTTTTTACGCCGTATTGTCTCGGGCGGAGCCGACAAAAGCTACGGTATTGAGGTGGCTAAGCTTGCCGGTATTCCGGACTGGGTAATTAAAAGAGCAAAGGAAATCCAAAAGGAATACGAAAACGGTACAGGCGAAAAAATTAATATTGTAAAGAAAAAGCAATCAAAGGAAGAGCCTCTGCCGCAGCTTTCACTTTTAGGAAGCACAGCTGACAGCGAAATTATATCTCAGCTAAAGGAAACAGACCTTAACACACTTACACCTATAGAAGCAATGAATATTCTCTATAAGCTAAAGGCAAAGGCCGAACAGCTGTAAATTAGTGTGACTATATAAAGGAGGAAATGCCTGTGGGCAAAATAAATGTTCTTGATAAAAGCATTGCAGAGCTTATTGCAGCAGGCGAGGTTGTAGAGCGGCCTGCCTCTGTTATTAAAGAGCTTTTGGAAAACTCAGTAGACGCCGGTGCAACGGCAATAACGGTAGAAATTAAAAACGGCGGAGTAAAGTATATAAGAATTACCGACAACGGCTCGGGAATAATGAAAGATGATGTGCCAAAGGCGTTTCTCCGCCACGCCACCAGCAAGGTATCTGTCGCCAACGACCTTGACAATATAGCTACGCTTGGCTTTAGAGGCGAGGCTTTGGCATCTATTTGTGCTGTGGCAAAGGTGCAGCTGCTTACCAGACACTTTTCTGAGGATATAGGTACATCTTATGAAATTAATGGAGGGCAGGAGGTTTCCTGCGGTGACGCAGGCTGTCCAAAGGGTACCACAATTATTGTTAGGGATATTTTTTATAATGTTCCGGCAAGAATGAAATTTTTAAAACGAGATGTTGCCGAGGGTAACGCTGTTGCAAATATAATAGACAAGCTTGCTCTTTCACACAGTGAAATTGCCTTTACTTTTATTCGTGATGGCAAGCAGGTGCTTAAAACTCCTGGCGACGGCAATTTGAAGTCTGCCATATATTCAGTGTACGGCAGAGAATTTGTAAACAAGCTTATACCCGTAGATTATTCTTTGAACGGTGTGCAGATAAGCGGATATATTACAAAGCCCGAGTTTGCCAGACCAAACCGTAATATGCAGAATTTCTTTATAAACGGAAGATTTGTAAAATCACTTACAGCTGCAAAGGCGTTGGAGGAGGCATTTAAGGGCTCGATTATGGTGGGAAAAATACCGTCCTGCGTTATGCATATTTCAATTCCCTGCGATACTGTAGATGTAAATGTTCATCCGGCAAAAACAGAGGTAAGGTTTATAAATGAACGCCCTATTTTTGACGCAGTTTACCACGGTGTAAAAACTGCGTTGTTAAAGGGTGACACTGTTAAGGAAATCAAGCTGAATAACTCGGATATTATTCCTCATAAAAAGCCTAATGCTTTTTCGTTTCGGCAGGAGCCTTATATACCTAAAGAAGATATCAGTCAGCTGAATTTATCAAATGTTAAAAAATACGAAACAGCCCCTCAAAATAACAGTGATAATATAAAAACTGTAATCAGTGAAACAAATCTCGGTAAAGAAGCAACTAAGGCTGATACAAAAAATGAAAGCAGTTCCTCCGGTGACGAACCACAGCTGTTCATCCCAAAATCAAAGCCTTTTGTACATACAGAAAGTGTAATGACCTCTTCACTTGTGCATGACAGCCAAGCCGAGAAATTTGTTAATCCGTATTTACAAACTGATATTAAGGTAAACAACACAGAAAAAGTTAATACTGAAAATATCACAGCGGTTGAAGAAAAACCGGACAACAACCAAGCTGTTGCTTCTGTTACCGATGCTGAAAGTAATTCCTACACCGAGGGTACAGATTCAGTTAGCAGTAATGATGAAAATGAAAGCTCCGACTTTGCCGAGCAAACGGCAGTGGCTTGTTCTTCAAAGGCAACACCACAAACAGAGCCAAACCACAGTACCGCAGATGTAGATGATATTATGAGCGAAGAGCTTAAATATTTAGGCGAGGCCTTTTCTACATACATTCTTGTGCAAAAAGGTGAGGATAAAATTGTCTTTATTGACAAGCATGCCGCACACGAAAGAATAATTTACGAAAAGCTGCTAAAGGAAAAGGGCAAGGGCTATATGCAATGCCTGCTTGCGCCTGTTGTTGTAACATTGCCAAAGGATGAGTACAACGCAGTAACAGAAAATTTTGACAGGCTGAAAGAGTACAATTTTGATATTGACGATTTTGGCAACGGCAGGGTAGCAGTCAGGGGCGTACCGCAGTATGTAGACAGCTGTGATATTGAAGGTATGATTATTGAAATAGCAAACAACCTTTTGGAAAAACGAAAGGATATTAATACAGAGCAAATGGACTGGGTGTTCCACAGTGTTTCCTGCCGTTTGGCAATAAAAGCAGGCAATATTAATTATCAGCAGGAGCTTATGGAAATTGCAAAAATTGTGGATACAGACAAAAGCATTCGCTACTGCCCGCACGGCAGACCTGTTTGCTTTGTAATTACAAAAAGAGAGCTTGAAAAACAATTTGGCAGGGTGTGATGTTACTTGTGCAGTGTTAATAATAAAATACCCCTTATAGTTGTATGCGGACCTACTGCGTCGGGAAAAACGGCGCTGGGAATTCATCTCGCAAAAAGGTTTAACGGAGAGGTTGTTTCTGCTGACTCTATGCAAATTTATAAGGGTATGGATATTGCAACAGCTAAACCAACGGCAGAGGAAACCTGCGGCGTGCCGCACCACCTTATTGGCTATGTAAATCCTACAGATAAATACAGCGTGGCTGACTATGCTTGTGCTGCACGAAAGGTAATTGCAGATATTTACAGCCGTGGCAGGGTGCCTGTGCTTGTAGGCGGTACGGGGCTGTATATAAAGGCTCTGCTTGAAAACATAGAATTTTCAAAACAGCCCGAAAACGAAGAGCTGCGTGCAGAGCTGTATAAAAGGCTTGAAGCCGAGGGGGCAGAGGCACTGCTAAGAGAGCTAAGTGCTTTTGATCCGCAGTCGGCACAGCGTATAGGTACGAAAAATCACCGCAGACTTGTGCGTGCAGTTGAAATATATAGGTCTACGGGAAAAACAATGACGCAGCATTTAGCGGAATCAAGGCTGATGCCGTCCCCATATAACGATGTTCGTATTGCTCTTAGCTGTAAAAACAGAGAAAATCTTTACAGCAGAATAAATAAACGGGTAGATGCTATGGTGGAAAACGGCTTGCTTGACGAGGCTAGGGCTTTTTTGCAAAGCAGTTACTCCGCAACTGCCGTAAAGGCTATTGGCTACAAGGAGCTTGAGCCGTATTTTAGGGGCAGTATTACGCTTGACGAGGCACTGGAAAATTTAAAAAGAGAAACACGCCGCTATGCTAAGCGACAGCTAACATGGTTTAGGGCAGACAGCAAAATCAATTGGCTTTTTACAGATGTTACGGACAACGCCTCTTTAATTAAAGAGGCAGAAAACATAGTAATAAGCAGTGGTATTTTATAAAATTACAGTAAGGTGATAAATAATGAAAAAGCTGGCAAAATGGAAATTTATAATTCCTATAGTATTGGCTATAATTTTAATATATATTTTTGTGTCCTTTCTAACGGCAAGCTTTTCTATGGTGTATGTTGAATCGGCACAATATCAGACAGTATCAAAAACACTGGAGTCAGACGCATATATACTGCGTAGAGAATCCTACATAACAAACGACAACGGCGGTGTTTTGTATTACAACACCAAGGATTTTGAGGAGGTAGCAAAAAACGGTGTTTTGGCTACAATATATGAATCCGAAAGTGACGCTATAAATGCGACTAAGCTTTCAAATTTAGACAGTGAAATCGCAAACCTTAAAAAGCTAAATTCCATGACAAAGGTAAACGGTGTATCTATAGAGTCAATAAACAAAACTATGGATAATCAGCTTACTGCCTTTATAGAGGATACAAGAAATAATAATTTTACAGACAGTGCAAAGTCGGCAAAGAATCTGCTGTACACACTAAACGAAAAGCAGATTACAACAGGTGTTGTAAGCAATTTTAACGAAAAGCTTTCAGATTTACAATCACAGCGTGACACCATATCGGCTTCGACAAAGGCGTCCACAGGACAAATTCTTTCACCGCTGGCCGGTATGTATGTAAGCAGAACAGACGGCTATGAGTCTGTTTATGATGTTTCAAAAATATCTAAATTGACATACAACAAGCTTAACGAGCTTAAGCAGGCAAAGCCGCAGAAGGTTCCCGGCAATACAATAGGAAAGATTGTTACCGAGCTTAACTGGTACATTTGCTGTCCTATGCCGGCAAAGGATGCAAAGGAGTTTTCCGATGTAGACGAGCTTTTGAAAATAAATATTCCTTATGCCTCGGCGGATACTCTTACAGCCTCTGTAGTCGCAGTAAACAGCGATAAGGCGTCCGGCAATGCTGTAGTAATTTTAGAGTGTAAAAATATGAACAGCACCCTTGCACAAATAAGACAGGAAAAGGTTGAAATTTCTGTAAGGGATTATTCGGGAATTAAAATAGCGAAGTCTGCAATACATAAGGACAAGGTAACTAAGAATATTGAAAATGCAGATGGAACAACAAGTACAAAGGAGAAAACCGTAGAGGGCGTTTATATTCTTTACGGCAACGAGCTTCGCTTTACTGAAATATCAAAGCTGTATGAAACAGCAGATTACGCAATTTGTACAACCGATGATGAAGATAAAAAACTTTTCAGCGGCAGTACAATAAAGCTTTATGATAAAATTGTAACGGAAGGAACTGATTTGTATGCAGGAAAAATTGTTAAGCAATCAACAGAGGTTGAATGACATTCAGCACAACTACAGAAAAATTGAAGAAAACATAGCAAGGTCTGCAGAGCTTAGCGGAAGAAAAAGAGAGGACATTATATTCCTTTCTGCTACCAAAACCGTAGAGCCGCAGTACATTAACTATGCTATTTCATTGGGGCTGAAATATATTGGAGAAAATAAAGTACAGGAGCTTTTATCAAAATACGAGCAGTATGATTTGACAAATGCCTCCCTCCAGTTTATAGGACATTTACAGAGCAATAAGGTAAGACAGATTGTTGATAAGGTAGATATGATACAGTCTGTTGACAGCCTAAAGCTGGCACAGGAAATTTCCAAGCAAAGCAGTAAATACAATAAAACAACCGATATTCTTCTTGAGGTGAATATAGGTAAAGAAGAAAGCAAATCGGGCGTTTTCCCTGAAAGGCTTCAGGAGCTTTGCTGTCAGGTAAGCAAGCTTGACAATGTAAAAATTAAGGGATTAATGACTATTCCTCCAATTTGCAGCACAAAGGCAGAAATATCATCATATTTTTCTTCTATGTACAATCTCTTTGTTGACATTAGGGGTAAAAACATGCATAATGTTAGTATGGAGTGTTTATCTATGGGGATGTCCTCTGACTATGAAGAGGCGATAAGGTGCGGAGCAAATATGGTTAGAATAGGCTCCTCACTGTTTGGTGCAAGAGTATATAAATAATGGGGTGTTAGTTTA
>FR891337.1:21208-85895 GCA_000435335.1 Clostridium sp. CAG:964
GACGATAGAGAAAAAGACAGACAAAGCAAGTATGAAAGAAGCTCTCGCAGAAGAAGTGACGACTACAGTGATGATGCTTATTCCGATTTAGGCAGAGGCGACCGCCGAAGCTACTCAGAA
Source organism: Clostridium sp. CAG:964 (assembly GCA_000435335.1). GTDB lineage: Bacteria > Bacillota > Clostridia > Oscillospirales > Acutalibacteraceae > CAG-964. The sequence goes on from FR891337.1 coordinate 21,329, forward strand.
AGCTATAACAGCGGTGACAGTTACGAAAGCAAGGGTACCTCATACAGCAGCGACTCATCCTATGGTACCTCTAACAAGGTGTTAAATATTAATGCAACTGCAAAGCTTCAGGTTGTTTTCTTTAAGCCGACAAGCTTTGTTGAGGTTAAAGAGGTAGCAGACGAGCTTATGAAATCCCATACCGTTTTGCTTAATTTTGAAGAAACACCGCACGATGAGTCAAAGCGAATTGTAGATTTTATAAGCGGCAGTGCATATGTAAGTCGGGGCAGAGTTCAGCGTATTGCCAAAAATATTTTTATTGTCACACCTAATAATGTTGATTTAAAGGGTGACAGTTTGCTGGACGAGCTGCAAAGCAACGGTATGCAAATTGACTGAGTATTATGACAGGCGAAGACAATATACTGTTGGCAAGACTGCATGATGCTGTTTTAAATGCAGGTAAAAGACAGTTTCCTGCTTTTCTGGGCTTTTTAAACGAGCACGAAATATCTGTTGCACTAAGATACATCAACAGTGGTGCAGTCACAGTCAATTACAGATTTTTCGGAGGCTGTAACGGCAGTGAAAGATGCTTTTTAGCTATAGCCGGCAAGGGTGTTGATATAGAGGATTATTATTTTCCTATATCTGCAATATGTATAAGGTATAAAAAGGATTTTAAGCTAAGTCACAGAGATTTCTTGGGTTCTTTAATGGGCTTAGGAATTAAAAGGGAAACGGTAGGAGATATTTTAATATCCGACGGATACGCTGTTGTTTTTGTTAAGAGTGATGTAGAAAAATATATTCTTTCACAGCTTACAAAAATTGGCTCCGTGGGTGTTGATGTGTCTTTGTGGGACGGCAGTACTTTATTGCCGATTGATAAAAAGATAATTGAAGTTAATATTACCGTAGCCTCGGCAAGGCTTGACAGCGTTGTTTCCGCTGTATATCCTCTTAGCAGGGAAAGGTCAGCCGCCGCCATTAGGCAAGGCTTGGTTTTTGTGAACGGCATAAGTGCTGATAGTGTAAGTCGCACCGTTAAACCCGGTGATAAAATATCGGTTAGAGGAAATGGCAAGTTCTTGGTTAGTGATTTTTTCGGTACTACAAAAAAGGGAAGATTAAAGCTAACCGTTGAAAAATATATTTGAAGGAGTAGTTTAATATGATTAGCATTGAGGATGCAAAGAATGTTGAGTTTAAAAAAAGTGTCAGAGGCTACAATGCAGAGGATGTTAACAATTTTGTAGACGAGGTTGTTGCAACACTTGAGCAGAATAAAAAAGAAAAGGTTGAGCTTGTTAAAAAGCTTGACATTCTTGCAAAACGCATTGAGCAGTACAGACAGGACGAAGAAAATGTTCGTGGTGCTTTAATTAACGCTGAAAAGGTTAAGGGTTCGGCAGTAAAGGAAGCAGAGTCTAAGGTTTCTAATATGCTTGAGGAGGCAAAGGCAGAGGCTAAGCGAATTGTATACGATGCAAACGCAAGTATTGTTGAGCAGAAGAACAACTATCTAAAGCTGCAGGCTGACGCTGTTGTTCTAAGAGAGCAGCTGCTGGCTACATATAATAATCATATTAGAATGCTTGAGGATTTACCTACCTCTGCCGATATTGGTCAGAAGAAAATTGAGCTAGACCAGCAGTATCCTACTGACCCTCTTCCAAGCTTTACAGAGGATGAGGCCAAGCCTCTTGCTACAGCTGTCGAAACAGCCGAGACTGATATTTCAAATATAGTGGAACAGGCAGCTCAGCAAAATGCCGAAAGCGAAGACGCAGCAGAAGCAGCTGTTGAGAAATAATATTTGTTAATATAGTGATTTACTGAAAATAATAGTGGTGTGTCATACCGAATGTTGTGCCTAAATATAGGTTGTGCCGCAGCTTATCTTTAATACGGGGCTGCTGTAATTGCCGTATATTGCAGCCGACATATAGTATTGGTGATACACCACATTTTTGTTGATATTATATTAAGGAGGGGTTAATATGCTATTAGCTTTTATTATAGCAATTGTTGCCATAGCTGCCGACCAGCTGCTTAAATTGCTTGTTACAAGTACACTGCAGTCCGGCGGTACAGTTACTATTTTGGGCGGACTTGTAAAATTTTTTTACTGTGAAAATAAGGGTATGGCCTTTGGTATGCTGCAGAACCAAAGGTGGTTGTTTATTGTGTTTACAATAGCTGTGATTTTGGGAATAATTATATACCTAATTAAGGTAAAGCCGATGAACAAGGTTTTGCTGATTTCTCTGGGCTTGATAATAGGCGGAGGTATAGGCAACCTAATAGACCGAGTATATCTAAGCTATGTTGTAGACTATATTCAGCTTTCTTTCTTTAGTCCTGTGTGTAATTTTGCTGACTATTGCATTACTGCCGGTACTATTATGCTTGTTGTATATATACTGTTTTTTAACAATGAAAGTGACAAAAAAATCAGTAGGGCAGAGTAGCTATGAAAAGTTTTGTATTTAATGTTGTAAGCGGCGAAGAGGGCTTGAGAATTGACAAATTCCTTAGCGAAAAGCTTGTGGAGATTACCAGATCTGCAATTCAGAGCTACATTGCAGACGGAGAGGTGTCTGTAAATAAAAAAACAGTGGGCAAGAGCTTCAAAACAAAAACAGGTGATATTGTAAGCATTACAATTCCTGACCCTGTACCACTTGAGGCAGAAGCGGAAAATATTCCTCTTGATATTGTTTATGAAGACGATGATGTAATAATTGTAAATAAGCCAAAGGGAATGGTTGTACACCCTGCACCGGGCAATTATACAGGCACCTTAGTAAATGCCTTGCTGTACCACTGCAAAGACAGTCTGTCGGGTATCAACGGTGTTCTTCGCCCCGGCATAGTACACAGAATAGATAAAAACACCAGTGGCTTGCTTATAGTTGCAAAAAATGACAGCTCTCATAGAATTATTGCACAGCAGATTAAAGACCACAGCTTTACGCGTGAGTATCAAACTGTGGTTTACGGCAATATTAAAGAGGATTCCGGCACAATAAACCAGCCAATAGGAAGAAACCCCTCCGACAGAAAGAAGATGACTGTTACAGCCAAAAACTCTAAAGAGGCTGTTACGCATTTTAAGGTGCTTAAACGCTTTGGGGAGTTTACGCATTTAGCGGTTCAGCTAGAAACAGGACGCACACATCAGATAAGGGTGCATATGGCGTATATTAATCACCCTGTGGCAGGTGACGATGTTTATGGACCAAAAAAGGTTATAACAAAGCTTTGCGGTCAGTGCTTGCATGCAGGAAAATTGGGCTTTATACACCCGACAACAGGCAAATATATGGAGTTTAGTTCTGAGCTGCCAAAATATTTTAAGGATTTTCTTGATGAGCTTAACGCAAAATACTATGGTCTATAAAAGCAATTATTATATATTGGGGAGCCTTTCGGTTAGGCTCTCTTTTTGTACAAAAAATAATATTTACCTGTATGAGTAATACAGCAAATATTATTAAAATATAGTTAATTATCAAAACATTTACTTTACAACAATTCTTAGATATAGTATTATTATTAAGGATAATTATGCTAACGCCCACTATGCAGTCCGGTATGTAAAGGGTGCAAAGGTTGGCGTATCTGTGTAAGACCGTTTTAAAATGATTTTAAGCAGAAAGGGATAGAAAGTATGAAACCAAAATATAAAAGAATACTGTTAAAGCTTAGCGGAGAGGCACTTGCCGGAAACGAAAAGCACGGAATCGACTTCGACACAGTTTTAAAGTTTTGCAAGCCTATTAAGAAATTGGTAGATATGGGCGTAGAGGTTGCTATAGTAGTTGGCGGCGGTAACTTTTGGCGTGGAAGATCAAGCGGCAAGATGGACAGAACAAGAGCAGACCATATGGGTATGCTTGCCACTGTTATTAATGCACTAGGTGTGGCTGACGCACTGGAGCAGCTTGATGTTGTAGTAAGAGTACAAACAGGCATTACAATGCAGCAGGTTGCAGAGCCTTACATCAGAAATAAAGCTGTTCGTCACCTTGAAAAGGGCAGAGTAGTTGTTTTCGGCTGTGGTACAGGTAACCCGTTTTTCTCAACAGATACAGCAGCAGCACTTCGTGCAGCCGAAATTGATGCCGATATTATTCTAAAGGCTACAATGGTTGACGGTATTTATGACAGCGACCCTAAGAAGAACCCTAACGCAGTTAAGTTTGACGAGGTTTCATATTTAGACATTTTAAACAAAGGCCTTGCTGTTATGGATACAACAGCGGCCACACTTTGTTCAGACAACAATATCCCTATTCTGGTATTTAGTATTGAAAATCCTGAAAATATAGTATCAGCCGTATGCGGTGAAAAGGTTGGTACTTTGGTAAAATAATTTTAAGGAGCTTATTTATATGAAAACTGTATTAAAAAATGCTGAAGAGCGTATGAACAGAAGAATTGACCACTTAAATAATGAATATTCTGCAATAAGAGCAGGCAGAGCTAACCCGGCAGTGCTTGATAAGGTAACTGTTGACTACTACGGTGCACCTACACCTATCAACCAGCTTGCGGCTGTATCTGTTACAGAGGCAAGAACACTTATGATTCAGCCTTGGGATGTTTCTGTGCTTACTCCTATTGAGCGTGCTATTCAAATGTCAGATGTAGGCATTAACCCTCAAAATGACGGTAAGGCACTTCGTATGGTGTTCCCACCGCTTACAGAGGAAAGAAGAAAAGAGCTTGTTAAGGATGTAAAGGAGCTTGCAGAAGAAGCCAAGGTAGGCATAAGAAATGTAAGGCGTGACGCTGTTGACAAGTTTAAGGCTATGAAGAAAAACAGCGAAATTACTGAGGACGACCTAAAGCAGGCAGAGAAGAAAACTCAGGATTTAACAGATAAATTTGTTAAAGAAATTGACGCTATTGCCGAGAAAAAGCAAAAGGAAATAATGTCTATTTAATTTTTCTTCAATAGAATTTGCTTAGGAGGGTGAAGTATGTTGCCTTTTCTAAAAGGAAAAAACAATGAAAAGCAGAATATTGCCTTGAAGGATGTTCAGCTGCCGGAGCATATAGGAATTATAATGGACGGAAACGGCAGGTGGGCAAAGAAAAGGGGCTTGCCTCGCAGTGCCGGTCACAGTGCCGGGGCTAAAACCTTTAGAACAATTACAAAATATTGCAGCAGCATTGGCATAAAATACCTTACCGTTTATGCTTTTTCTACAGAAAACTGGAAAAGACCGCAGGACGAGGTAAATGCCCTTATGCGATTGTTTAAGTCTTATCTTGAGGAAGCTATCAGAGATTTTAAGGACGAGGATATTGTTGTAAGGTTTATTGGCGACAGAACTGCTTTTTCTCCTGAGCTGCAGGAGCTTATAAATGAAAACGAGCGTTGCTCAGCCGACCGAACAGGTATGGTACTGAACATAGCTATGAATTATGGCTCACGGGATGAAATTGTTCGTGCCGTAAAAAATATAGCACAGCAGGTTGAGGATAAGAAAATTACCGTAAGTGATATTAATGACAGTCTTATCAGCAGCAACTTGTATACAGCAGGTCAGCCTGATCCCGACCTTATTATAAGACCGAGCGGTGAATATAGAATATCCAATTTTTTGCTGTGGCAGTCTGCTTATACCGAATATGTAATTATGAATGTTTTATGGCCGGACTTTACCACAGATATGCTTGACAGTGCTATTATAGAATATGCTAAGCGAAACAGACGCTTTGGCGGTGTATAAAGGTTGGTGTTAAAGAGAAATGAAAACAAGAATTATATCTGCCATAATAGGTGTGCCTTTAATATTGCTGACCTTGTTTTTTAACAGATATTTCCCCTTGTGCGTAAATATACTTTGTGCTATCGCTTCGCTGGCGTGTACTGTTGAGCTTCTTACGGCAAAGGCTTTAATAAAAGATGTAAAAATAACAGCGCCTTGTATGCTGTTTGCGGCACTTTTGCCTATGCTTGTACCTATAGGCTGGTGGAAAATGGTTGCCTTTTTATTTGTATTCTACATTTTTGTTTTGCTGATTGTTAAAAATCAAGAATATAAATTTTCCGATATGTCATATATTTTAACAGCGGTATGTCTGACTGTTTTCGGTTTAAGCTGTTTGGCAGGCGCCTGTGCTCTTGATGAAACGCATTCGGTATTTTATGTAACATTGTGCTTTGTAATAGCGTGGGTTTCCGACGCCGGTGCATATTTTGTAGGCAGCTTTTTAGGAAAACATAAGCTCTGCCCAAATGTAAGCCCTAAAAAAACCATAGAGGGCGCAGTAGGCGGAGTTATAATAGGCGTAATAGGCGCAGTTGTAGACGCCTTGGTTTTCCAATTTATTATTTTTCATGGAAATGTCACTATAAACTTTATAGGAGTTTTGGTTGTTGCCGCTATTGGCACTGTTACATCAATAATAGGCGACCTTACTTTCTCTCTTATAAAAAGGAGCTGCAAGGTAAAGGATTACGGCAATATTATTCCGGGTCACGGCGGAATACTAGACAGGTGTGACAGTATTATTATGACTGCACCTATGCTTTTTGTTTTTGTACAGTATTTTCCGCTTACAGCTGCAGCTTAATAATTTTGCGTTAATAGGGGGTATTAAATAACCCCCTTGTTTAATTGTACTGCTGTTTTTTTCGTTTCAAATGTACGCTTTTATTAGCTGCATGCATTTTCAGCAGTGGTATTTTGTATGTAAATTAACCGCTTTTTGCCCTTGCAGGCAAAAGGTTATTTGGTTATATAAAATTAAGGAAGTATATTTATGACTGAGAATATCTCAATTTTAGGTTCAACAGGTTCTATAGGAACGCAAACACTTGATGTTGTACGAAAGCTTAACCTAAAGGTTTCTGCACTGACAGCGGCGTCTAATACCAAGATTATGGAACAGCAAATCAGAGAATTTAAGCCGAAGCTTGCCGTTATGTTTAACCAACAGGCAGCGAAAGATTTAAAAGAAAAAATTGCTGATACATCTACAAAGGTTTCATATGGTATGGACGGACTTATAGAAGCTGCTGTAATTGACAGTGCCGACACCGTTCTTAATTCGGTGGTAGGTATGGTCGGCTTACAGCCCACTCTTAGCGCAATTAATGCAAAGAAAAATATTGCCCTTGCCAATAAAGAAACGCTTGTAACAGGCGGCAAGTTGGTTATGGAGGCTGTAAAGAAAAATAATGTTAATATGTACCCGGTAGACAGCGAACATTCCGCAATTTTTCAGTGTTTACAGGGAATGAATAATAAAAAAGAGCTTAAAAAAATAATTCTTACAGCATCAGGCGGTCCGTTTTTCGGCAAAACAAGGTCAGAGCTTGAAAATGTAACCCTTGAACAGGCGCTTAATCACCCTAACTGGAGTATGGGTAAGAAAATAACCATAGATTCCGCTACTATGATGAATAAGGGACTTGAGGTTATAGAAGCAAAATGGCTTTTTGATGTAGATGTTGATAATATTGATGTGGTTATTCACAGAGAAAGCATTATACACTCTATGGTAGAATTTGCCGATAATTCGGTAATTGCACAAATGGGCGTTGCAGATATGCGTATTCCCATTCAGTATGCTGTTACCTATCCAAACAGGTTTGAGTCCCCGGTAAAGCAGCTAAGCTTAACAGAGGTTTCGCCTCTTACTTTTTATAAGCCGGACTACGAAACCTTTACCTGCCTGTCACAGTGCATACAGGCAGTAAAAAAATGCGAGCTTGCACCTGTTGCGGCAAACGGTGCAAACGAACAGGCAGTTGATTTGTTTTTAAACAGAAAAATAAAGTTTTTGCAAATTGGCGAGCTTGTAGCTAAAGCGGTAAGCAGAGTAGGCGATAGTAAGATAACATCTGTAAACGATATTTTAGAAACTGACAGAGCAGCAAGAGAATTTGTTTTAAGCGAGTATACAAAGCTGTAGGCTTATTGCCGCACTGCGATTTTTAGGGTTATATGCTATACTGCTCTAGAATACATTTTAAAGAAAGGACTGATTACAATACAGGCAGCATTACTTATAATAATCGGTATTCTTCTTTTTGAGTTAATAATTTTGTCACATGAATTCGGACATTTCATCTGTGCAAAAAAATCAGGGGTATTGGTGCATGAATTTGCACTGGGTATGGGTCCAAAGATTTTTGGCTTTAAAAAAGGCGAAACGCAGTATTCCTTTAGGCTTTTTCCATTAGGCGGTTACTGCAAAATGGAGGGCGAGGACGAAGAAAGCGACAATCCCCGTGCCTTTGGTAAGGCTAAGATTTGGCAGAGAATGATAATAATTGTTGCAGGTGCGTTTAACAACATACTTTTAGGACTTGTGCTTATGTGCGTGCTTGTGGTACAGGAGCCTGTGTATGCCTCAACCACTATAGAGTCGTTTCACGAAAATGCAAAATCATCTTCACAGGGCTTGCAGGCGGGGGACACACTGGCATCAATAGACGGATACGCAATTTATACTGCAAGAGATTTTTCATTTTCGCTTGCAACTATGAAGACCGATTCGCCTGACATTCAGGTTTACCGTGACGGTCAGCTAAAGGACTTAGGTAACATTAAATTTGACACCACTACCGATTCCTCCGGCAGAAAATACATTCAGCTTGACTTTTATGTTAAGCCTATTGAAAAGAACATTGGTACAGTTATAACCCAAACCTTTCAGCAAACCTACTCTGTAGTGCGTATGATTTGGGCAAGCTTAATAGGACTGGTAACCGGTCAGTTTTCAATGAATGATATTTCCGGCCCTATAGGTGCAGCCGGTGCTATTACAGAGGCTACTTCTATGGGACTGGAAACAAGCTTTTTAAACGGATTAAATAACCTTATATTTATGATGATGGTAATATCCGTAAACCTGGGTATATTTAATATGCTGCCTATTCCGGCACTTGACGGCGGCAGATTTTTCTTCCTGTTAATTGAGGCAGTAAGGCGTAAGCCAATACCGCCGAAATATGAGGGTGTTGTTCATACTGTCGGATTTTTAATATTAATAGCGTTTATGATATTAATCTCCTTTAAGGATGTTATGCGTTTGTTTTCCGGCGAGGGCTTCAGCGGAGGCTGATAATTTACAAACGCAATTCAGTAAATAGTTTTATATAACAAGCAAATATTTGCAGAGCAATTAATTAAAAGCGTTGCTCTGCAAAATTAACAATAGGTGTATAATATGAGTGAAACAAAACAAGTTAAAGTAGGCAATGTTTTAGTAGGCGGAGGTGCTCCGGTATCAATTCAGTCAATGCTGAACATTCCTGCCTCTGACATAGAAAACAGCGTAAAGCAGGCCGTTCGGCTTGAAGAAGCAGGCTGTGAAATTATAAGAATAGCCATACCGAATATGGAGGCTGTCACGCTTATACCGGCACTAAAGGAAAATGTAAAAATGCCTGTTGTGGCAGATATACATTTTGATTATAAACTTGCAATAGAGTCGGTTGCGGCCGGTGTAGATAAAATAAGAATTAATCCCGGCAACATCGGCGGCACAGACCGGGTAAAGGCTGTTGTAGACGCCTGCAAACCAAAGGAAATTCCAATAAGAATCGGTGTAAACTCCGGTTCGGTAGAAAAGGAGATACTTGCCAAATACGGTTCTCCTACAGCTGAGGCGCTTTGTGAAAGTGCACTTTACCATGCTTCACTTTTAGAAAAGTTTGACTACACTAACATTGTGCTTTCAATGAAATCATCAAATGTTAAAACTATGGTTGACGCATATAAGCTTGCAGCCGAAAAATGTAATTATCCTTTGCACCTTGGTGTAACAGAGGCAGGCACAGAGCGAATGGGAATTATAAAATCCTCTGCCGGCTTGGGTGCTTTGCTTTTGCAGGGAATAGGCGATACAATAAGAGTTTCTCTGACGGCCGACCCGGTAAAAGAAATATATGCCGCAAAGGATATTCTAAAGGCTCTTGATATACGCAAAGACGGTGTACAGTTTGTATCCTGCCCAACCTGCGGCAGAACAAAAATAGATTTAATATCAATTGCAACAGAGGTTGAAAACAGACTTCGTGACTGCAATAAAAATATAAAGGTTGCTGTAATGGGCTGTGCCGTAAACGGCCCCGGAGAGGCTAAGGAGGCTGACATTGGCATAGCAGGCGGCAACGGTGTTGGGCTTATCTTTAAAAAGGGCGAAATTATCAGAAAGGTACCCGAGAATAAGCTTATTGAAGAATTAATTAAGGAAGTTGAAAAATTATAATGGTGTCTTTTGAAGCTTTATTTTCCAAATATCTAAGTGCGGAACAAATCCCTATGGCTATTGCCGGCGCAGAGGTTATAAACATTCGCTATGACAGAAAAGCAGGGAAAATTACTGTATTTTTACAACTGAATAATTTGGTAGAGCGGCAGGCAGTATTTAAACTGGAGGATGCCGTAAAAGCTTCTACTCTTTCGCCATATGCTTTTACAATCAAACCTCACTTTACAAAGGAACTTTTTAAGGCGGAGTATTACCCACAGCTGGTTTTACAGCTAAAGAAAGATACCCCAACCTTTAATGGCTCGCTAAATGATTCCAAAGCAACCGTAAACGGTGATGCTCTTACAGTTGAGCTTTTCCATGGCGGAAAAGAAATTTTGCAGAAAAAGGGCTTTGATAAAGCACTGGCAAAAATCATTCAGGAAGAATTTGACTTGCAATTTAAAATTGAATACACAGGGGTTTTGGAGGTTGACACCGAATTGCCTGTAAATATTTCAAAACAGCAGGACAATATTGTAAAGGAAATTAAGGAAACAGTAGTTACCAAAATGGAGGACTACGAAAGTGCAATGGAAACTGCCGTTAAAAAACAGGCTAAGCATAAGGCAGAAAAGGTAAACAGCACTATTGAAGTGCGTAGTGGTGAATCCCTTTACCCACAGCTGGTTACAGGCAGTTATACATCTGTTTACGGTACACTAAGCAAAGAAAAGCCTACGCCTATTAAGGATTTAACCGAAGACCTTGGTATGACCATTATATGGGGTAAGATTTTCAATACAGAAACTAAAATTACAAAAGACGGAAAATACTTTATTACTACATATTCTATTACAGATTATACTAACTCTATTGTTGTAAAAATATTTGATAATGCCAAAAAGCAGGAGCAGCTCAGCGGAATAAAAAAAGGCGATGTTATTGTCGTTAAGGGTAAGGTAGAGTATGACAGCTACGCGAGAGATACTATCTTTTCGGGCAAGGCTATTTCTACGGCGCAGGTTACGGAGGTTGTGGATAATGCAGAAACAAAGCGTGTAGAGCTTCATTTGCATACCAATATGTCATCTATGGACGGCGTTAATGCTGCCGGCGACCTTGTAAAGCGTGCCGCAAAGTGGGGGCATAAAGCCATAGCTATTACTGACCACGGTGTAGCACAGGCATTTCCCGAGGCTATGAATACAGCAGAAAAAATAAACGGCATTGCTTTTAATGAAGAAAAGCAAAAAAAGTTTTACGGTATTACCCCTTATGAAGAGGGAGAAGAAAAAATACCCGAAAAAATTAAAATTATATATGGTACAGAGGCTTACTTTGTAAATGATATGATTTCTGCTGTAAAGGGCAGCAACAGCAAGGAGCTTACAGATGAATTTATATGCTTTGACATAGAAACAACCGGTTTAAATGCCTCAAAGGACAGAATTACGGAAATTGGTGCAGTGCGTGTAAAAAACGGTGAGCTGCTTGACTATTTTTCTACCTTTGTTAATCCACATATGCCTATACCGGCTAAAATAACACAGCTGACAGGTATTACTAACGATATGGTGGCAGACGCACCGGAGGAAAAGGAAGCACTGCTTAAATTTATGGAGTTTTGCGGTGACAATGCAATACTTGTTGCGCATAATGCAGACTTTGATACCTCTTTTATAAGGGCAACAGCAGAACGCTGTGACCTGCCGTATAGCTATACATCTATAGATACATTGGCAATAGCAAAATCTATACTGCGTGATATTAAAAATTATAAGCTTAATACCATAGCGGATTATCTGCGTTTGGGTAAGTTTAACCACCACAGGGCTACAGATGACGCTGAAATGCTTGCAAAAATTTTTGTTAATTTCACAGAGCGTTTAGAAAGCGATTATCACATTACACAGGTAAAGGATATTAACACAAATATAGTGGGTGCAAACCCAAACAAGCTAAGAGCGTATCATCAGATAATTCTTGTAAAGAATAAAACAGGCTTAAAGAATTTATACAAGCTTATTTCCTTTGGACATATGAAGTATTTCTACAGAAACCCCCGCATACCAAAGTCAGAGCTTGTGAAGTACCGAGAGGGTTTACTTATAGGCAGTGCCTGTGAGGCAGGCGAGCTGTTTAGAGCAGTAGCAGCCGGTAAGCCATGGAACGAGCTTAAGGAAATTGCCTCCTTCTACGATTATCTTGAAATTCAGCCTATAGGCAACAATGCCTTTATGCTGCAAAACGGTACTGCAAAGGATGAAAAGGAATTACAGGAGTATAATAAAACCATAATACGCTTAGCAGACCAGCTGGGTAAAATGGTTGTTGCAACCTGCGATGTTCACTTTATGGACCCTCATGAAAGTGAATACAGAAAAATTCTTATGACCTCTAAGGGCTTTAGCGACGCCGACAACCAAGCACCGCTTTATTTCAGAACAACAGCTGAAATGCTAAAGGAATTTGAGTATTTAGGGGAGAAAAAAGCGTACGAAATTGTTGTAGAAAACCCAAATAAAATTGCAGATATGATAGAGCAGGTAAGACCGATTCCGCCGGGAGTATTCCCACCGTTTATTGACGGTGCAGAGGAGCAGCTTACCACTATTACATGGCAAAGAGCAAAGGAAAAGTATGGCGACCCACTGCCGAAAATTGTTAAAGACAGGCTTGACCGTGAGCTTGGTGCCATTACAAAATACGGCTTCTCCGTATTGTATATGACAGCCCAAAAGCTGGTTGCAGACAGCGAAGCACACGGCTATTTGGTAGGCTCCAGAGGTTCTGTAGGTTCGTCCTTTGTTGCCACTATGTCGGGTATTTCAGAGGTTAATCCTCTTTGTCCCCATTATGTATGCCCAAATTGTAAAAACAGTGAATTTTTTGAGCATGGCGAGTACGGCTCCGGCTTTGATTTACCACATAAAAATTGTCCAAAATGCGGTACGCCGTATTTGCAGGACGGCCACGAAATTCCTTTTGAAACCTTCTTGGGCTTTGAGGGTGACAAAACCCCTGATATTGACCTTAACTTTAGCGGTGAATATCAGTCCAGCTCGCATAGATATACAGAGGAGCTTTTTGGTAAGGACAATGTGTTTAAGGCGGGTACTATTGCCACAGTTGCAGACAAAACCGCATATGGTTATGTAAAAAAATATATGGAGGAAACCGGAACAAACCTAAGCAAAGCAGAGATGGAACGCCTGTCTATAGGCTGTACAGGTGTAAAGAGAACTACAGGTCAGCACCCGGGCGGTATGGTTGTTGTGCCTAGGGGTATGGAGGTATATGACTTCTGCCCTGTACAAAGGCCTGCCAATAAGCAGGACTCCGACAACATTACCACCCACTTCGACTTCCATTCTATACACGATACTATTTGTAAGCTTGATGAGCTTGGTCACGATGTTCCTACTATTTACCATTATCTTGAAATGTTCACAGGCATACCGGTAATGGAGGTGTCGATGAGTGACCCCGATGTTATTTCACTGTTTACATCGCCGCACGCCTTAGGTATAGAGCCGGAGGATATAGACTGTGAAACCGGTACATTTTCTTTGCCGGAGGTTGGCACACCTTTTGTAAGACAAATGCTTATGGAATCACAGCCGAAAACCTTTTCTGACCTGCTGCAGATTTCCGGTCTGTCACATGGTACCGATGTATGGATAGGTAACGCAGCCGACCTTATTAAAAACGGCACCTGTACAATTTCAGAGGTTATAGGTACTCGTGACAGTATTATGACATATTTGCTGCATAAGGGGCTTCCGCCGAAAATGGCATTTAAAATAATGGAAATTGTTCGTAAGGGTAATGCAACAAAGCTGCTTACAGAAGAGCATATGCAGGCTATGAAGGACAACAATGTGCCGCAGTGGTATATTGACTCTTGTATGAAAATTAAGTATATGTTCCCTAAGGCACACGCAGCAGCATATATGATTGCCACACTTAGGCTTGGCTGGTACAAGGTGCATAAGCCTATTGAATATTATGCAGCGTATTTTACAGTACGCAGCGACGGCTTTGACGCTGTAACAGTTTTGCAGGGCAAGGAGGCTGTTGTAGCAAAAATAAATGCAATTAAAAACAAACAGTCTAAAAACGAGGCAACAGCTACAGACAAGGCAGAGCTGGATACTCTGCAAATTGTAAATGAAATGCTTGCAAGAGGAATTACCGCATTGCCTATTGACATATATAAATCAGAGGCTAAAATGTTTGTTATAGAGGGTAAGCAAATTCGACTGCCATTCTGTTCACTTTCCGGTGTAGGCGAGGCAGCTGCCGTTAGCTTGGCAGAAGGCGGAAAGCAGGGAGAATACCTGTCTATCGAGGAACTAAAGTCCAGAACAGGAGTTTCCACAGCAGTTATAGAAACGCTGAAAGAGGCGGGAGCTCTTGCGGATATTCCGGAAAGCAGCCAAATGTCACTGTTTGGTTAAAGGAGGAAGTAATGAGCAAAAAAAGATTTAAGCAAATAATTGTTTTAGTTGTCATAGGCGGACTTTGCCTGTATCTCAAAGATAATATTAAATATCTTTTTGACGCTGTAGGCTTGGTGCTTATAGTTGCTATGCCGTTTATAATAGGCTTCTGTATAGCCTTTTTGATTAACAAGCCGTATATGTTCTTTTCTGACAAGCTTCTAAAAGGAATGGCAGACAGCAAATTTAATATGGTGAAAAAGGCACGAAAGCCTATATCACTTGTTTTAGCGTATTTAATTGTATTTGGAATTGTTGCATTTTTAATAGTAATTATTATTCCACAGCTGGTAGTCAGTTTTAACAAGCTTGCCACAAACTTTGCAAGCTATGCAGACGAATTTAAGCTGTGGCTGATAAATGTATGCGACCAGTATTTGCACATTGAGCTGAAAGAGGATAACGACCTGTTTTCTATTGTAAACTCACTTGTTAAGATTATTACCGGCGGTGAGCTTAGAGCCTTTGTTTCAAAAATTGCAAATACCTTTGGTCCTGACATATTTAATGTTGCAGTACAGGTTACTACAAATGTTTATAATGTGGTAATGGGTATCGTAATTTCATTTTACTTTCTTGCCTGCAAGGATAAGCTTATTTACCAAACAAAAAAGTTTACAGTTGCGGTTTTGCCTGAAAAGCTTTTGCCAAAGGTTTTTGAAGTTGCAGAGCTTACAAACCACAAATTCGGCAGATTTATCTACGGCAGAATAATAGATTCTCTTATAATGGGTATGCTGTGCTTTATAGGTATGTCTATATTCCGTTTTGACTATGCAATGCTAATTAGCGTTATTATAGGCGTAACAAACATAATTCCTATGTTTGGTCCTGTAATCGGTGCAGTGCCTAGTATTATAATTCTGTTAATTGTAAATCCTGTAGAAGCATTTTGGTTTACGGTATTTATATTAATTTTACAGCAGATTGACGGCAACCTAATAGGCCCAAAGGTAATGGGCTCGTCTATAGGACTGTCGGGCTTCTGGATAATGGCAAGCGTTATCCTGGGTGGTGGCTTGTTCGGTGTAGTAGGTATGTTTGTAGCTGTTCCGCTGTTTGCGGTAATATATGTTATGATGGGCAACTTTGTGAACAAAAGACTTAAAGAGAAGGATTATTTACAAAGTCTGGGCGAAACGCCTACGACCGACATATTAAACAATTCAGGCAAAGAGCCTATTAACTTTAAAAACACCAAGCTGTATAAAACCATTAAGGACAATGTAAAAATAAACAGCAAGAAAAACGGTCGCAAGGATAACGACAGCCACAATCACGATTAAATTTAGGGGGCAAACTGTGTTTGCTCCTTTTTTACGGAAATTTTTTGCATTATCAGTCTATATTTGTTATAATTAATGTGCGTGTCAAATTTACAGTAAATAAAACTTTTTTAGTTGACATTACAGCTTTAGCGTGTTATTATAGTAGCACGCTAAAGTGAATTTTAAGGGACGAGGTAGCTTTATGAGAAAATATTACAAACTAACTCCTGAGGGAACAAGAGATTTATTGTTTGAAGAATCAAACGCAATTAATTCCGTTAGCAGTATGATAAATACTGTTTTTAAAGAAAAGGGTTATCACCGGGTTATCACCCCGGGACTTGAATTTTTTGACACCTTTAATTTGGATGGCTTTGGATATATGCCGGAGGAAATGTTTATTTCCACAGACAAAAAGGGCAGACTGCTTGTTATGCGTCCGGATTCAACTGTGCCTATAGCAAGAATGGTATCAACAAGACTTCAGGACGAGTCACTGCCGCTTCGTCTTTGTTATAATCAGCCTATTTACCGCAACAATAAGGCCCTTGCCGGTAAGGATAACGAGATTCGTCAGGCAGGTATGGAGCTTATAGGTGCAGGCGGAAAGCGTGCGGATTTGGAGCTTATTATTTCCGCTACCGAAATCCTAAGAAAAATTACACCGGATTTTAGAATTGAGCTGGGTCACGCCGCATTCCTAAAGGCAATTTTAAATAAGCTTACTGTCAGCGACGAGAAAAAAGAAGAAATTCGTGGTTACATTGAGTCCAAAAACTATTCTGCTCTTACAACATTACTTGATGAAATACCACAGGACGAAACAACAAAGGCTCTTATGAAGCTGCCAAGGCTTTTCGGCGGTGAGGAGATTTTTGCAAAGGCATTGCCTCTGTTTAAGGATACCGAGGCAGAATATGCACTGTTTTATTTAAAGGATTTGTACCAGGCTCTTTCAAAGCTGCTGCCTGAGGACAAGCTTATGATTGACCTGGGTATGGTACAGAAAAATGACTATTACAGTCATATGACATTCTGCGGCTATGTGGAGGGCAGCGGCGATGCTGTTCTTACAGGCGGCAGGTATGACCATTTGCTTAACCAGTTTCAGAAGTCCATTTGTGCGGCAGGCTTTGGTATAAATGTAGATGAGCTTGCAAGAATATACCTGAATATTAACGGCACCGAAAAATCGAAGCCGGCAGATTATATAGTGCACGGCGAGGACGGCTTTGAGATAGAGGCTTTAAAGGTAAAAGAGGAGCTTATCAGTAAGGGCTATACCTGTGAATACAGTGTATTTTCATCAGAGGACAGTGCAAGATTTTATGCACAGAAGCACGGCATAAAAAAAATATGCGTTGTTAATGTAAAGACAAGAATCGAAGAAATATAAGGTAAATGAGGGCTGTATAATTATGAAACCACTTAGAATTGCTCTTACAAAGGGCAGACTTGAAAAGGATACCATAGATTTGTTAGAAGAGCTTGGCTACAACTGCGAGGCCGTAAGAAATAAAGGCAGAAAGCTTATTTTGCCAATAGGCAACGGTGAAATTGAGGCTGTGCTTGCAAAAGCGGCAGATGTTATTACCTATGTTGAACATGGCGTGTGCGATTTGGGAGTAGTGGGCAAGGATACAATTCTTGAAAACGGAACTAAGTTTTTTGAACTGCTCGACTTAGGCTTTGGCAGATGTAAATTTGCGTTGGCGGGTAAAGCAGGCACAGATTTTTACGCAGGTCATAACATAAAAACAATTGCTACCAAATACCCTAATGTTGCCCGTTCTTTCTTTGAGAAAAAGGGTATGGACATTCATTGCATTAAAATTGAGGGCAGTGTTGAGCTTGCACCCCTTTTGGAGCTTTCTGACGCCATAGTGGATATTGTGGAAACAGGCTCTACACTAAAGGCAAACGGTCTTGAGGTGTTTGAGGATATTGTTCCGATATCAGCCAGATTAATTGCCAATACTGCGTCACTAAAATTCAGAAAGAAAGAAATTGAAGCAATAGTCGATAAAATATACGGTAAGATAAATGAAAATAGATAATACGGAGATGTTATTATGATTTCAAAGGTAATGGCAGACGGTACTGCTGAATATAAATTTATAGCTGACCTAAAGGCACGCTGTGAAAATAACGACAAGGATGTAACAGCAATAGTTGCCGACATTCTAAAAAATGTAAAGGAAAACGGAGACAAGGCTGTTGAAGAATACACACTTAAGTTTGACGGCTCAAAGGTAGAGCAACCTGAAATTACAAATGAGCAGCTAAAGGAATATGCCTCTAAATGTGACGGCAAGGTTTACGAGTCACTGGAGAAAGCCGCTGTAAATATAAGAGATTTTCACCAAAGACAGCTGCAGCAAAGCTGGCTAACCACAAAGAGCAACGGTGTTATTTTAGGACAGCGTGTAAGAGGACTAAAGAGAGTAGGCATATATGTGCCGGGCGGTACTGCTGCGTACCCGTCATCTGTTTTAATGAACGCTATTCCGGCTAAAATTGCCGGCGTAGAGGAGATTATAATGGTTACTCCTCCGGGAAAGGACGGCAAGCCTAATCCTGATATTATGGCGGCCGCACTTGTTGCAGGCGTAGACAGAGTATTCCTAATGGGTGGCGCACAGGCTGTAGCGGCACTTGCTTACGGAACACAAACCGTGCCAAAGGTAGACAAAATTGTAGGCCCCGGCAATATTTTTGTTGCCACAGCCAAAAAGCTGCTTTTCGGTACTGTTGATATTGATATGATTGCAGGCCCGTCTGAAATTCTGATTGTTGCAGATAAAACTGCAAGGGCAGATTATTTGGCGGCTGACCTTATGTCACAGGCAGAGCATGACATACTTGCTTCCGCAATTTTGCTTACAGACAGTGATGAACTGGCAAACGAGGTAAACATCGAGCTTAAAAAGCAGTCTGCAAACCTAAAGCGTAAGGACATTATAGAGAAATCCCTTAAAAATTACGGTGCTATTATTGTATGCAGAAACATTAACGAGGCTGTAGAGTTTGCAAATATTCTTGCACCGGAGCACCTGGAGGTTTGCTGTGAAAACCCAATGGAGTATGTGGGCAAGCTCGACAATGCCGGCTCGGTATTTCTCGGCAACTATTCTCCGGAGCCGCTTGGCGACTATTTTGCAGGCCCGAACCATGTTTTGCCTACAAGCGGTACAGCAAGGTTTTTCTCGCCGCTGTCTGTTGACAGCTTTATTAAAAAGTCCAGCTTTATTTATTACACAAAAAATGCTTTGTTGGATGCAGCTGACGACATTATTCGCATTGCAAATGCAGAGGGTTTAACAGCCCATGCAAATTCTATTATTGTTCGTAAGGAAAATGAAGTAAAGGATTGATTTTGTGTATAAACTAAATAAAAAAATATCAGAGCTTGAGCCTTATTCACCTATAACAGGAAGCTACAGAGTAAGGCTGGACGCCAACGAGTGCTGCTTTAATCTTCCGCAGGATATGCTTGACCAAATAAAAAATGCTGTAGAAAATATTGACTACAACCGTTACCCTGACCCATACGCAACAGAGCTTTGCAGTGCCTTTGCAAATTATTATGGCATCAGTCCGGAAAATGTAACCGTTTTTAACGGCTCTGACGAGCTTATTACACTGCTTATGACAACATTTATGATGGCAGGCGAAGTATTGGTAACTGTTGAGCCGGATTTTTCAATGTATCGCTTTTACGCCTCACTGGCAGAGCTGAAATGCGTATCTGTACCTAAAAATGAGGATTTAACGATTAATATTGATACAGTCATAAAAACAGTAAATGAAAGCGGAGCAAGGGGAGTTGTTTTCTCAAACCCATGCAACCCTACATCAAAAGGCATAAGCAGAGAGGATGTTATAAAGCTTATTACATCTGTAGACGCACTTGTTATTATGGATGAAGCGTATATGGACTTTTGGGACAGCTCTGTTTTGGATTTGGTAAATGATTACGACAACCTTATCGTTATGCGTACTGCCTCAAAGGCAATAGGTGCGGCGGCAATTCGTCTGGGCTTTGCTGTTGCAAATAAAGTTAATTCAAATGCACTAAAAGCGGTTAAATCGCCATATAATGTAAACACAGTTTCACAAAAAATCGGTGCTATAATTTATAATAATAAAGAATTCCTACAAAATAGACGAGGTGCTATTGTAAGTTTAAGGGAAAATTTGTATAATGGACTAAAGAAAATTGAAAATGCATATTCTCACAGGCTGCAAATTGTCAGCGGCTGTTCAAATTTTGTATTTGTAAAAACGGATTACAGCAAGGATATTTTTGATTTTCTTTTAAGTAGGGGAGTGGCAGTTCGTTTAATGAACAACTATCTTCGCATTACAGCAGGTACAGAAGATGAAAATAAGGTTGTTTTAGAGCTGCTTAACGAATTTTTAGCTGAAAGGGACTAAAATGAGAAGCTCAAGTGTGGAAAGAAAAACAAAAGAAACTGAAATTACCGTTTCGTTAAGCCTTGACGGCGGTAATGCAGACATAGACACAGGCATAGGCTTTTTTGACCATATGCTTACAGCCCTTGCACTACACGGCGGATTTGGTCTGTGCGTAAAGGTTAAGGGTGATTTGTATGTTGACTGTCATCATACTATAGAAGATACCGGTATTGTTTTGGGTAAGGCTTTTTATGAAGCACTTGGCGACAAGGGCGGAATAAACCGCTACGGCTCGTTTTATATACCTATGGACGAGGCTCTTGCCTTTGCCTCTGTAGATGTAAGCGGCAGGCCGTTTTTGGTATTTAAAGCTGAATATCCCCAGGCAGTGGTAGGTGCTTACGACTGCTGTATGACCGAGGAGTTTTTCAGAGCGTTTGCCGTTAATGCCGGCATAACCCTGCATATTAACAGCCTATACGGCAACAACAGCCACCACATAATAGAGGCTGTTTTTAAGGCTGTTGCTCATGCATTAAAGACGGCAGTTGCACAGACAAATAACGGTGAAACACTTTCCACAAAAGGCTCGCTTGATTTATAAGTCCTGAAAAGGAGAGAGTATTATGATTATTTTACCTGCAATTGATATTAAGGACGGCGAATGTGTTCGCCTGCAGAAGGGCGACTACAACACAGTTGAAAAGGTTGCCGAAAATGCTTATGAAACAGCACAAAGCTTTAAGGCTGCCGGTGCACAGTGGATGCATATGGTTGACCTTGACGGTGCTAAGGATGCAACGGTTCAGAATAAGGATTTAATAATTGATGTAGCTAAAAGCAGCGGACTTAATGTAGAAGTCGGCGGCGGCATAAGAAATATGGAGCGTGTTGAGATGTACTTAAACAACGGCATCAGCCGTGTTATTCTAGGCTCAGCCGCTGTTAAAAACCCTGACTTCGTAAAGGATGCCGTCAATGCCTACGGCGAAAGAATTGCCGTAGGCATTGACGCTATGAACGGTATGGTGTGTGCCGAGGGTTGGACTGACCAATCAAAAATTGAGTTTATAGAGCTGGCAAAAAGAATGGAGGATATTGGCGTTCAGTATATTATATTTACTGATATATCCAAAGACGGTATGCTGTCAGGCCCAAACCTTGACCAGCTTGACCGACTGCAAAACTCTGTATCCTGCCACATTATAGCCAGCGGCGGTATTTCCTGCCTAAAGGATATTCTGAATGTTTCCGCTTTAAAGCTGTATGGAACTATAACAGGCAGGGCTATATACACAGGCGATCTTGATTTAAAAACAGCTATACAGGCGTCGTCTTTGTCTGACGAAATAGTCAATAAGGAGATTGTAGATGAACTTTGATAAGTTTTTTAAAAAGGGTGAGTTAATTCCCGCTGTAATACAAGAGGCCTCTACGGGCGAGGTGCTTATGCTTGCCTATATGAACAGAGAGTCGATGGAAAAAACATTTGAAACCGGCTACACTTGGTTTTACAGCCGTTCCAGACAGGAGCTGTGGAACAAGGGAGCAACCTCAGGTCATTTACAGAAAATTGTAGATATTTACGGTGACTGCGACGATGACACTCTGCTTATTACAGTGGAGCAAATCGGTGCGGCGTGCCACACAGGCAACCACAGTTGCTTTTATACTAAATTAAAAAGTTTTAAAACAGGAGAAAACGAAAATGAGTAACGATGTTTTACAGGCTCTGTACCAAACAGTAGTCAACAGAAAAGAAAATCCACAGGAAGGCTCATATACCTGCTATTTGTTTGACAAGGGCTTAGACAAAATTCTAAAAAAAGTAGGCGAGGAGTGCAGCGAAACTATTATTGCGGCTAAAAATAATGATAACGGCGAAACTGTTTACGAAATTGCCGACCTAATGTATCACCTAACTGTAATGATGGTAAATCAGGGCATTGCTATGGACGATGTTCTTGCAGAGCTTGACAAAAGAAGTGAAAAAACAGGCAATCTAAAGAAATTTCACCAGGTAGACAAAAACTCATAAGCTTATTACATATGTTTCTTGTCTTTGTGGCTACAACTTAACAGGAAATTATTTATCAAAAAAGGCACTGCATAAGCAGTGCCTAAAATATTGACTTTTTTCTTAAGTAACATTATACTTAGAAAATATGATATTCTGGGTGAGAAATTACGCCTCAGGGTCAGCCATAAAAGGTGTTAAATCCTTTTTAAATTCATCTGTAACCATATCACTGGTTTCAAGAGTAAGTCTTTTATTCAGGTCAAGACTTAGTACGCCCATAATTGAGTGCGGATCAATTTCAAGGTTATCACTCTTAATAGACATTGTAATGTCAGGGTACTTTTCAGCAACCTCAACGAATCTTTTAGCAGTGGCTAGGTCTGGAATATATATTGTAGTTGAATACATTTTTCTTTCCTCCTCTGTAAATTATCTAAAATGTATTGTACCACCTTTTTTTATAAAGTCAATATTATAAACTTACTTTTAGAACAAATCACTACAGAAATTGAACATTTTGCGAAATTAATGACACATTTTTAAAAAGCAAGGAGTATGTTATGAAGTTTTATATTTTTACACTTGGCTGCAAGGTTAATCAGTACGAATCGCAAATAATGCACGAAAAGCTGTGCCAAAGCGGATTTGAATATACTGCAGAGCATAATAGTGCAGATATTGTTATTATTAACACCTGCACTGTAACCTCAGCAAGCGACAGCAAGGCGGTAAAGCTTATGCACAGGGTAAAAAGAGAAAATCCAAACTGTGTATTAGTTCTTACAGGCTGTTTGCCGCAGGCGTTTCCTAATGATGAACGCTTTATAGAGGCAGATATTATTCTTGGAAATAAATCAAGAAATATAGTTGTTCCGACTATACAGCAGTACTTACTGAATCACACAAGAATTAATGCTGTTGTTCAGCACGAAACAGGCGATAAGTTTGAAAGTATGGCAATATCTGCGTTTACAGAAAGAACAAGGGCCTTTGTTAAAATTGAGGACGGCTGTAACAGATTTTGCTCATACTGTATTATCCCTTATGCCCGTGGCAGAGTACGCTCAAAGCCTCTTGACCAACTAACAGAGGAGCTTAATCAGCTTGCTTCTAAGGGCTTTAAGGAGGTTGTTCTTGTGGGAATTAACCTTTCTGCCTACGGTCAGGAATTTGGCATAAACCTTGCGGACGCTATTGAGGCCGCCTGTGCAGTAGACGGCATTGAGCGTGTACGACTAAGCTCATTGGAGCCTGAAAGAATGGACAGGCACACTATAGAAAGGCTTGCCGCACAGCCGAAGCTATGCCCACAGTTCCATTTATCACTGCAAAGCGGCTGTAATGCAACTTTAAAAAGAATGAACCGTCACTATACAGCCGAGGATTATACAGAAATAGTGAATGATTTGCGAAACGCCTTTGACAACTGTGCAATTACCACCGATATTATGGTTGGTTTTCCGGGCGAAACCGAGGATGAAATTAAAGAATCCTTGGATTTTGCAAAAAAGACAGCCTTTGCAAGGGTTCATGTTTTTGCATATTCACGCCGTCCGGGTACTGTTGCTGACAAGGCAGAAAACCAAGTGCCAGAAAACATAAAGAATATTCGTTCAAAAGCAATGATAGAAGTAACAACAAAAACAATGACAGATTTTTTAAATTCCCAGGTAGGCAGGGTAGAATCAGTATTGTTTGAGCGTGAAAAAAACGGCTTTTATGAGGGCTACACAAAAAATTATACCCATGTTGTTGTTAAAAGCGATGAAAACCTAAGTAATAAAATTTATGATGTTAAAATTACAGGTGTTCAGGATAACAAATGCACAGCAGAAATTCTTAAATAATTTCTAAGTGTGGGTAGAATACGGTACAGCCTTTGCAATATAATCAGTGTATAATTAATTAGGGATGGTGTTTTAATGCTAAATCTTTTACTTGGAAGAAGCGGCAGCGGAAAAAGCCGATATTTAAGAGAGGCTGCCGGCAAATATATAGACAGCGGAAAGCCGGTTTTGGTACTTGTACCTGAACAGTTTTCTTTTGAAACAGGTCTTTACTTTCTGGACAGCGACAGCAGAGCTATAGATGAAAATGTAAAAATACTTAGCTTTACTACTATGATTAAGTATGTTTTCTCATTGGTGGGAGGGCTGAATAAGGACTTTTTAGATGAGGGCACATCTAAAATACTTATGAGCCTTGCGGTTGAAAGCTGCTCGGACAGTCTTAACCTGTATAAAAAGCAAATTAAAAACAGAAGCTTTGTTGATACTATGCTTGCAACTATCAACGAATACAAAAGCAACTGCATTGCTTCCGATGATTTATTGGCTGTAAAAGCACAGGTAAGCAACACTACACTAAAACAAAAGCTGGAGGAAACCGCACTTATTTTAGATACATACAGTACCCTGGTTGAGGGCAGCTATACACATACGCAGGATATTTTGTCATATATGGCACAGGCTATTGAAAAGCACGGTATTTTTAACGGTTATGCTGTGTTTATAGATGCATTTACCGGCTTTACAGGTCAACAGTACCGTGTATTAAAAGCAATAATGTCGCAGTCCGACGAGGTTTTTGTGACACTTTCTACGGAATGCAGAAACAATAGGGTAGATGATACAAGTATTCGCTTTAGAGTAACTATAGACACCTACCACCGCATACGGGCTTTGGCTGACGCCTGTTCCCAGCAGGTGCATGAGTTATATGAACCGTTTTTAATTAACAGACGCACCGCTTGCAGTGATTTGAAGGCTGTTGAGGAAAATTTATACGCCTTTCCGTCTAAGGCGTATAATATTACACCGCAAAATGTTCATATTTATTCAGCCACAAACATTTACAGTGAATGTGAGCATGTGGCCTCTGTAATAAAACAGCTTACTCTGTCAGGAAAATACAGATATAAGGATATAGCCGTTGTGTGCCGTGACGAGGATATGTACCGTGGCATTTTAGATGTAACCTTTGAAAAATTTGGCATAGGTTATTTTATGGATAAGCCACAGAATATTAATTCTAAGCCCTTGGTTAATTTTATACGACATGCTTTTGAGGCTGTAGGCAACGGCTTTAATTCCGAATCAATTCTTCGTATGCTTAAAACAGGCATAACAAAATACAGCAGTGAGGATATATCTGTTATAGAAAATTACATATTTACATGGTCGCCAAAATGGAGTCAGCCCTTTAATAACAATATCAACGGCTTTAGTCTACAGGAAATGACGCCGCAGGAAAAGGAGCTTTTAACTAGAATTGATGCAATAAGAGCAGATGTTTATGAAAAGCTGAAGGCTTTTAAGTCGGCTACAGAGCGAGGAAACGGGCTGGAGATTTCAAAGCATTTGGCAGAGCTTTTGTATAATTTTGATGTTAAAAATGTAATCAAAGAAAAAATTAAAAGGCTCAAGAGGCAAAATACTCCGGAGCTTGTTGACGAATACACAAGGGTGTGGAACAGTGTAATAAGCGTAATATCAAAAATGTCAAATATTTTACAGTACGAAACAATGACGGGAAAAAGATATTTTGAGCTGTTTACACTTGCTGTAAATTGTGAGCAAATTGCAAACCAACCGCTTTGCCTTGACCGTGTAATAGTGGGTACAGCCGGCAGAGCAAGGCTTAATTCCCCAAAAATAACATTTGTTATCGGTGCGGTGCAGGGCGTATTTCCGTCTGTACCTACTGCAAATGGTGTGTTTACAGACAACGAAAGACGCTTGCTTTTAAGCAAAAAGCTGCCGCTTTGCTGTGACCTTACAGACCTTGCCGCACAAGAGCAGTTTAGTGCATATTCTACACTTGCCAGTCCGTCTGATGGCTTGTATATTTCATACTACACCAATACTATCAGCGGAAGCGGTGCTTTGCCGTCAACTATAGTTACACAGGTTCAAAAAATACTGCCGCAGCTTAAAACCGAATTTGAGTGTGACAGCTACAAATTTAGCGAAAATCAGCTTTGGTGCAAACAGCAGGCCTTTGAACATACCATATCCGCCATAAACATACAGGACAGCAATAAAAAGGCACTGGAGGAATATTTTAAGACAGACAAAAAATATGCCGCATTGCTTGAGGGTATTTGTCAATATAAAGAAAAGAAGATGCCGTCAATAAGCTCAGGCACCGCACATTCACTCTATTCCGAGCATATGCACTTGTCTGCCTCAAAGATAGAGGATTTTTATAAATGTGGTTATATGTATTTCTGCAAAAGCGGATTAAAGCTGCAGGAACGCAGAAAAGCCGGCCTTGACAGCCGACAGTATGGTTCAATGGTACACTACATTATGGAGAAATTCCTCAAGCTTGAAAATATTGACGATATAGTCAAGAACACATCTAACTACAATATAGATGAAATAGTTAAGGGAATTTCGCAGCAGTTTGTAGAGGAAACCTTTGAAAGCAATAATATTCCTGACAATAAAACAGCCTTTGCCTTGAAAAGGGCAGAAAAAAGCTGTGCAGTGCTTGCCAAAAGAATTGTAAACGAATTAAAGGTAAGCAAGTTTATACCAATGGATTTTGAGCTTTCAATAGGCATTGAGCGTGCTAAAAGCGACAACAAGTCATTAGGCAATACACTTGATGAATACAAGGTGAAAACCAAAGACGGTTCAGTGTCAATTACAGGCTTTGTAGATCGTGTGGATTTATTTAAAAATCCTACAGACGGAAAAACCTATGTAAGAATTGTAGACTACAAAACAAATAATAAAGAATTAAAATTATGTGACCTTGAAGTGGGCTTAAGCTTGCAAATGTTTATATATTTGTCAGCTATTCTGAGGAACGGGCAAGGTCTGTACGGCGAAAATTTAGCCCCTGCCGGTGTTTGCTATATGCCGTCAAAGGAATTTCAGACTACTGTTGACGGTGGTATGACCGACGAAGCCCGCAGCGAAGTTGAAAACTCCTTTAATAAATACTACTGTTCCAGCGGTTTGTTTTTGCGTGATGCAGATATAATTATGGCAATGGATGAGACCGTTTCGGGAAAATTTATTCCCGTAAAGGTTAAGTTTACAAAAAAGAAGGGCAAAAAAGGAGAACAACCTACCAAAACAATATCCTATCCGCATTCAGAAAAATACCTGCTTTCGGAAGAAAACGGCAAAAGTGACTTTGAGGGTATTTTTAAAATGGTGGATGATAAAATACGCCTGATGTCGGATATGCTGTTGGACGGCTACATAAGTTCTGTCCCTACAGGAAGTAAAAACGAGCTTGACAGTCTGCCGTGCAGCTACTGCCTATATAAGAACGCCTGCAGATTTACGCCCGGAATGGAAGTTAATCTTATTCCGTCAGCCAAAGCAAAGGAGGAGTAATAATGGCAAATGTTAAATGGAATGCCCAACAGCAGCAGGCTATAGACGCAAGAAACGGTACAATACTTGTGTCGGCTGCGGCAGGAAGCGGCAAAACAGCCGTATTGGTTGAGCGTGTTATACAAATGCTGACTGATAAATCGGCAAACATTAAGGCAGACCAGCTGCTTATTGTTACCTTCACCAACTTGGCGGCAGAGGAAATGCGTATAAGAATAAATAAACGAATTACACAGCTGCTTGACCAATGCACCGTCGACTCCAATTTAGACGAGGAGTATTTGCGAAACCAACAGCTGCTTTTAGAGCGTGCCCATATAAGCACTATAGACAGCTTTTGCAAGGATATAGTAAAAACCGCCTATACCCGTTTTGATATTTCGCCTGATTATCGCATTGGCGATAACTCCGAACTAAAGGCATTGCAATGCAATGCCGTAGAAGAGGTAGCACAGGAATATTATTTACGGGAGGATTTTAAAAATATAGCCTCATTGTTTACAACCTCAACAAATGACAATGAATTAAAAAGGTCGGTTATCAATTTTTACAGCTTTCTTTCGTCACTGCCTTTCCCTGAAAGGTGGACGGAACAGACACTTTCAGAGCTTAAAAACTCCGAAAAAGATGTTATTCATTCAAAGTGGATAAACAACATTGTGAGTGATTCTATAAATCAAATAGACTATATATCAGGCTTAATGCACAACAACACAGAGCTATTTATAAAAATGGACTCATTAGATGAGGTGTCGCAGGATAACAGCTTTTCACAGCAGTTTAACTCAGAAAGGCAATTTGTAATAGATATACTGTCAAGCTGCAAAACCTTTGAGGAAATTCAAAAGGCTCTTTTTGACAGCAAGCATTGCAGCACTTTTTCTGAAAGGCTTTCTGCACCCCGTGGGTTAAGCGACGAATGCAAGGAAATTAAAGACAGCTACAAAAGCAACCGTGATGAGATAAAAAAAGTAATAGCTAAGCTAAAGTCTTTTTACAATATTACCCCACAGCAGCTTGAAGAGCAGCTTGAAAGAATTATTGCCGATACCGCAGTTATGCTTGAATTTATGCGGGACTTTACAAATAAATACAATCAACTGAAAAAAGAAAAAAATCTTCTTGATTTTGCAGATATTGAGCGTTACACTCTTCTTACTCTGGCAAATGAAGATGAAAACGGCGAATTTGCAGTAGATGACGGAAGCAACTCAATAAGATATAACATAACCGAGCAGGCAAGAGCACTTTCAAAAAGCTTTAAGCAGGTTATAGTTGACGAATATCAGGATGTTAATCAGCTTCAAGACCTAATATTTAAAATTATAAGCGACAACGACAAAAATCTGTTTGTGGTAGGGGATGTTAAACAGAGTATTTATGGCTTTAGACAGGCTATGCCGGATATTTTTATAAACAGAAAGAAATATTGTAGCAGTGCAAAAAACATAAACGCTGAAAATATAGTTTTAAAGAAAAACTATAGAAGCCGTTTTGGCGTAACCGATTATGTCAATTTTGTATTTTCCGGTCTTATGAAAAAGGACTTGGGTAATCTTTCCTATGAACCGGAGGATTATCTTGTTGCCGGTGCTGATTATAAGGGTGAGAATGAATGTGATGTATATTTGCACCTTAATAATTTATCCCAGCGAAGCAAGCTCCACCGTGATATGGCAGAGGCAAGGTGCATTGCAAAAATAATTAAGGATACGGTAGGCAAATACGATGTTGCAAACGGCGATACGGTTCGCAAGGCTGAATATAAAGATATTGCTATACTAATGCGAAGCGTAAAGAATACAAATACCTTTACAGAATATCTTGAAGAGCAGGGAATTCCGATTGTTACCGAAACCAAAGCCTCCCTGCTGGATTGTAAAGAGGTTAGAATGATTATTGACCTGCTAAGAGTTGTGGACAACCCATTGCAGGATATTCCGCTTTATTCAACCTTGGTAAGCCCTATGTTTGGTTTTACCCCACAGCAAATAGCACAGCTAAGGAGTATAAACGGACGAAAGGGCTATCTGTATAAAAATATACTTGATGCGTCAAAGAACAGCACCCAAATAAAGGCATTTGCAGATGACATTGAGTATTACAGAGAAATTGCCGCAAATAACCCTACTGACCAGCTTATTAATATTATATACAGAAAAACCGCTATAACGGAATTTGCCGGCTCATTGGAGGACGGCGGCGTTGTACTTAATAACCTGCGGCTGCTGTACAATTATTCAAAGAGCTTTGAAAACGAGCAAAACAAGGGAGTTTCCGCCTTTGTAAGATATATAGACAGGGCAGAGGAGGCCGGTGCGGTATTAGACGCACAAACAGGTGCCAATACAGATGGCAATGCTGTAAAAATAATGACAATGCACCATTCAAAGGGACTGGAATTCCCTGTATGCATTTTGGCAAATTTAGGTAAATCCACTGTACAGTACAGAGATAAGCTGTACTTTGACCGTGAGCTTGGCTTAGGTCTGCAGCTAAAGGATACCCAAACAAACGCTGCTTATAAAAGCTTTCCTTATCTTGCCGTTGTAAACAAAATGAAGCAGGACAGTGCGGCAGAGGAGCTGCGTGTGCTGTATGTAGCCCTAACCAGAGCCAGAGAACAGCTGCACCTTGTTGGCTCATATAATAATCTGCCTAAAATTGTAGAGCAGCTTTCAAATGAACTGGCTATGTATAAGGGAATTTCTGTTAATACCCTTATTAAGCATAACACAATGCTGGAATGGCTAATATGCACAACACTTCTTATGAAGCCACAAAAGGGGCAGAGGGATAATGTCCTTTGGAAATATGCCTCACAAAGCTTTAAGGATAATATAGCCTTTAATCATCAATACCGTGCAACACCGTATAATGATATTTTTGTTGAAACAATAAGCACAGAAGCGGAAGAAGAAAATCAGGAGCGTACAGCAGATGATACCGACAGTGCATTTACCGGCGAACACGAAGCACTTACAGCAGAGGATAACAAATCCCCAAGCAGAGCTGAAATTGATATTAATAAGCTTGATAAACGCTTTAATATGCCATACCCTTACCAAGCGTCTGTAGATGTGCCAAGCGTTGTTACTCCGTCGTCACTTACACATTCTGAAAACAGGGCTGTTTTCTTAGAAGGCTTTTCCTTTGAGGATAAGGAAATTCTTACGGCGGCACAGCGTGGTACGGCTATGCACGCTTTTATGGAGCATGGGGATTTAGTAACGGCAATGTCATCACCGCAGTTTGAGATAAAAAGGCTTGTTGACAGCGGCTTTTTGTCAGAACAGCAAGGTCAAAGCATTAATGCTGATTATATAAAGGCGTGTTTAAACACACCTATTATGCAAAGGTATATTAATTCGCCAGCTAAATACAGAGAGGTTAAGTTTGAAGTGATGGTAAAAGCCGATATTACCGGCTTTGAAAACTGCAGCGAGGAGCATTTACTGCGTGGCTCTGTCGATTGTGCCTTTGAGGAGGACGGTCAGCTGGTTATAATCGATTACAAAACAGACCGTGCAAAAAATATGCAGCAGCTTAAGGAACGCTACGAAACTCAGCTGAAGCTGTATAAAATAGGTTTGTCCGCAACTCTTCACAAGTGCGTAAAACAAGCCGTCATTTATTCCTTTTATTTGAATGATTATATTGAAATTTAATCCTTTATGTGTTAAAATAATTAAATTATCCTATGGAGCTTATTTATCATAAGTTTATGGGAATATTAATATATTTATTTTGGAATATTGTTCGGAGGGAATAAGTGTGGATTATATTTCTATTGTAGGCATATCCATAGGCTTAGCTATGGACGCCTTTGCGGTGTCTGTGTCTAACGGAGCCTTAACTAAAAACCTAAGAGCCGCATATGCCCTTAAATTAGCGTTGTTTTTTGGGGCCTTTCAGTTTGGTATGCCAATTATCGGCTGTCTTATCGGTAAAGCAGGAGAAGCCTTTATAACCGGTGTAGACCATTGGATTGCATTTATTTTACTGGCTGTAATAGGCGGCAAAATGATAATTGACTATATTAAGGATTTTAAGAAAAATGAAATCCCCCAAAAGCGAGACAGCCTGCCTACAAGAACAGTTTTGCTTTTGGCTGTTGCCACCAGCATAGACGCACTTGCAACAGGAATTATTCTTCCTTCGGCTGTGGGTGCAGAAACAATTCCTTTAATACTTATAGCCGTTGCTATTATAGGCGTTATTACCTTTATCATAAGCATTGCAGGTGTTTACCTTGGCAAGGCCTTCGGCTTTTTGCTTTCAAAGCACGCAGGACTTTTTGGCGGTATAGTGCTTGTAGCTATAGGCTGCAAAATATTAATAGAGCATTTATTTTTTCGCTAATTAACAAATTATAAACAAATTATAAACAAAAAATCAGAGCAGTAAGCCGACATTTATTGTCAGCTTACTGCTCTTCTGCTTAGTATAAGTGTTGTAGTTCGGTATGTCAGAATTTAACAATATCCGGCCTGTCCAAATACTTAAGCTTTTTCTTGTATAGCGTTACAAAGAATATTATCGCTGTTACTAAGGAGAAGCTCTCTGCTATAGGAAAGGCAAACCATACTGCGTTTAATTCTATATCAGCCAAAAAATATGCCGCAGGCACTAAAACAATCAGCTGTCTTAAAAGCGATATAGCCATACTTCTCAGTCCGTGACCTGTTGCTTGGAACATAGCGGTGAAAACTATGCCTATAGCGGCAGGAAGGAAGCATATGCATATAATTCTTAGAGCAGTAGTGCCCAGCATCATCATATTGTCGCCGGCGTTAAACATTCTCATAAGCAAATCAGGTATTGCAAGGAATATAACAACGCCTACAGCCATAATAATTCCGGCAATTATACAGCCGTATTTTAATGTTTTTAACAGCCTGTCCTTTTTTCTTGCACCGTAGTTGTAGCCCATAATAGGCAGCAAGCCTTGGTTTAAGCCAAAGCAAGGCATAAATATAAATGACTGCAGCTTGAAGTAAATGCCCAATACAGTAATGGCGTCTTCACCGTCCTGACCGGGGTACTTAGTGCTGAAAATTCCGTTTATAAAAATAAGCATTACAGAGGTAATAGACTGCATTATAATTGCCGGTATTGCAACGGCATAAATATTTTTTACAGTAGTACCGGAAAATTTAAAATTTCTAAAGGAAATTTGTATTGCGTGTTTTTTTCCAAACAAAACACAAAGTGCTACAATAAGTGACAAAATTTGTCCGGCAACTGTTGCTATGGCCGCACCTTTAACTCCCATATCAAAGCCAAAAATAAATATTGGATCCAGTATTATATTTGTTACTGCACCCACAAGCATAAAAATCATAGGGAATATCATATTGCCGGTAGCCTGCAATATTTTTTCTATGCATACCTCTATACACGAGCCAAAAGAAAATACCATTATAATTGACAAATAGTCTATGCCCATTTGTGCTATGTTGGGGTTGCTTGTATAGCTTTTTATAAAAGGTGCAACTATAGTTAATCCAAGTATAAGCATAATTATCCAGTTAAAAAAGCCAAGCAGTAAACCGTGTGTAGCCGCACTGTTGGCCTCCTCCTGCTTTTTCTCGCCCAATTTTCTTGAAACCAACGAGTTTATGCCTACGCCTGTTCCTACTGCAACCGATATAAGCAGCATTTGCAGTGGGAATGCAAGCGAAACAGCCTTTAGTCCCAGGCTGGTGTCACCGTTGAAGCTGTACTGACCAACAAATATACTGTCTACAATGTTGTAAAGTGCCTGAACAATCATTGAGAACATTGCAGGAACAGCCATAGACATTATCAGCTTTAGCAATGGGGCAGTACCCATTTTATTTTCCTTAACATTTTCCATTATTTCATAATCCTTTCCTTTCTGTTTTTTCTTACTTTATGTATAAGCAGTGCTGCAGCACAGGTAAGCAGCATTCCTGTTATACAGCCGCTAAAGTCCAGCAAAATATCGCTAACCTGGGCACTTCTGCCCGGTGAGAGATACTGCAGGCTTTCATCAGCTACAGGTATCATAAGCAGCGTAAACAATATGTGAAATACATATTTCTTAATGCTGCCGTAATATAATTTGAATGAGGATGTAACCATAACGCCCAAAGCCAAAAACTCACTAAAGTGTGCCGCTTTGCGAATAATAAAATCATTTAGCTGTGGATTTAAGTTGAGTGCCCTCAAAAGCATCTCTGCAACCGACAAAACATTACCGCTTTCTTGGGCAGATATTGTGGCCGGCATCAGAGAATGCAGCCAAATAAAAGCTGTAAGCAGTACAGTACCTATAATAAAAATAAGAGCTGCAGCCCTTCGCTTTTTCAGCCTAATAACCTTATTCACAGTTTTTCCTCCCATAAAAAAAGGTGCATCTAATGCACACACCTAAACATTATATATTTTAGTTTATATTTATTTATGTGTCAATGATAAATTTGTACATTTAAGCTATTGCCATTTATGTCATATATAGGCTATAATGTATAAGTCGTTCGTTATGCCTGATATGCATATTTGAATATTGACTAAAATGCTTTAACAGTATATATGTAATGAGTATTTTAAAAATTAAAGGAGAAATTTATGTTTATTAACTATTTAATTGTGTTCCTTATTTCAATGGTTCCTATTGTTGAGCTGCGTGGAGCAATTCCCGTTGCAGTGGGTATGGGACTGGATCCTGTAATTTCATACATAATATGTATTGTGGGAAATATGCTGCCTGTTCCTATAATTTACTTCTTTGCAAGAAAAGTTCTTTTATGGGGAAAGGATAAGAAATTTATAGGCAAATTTTTCACCTTTTGTATCGAAAAGGGTGAAAAGGGCGGCAAAAAGCTGCAGGCTAAGGCAGGTAACGGCTTGTTTATAGCACTTATGCTTTTTGTAGGTATACCGCTGCCGGGTACAGGTGCATGGACAGGTACACTTGCAGCAAGCTTTCTTGATATGGGCTTTAAAAAGAGCGTTATTGCTGTAATGCTTGGTGTAATTATTGCAGGTATTATTATGGCTCTTGCAAGTATGGGACTGTTTGGCGGCATAAGCTTTTTATTTGCCCCAAATAAAGCATAATTTAATAAGATTAATTAACACAGGCAGCGGAGGCTGCCTTGTTTTTTAGGTGATAAAATGGATTTTATAAAATGCAATGTGGCAATAGTAGGCGGCGGTGCTTCGGGCTTAATGGCGGCAGTTGAATTGGCAAGGTCGGGTAAGGGGCTAAAGGTCGCCGTGCTTGAACACCATGCCAAGGTCGGCAGAAAATTAATGGCAACAGGCAACGGAAGATGCAACCTTACCAACAAAAGCCTTACGGCAAATTCATACAGAGGCGGTGCAGAATATTTAGAAAGCGTACTGCAAAGGTATAACAGCAGCTGTATTACAAATTACTTTTCTGAGATTGGACTTGTAACCTATGCCGACGAACAGGGCAGAGTGTACCCTTTAAGCAACAATGTTTCCTCAGTTTATGACTGTATAACCGATTATGCCTTTTCAAAGGGTGTTGACTGCTATTGCAATGTTACTGTAAAAAAGATAATTCCCGAAAAAAAGGGTTACACGCTTTTAAGCGATGATTATAGAGTTTTTGCCGAGAATGTTATACTTGCCTGCGGAGGCAAGGCAAGTGCAAAGCTTAGTACAGACGGTTTGGGCTACAGCCTTCTTAAAGGTTTGGGTATATCTGTGACAAATATTATGCCGTCACTTGTTCAGGTGCCTTGCAGTAACAAGTGCTTGGCAAATTTAAAAGGACTTCGAGCAAAAGGCGAAATATCCCTTGTAATAGGCGACAAAATCATAGGAAAAGAGGCCGGGGAAATTCAGTTTGCCAAGGGTGCTTTAAGCGGAATATGCGTTTTTCAGCTGTCATGGTATGTAAGTAAATATTTTAGCAATAGGAAAAACAAAGATAATATTGCGTTTTATTTGGACTTAATGCCGAATTTTACTATACAGGAGTGTTTCGCATTATTAAAAAGCAGAGCGAACAGTCTGCACTGGTACAAGCTGTCAAACTTTTTTGACGGCTTTTTGCACAAGAGAGTTGCCGCAGCCTTGTACAGCGAATGCGGAATAAAAGATACACAAAGAACAGCATCTACACTGACAAAAAATGAAATCACAAAGCTTGCACACTGTATAAAGGGCTGGAGGTTCAACCCTGTAGCTGCCGGAGAATTTGAAAGTGCACAGGTTACATCAGGCGGTGCATCCTGTAAAGAAATTGATTTTAACAGCTGTCAAAGCAAAAAATACCCCCATCTATATATAGTAGGAGAGTTAGTTGATGTTGACGGCATTTGCGGCGGATACAATTTACATTGGGCATGGTCCAGCGGTATAATGGCCGCAAGAAATATTCTGAAAGGCTATGGTAAAACAAATGATTAAATTAAGCAATATAACCTTGCCGGTAGATTATAATAACAATACCATATTATCAGAGGCTGCAAAGCAGTTAAAAATAAATAAAAAAGAAATTGCAGATTTTGAAATGCTAAGACTCTCTGTAGATGCCAGAAAGAAAAATAAAGTACATTATACCGCAACAGTTGGTATAGTCCTGAAAGGCGGCAGTGTTAGGGAAAATAAAATAACAGAGAAGAATAAAAGGCTCTCACTGCAAGCTGTAAAACCGTATACTTATTATGTGAAAAATATTAAAAAGCCGAGTCTGCCTCCGATTGTTGTAGGTGCAGGTCCTGCCGGACTGTTTTGTGGGCTTGTACTTGCCCAAGCCGGAGCCTGCCCTGTAATAATTGAGCGAGGAAAGGGAGTTGAACAGCGTCAAAAGGATGTAGAGTGCTTTTGGAAAACCGGAAGGCTTAACGAAAATTCAAATGTGCAGTTTGGCGAGGGTGGTGCAGGAACATTTTCTGACGGCAAGCTAAACACAGGTACAAAGGATATTCGCAGCAAAAAGGTGCTGCAGGAGTTTGTAAAGCATGGCGCACCAAAAGAAATATTATACAATGCAAAGCCGCATATTGGTACGGACAAGCTTCCAAGCGTAGTTAAGAGTATTCGTGAAGAAATAATTCGCTTAGGCGGCAGGGTTATGTTTGAATCACAGCTGACAAATATTTTTATTAAAAACGGAGCTGTATGTGCCGCAGAGGTACGCTCTGAAAATACAGTTACAAAAATTGACTGTAACAGCCTTGTACTTGCCTTGGGTCACAGTGCCAGAGATACATTTGAAATGCTGAATAATCTAGGCTTTGCAATGGAGCAAAAGCCGTTTTCCGTAGGTGCCAGAATAGAACATTTACAAAGCAGTATCAGCAAGGCTCAATACGGTGAATTTGCAAACAAGGGCAATTTAGGTGCGGCTGATTATAAGCTGGCTGTGCATTTAAACAGCGGCAGGGGAGTATATACATTTTGTATGTGTCCCGGCGGTACGGTGGTTGCGGCGGCAAGCGAGAAAAACCGCCTTGTTACCAATGGTATGAGCAAATTCAGCCGAGCAGAAAAGAATGCAAACAGTGCTTTGCTTGTGGGTGTGTCACCAAGTGATTTTGGCAGTGAGCATATTCTTGCAGGTATGTATTTTCAGCGTAGGCTTGAGGAACAGGCGTATATACTGGGCGAGGGGGGCTATAAGGCTCCTGTACAGCGTGTTGCCGATTTTATGGCAAATAAAAAGACAACCTCCTTTGGTGAAGTATTGCCAAGCTATACTGCAGGCGTTACTATGGCAGATATTAATAAATGCCTGCCAAGGTATGTTTCAGATTCACTCAAAGAGGGAATCTTGCTGCTTAACAACCGACTAAACGGCTTTTCAAACGGTGACGCTTTGCTTACAGCTGTTGAAACCAGAAGCTCATCACCTGTAAGAATACTTAGAGGTGACAATATGCAAAGTGTAGGTGTGGCAGGTGTGTACCCGTGCGGTGAGGGCGCAGGTTATGCCGGCGGAATAATGTCGGCCGCAGTTGACGGAATTAAGTGTGCAGAGGCAATTGTCAATTTATTGTAACCATTATTCTAAATAATAGTGATGTTTACATAACTATTGCCAAATAATGTGCTGGAATTCTAATCAAAATATAAAAAATTATAAAATTTATGTAATTGATTAGACTTTTAAAGAAATATTTTGTATAATGTACTTTATAGGATAAAATACATAAGGCATATTGTTGGGTTTAATTAAATGAATTTACATAATGTCCATGGTGTATTATAACGAGTTCTAGGTATATTATATTTGGTAAGTTAACGGTTAGGAGTTTATAAATTATGAAGTATATATCATTTGTAGTGCCAAGCTATAATTCTCAGGATTATTTAGAGCGTTGTGTAGACACTTTGATACCGGATAACACAGATATTGAAATAATTATTGTAAATGACGGTTCAACTGACAGAACTGCTGAGATAGCTGACGCCTACAAAGAAAAATACCCTGACACTGTCAGGGTTATACATAAAAAGAACGGTGGCCACGGTTCAGCCGTAAACGCAGGCTTGGCCGCAGCTCGGGGTGAATATCTAAAGGTAGTTGACTCTGACGACTGGCTGGATGATAAGGAGCTTATTAAGCTGCTTGACCAGCTAAAAAAATGGCACACAAGCGGCACAAGGGTAGACCTTGTTATGTTTAACTATCTATATGACCATTTGTTTGAACATAAAACAAAAGAAATGGCTTACAGAAATGTTTTTAAAGAGGGCGAAATTGTAGACTGGGATCATATAGGAAATTTTGCACCGTCACAGTATATTATTATGCATTCAACAATGTTTCGCACAGATGTTCTAAGAGAGTCGGGCGTTGTATTGCCGGAGCATACATTTTATGTGGATAATATTTTTACACATCAGCCATTGTCTTATGTGAAAACCATATGTTACTTAGATCTGAATTTGTATCACTATTTTATAGGCAGGGAAGACCAGTCTGTAAACGAAAAGGTGCTTATGAAGCGTATTGACCAGCAAATTCGAGTTACAAAGATGATTTTAGACAGAGTAACTACTGAGCAGGAGCGTAATGCACCTAAGAAGCTTAGAAAATATTTAGTAAGAAATTTATCAATTATGATGACTATTTCCTGTATTCATTTGTTAATGATAAATACACCGGACGCTATGGAAAAGCGTAAGGACTTGTGGGATACCGTTAAAGAGCGTGACCAAAAGCTTTACAGAAAGCTGCGCTACCGCACACTAAGCGGCGGTACATACCTGCCTCTTGGCAAGGTAGGCGACAAAGCTACCATGGGTGGATACAAGCTGGCTCAGTCCATTTACAAATTTAATTAACCTATTAGGTGCAAATTTAAAGGAAGGTATATAAATGGAAAAATTATATATAGCTTTTGTAGACACTCCGGGTCTGTTTGCCTCTATGATTAGGCGTGTTGTTAATATGAATTATGTTCATATTGTGCTTTCCTTGGATAAGGACTTATTTGAGGCATACAGTGTCGGAAGGCGACACCCAAGCGTGCCGCTCATTTCAGGCTTTGAAAGGGAAGAGCTTGACAAGGTTTATCATAAATTTCCAAAGGCGAACTATAGAATTTCATACATTGAATGTACAAGTAAGCAAAAACAAGCTATAGCTAAACAGCTAAGAGAGTGTTATAAAAACAGATTTGACTATCATTACTGTACGATAGGGTTGCCTTTTTTGCTTATGAACAAGGAATTCTACCAAAAAAACCACTATACCTGCTCCTCTTTTGCAGGTCGTATACTTGAGGACAACGGTATAAAGCTTTTTGACAAGCATTTTTCATTGATAACCCCAAGGGATTTTTATGATTTGAATTTGCCGTATATATATGAAGGTCCTCTTGAACCGTTAGCTAAAAAATATATAGATATAAAATCGATTCAGTGTGATATTGAAAATTTTGCATCGCAGGAATCTTTAAGTGAATATTATGAGTAAAATAAAAAAATTAAATAAAAATGTTTTAGGTATTATAATACTTGTGGTGCTTGTGGCACTTACAATGTGGATGATTCTAAAAGATAATGACATTGCCTCTATTTGGCAGGCAATGCTTACGCTGCAGCCCGGATGGCTGGTTTTAGCCTGCTTTGCCGCTGTATTTTTTGTGTGCGGCGAGGGTTTTATGATATGGTATTTACTTCGAAAAATGAAAAGCAAGCAGTCACTGCTTAACTGCTTTGGCTACTCCTTTGTAGGTTTTTTCTTTTCGGGAATAACGCCGTCAGCTACAGGCGGACAGCCTATGCAGCTTTATTATATGACAAAGGATAAAATAAAAATATCCGATTCTACCGTTGCACTAACCATAGTTGCTACATTGTATAAGTTCGTATTGGTGCTTATCGGTGTTTTTATGGCGGTGTTCTTTAACGCAACACTGCATCAATACCTAAAGGGATATATATATCTTTATTATTTTGGGCTTGCCTTAAATGCCGTTGTTGTTGCGGTACTGCTGTTTTTGATGATTAACCCCAGGGCATTCCGAAAAATACTGATTAAGTGCGAACACGCTTTGGTACGAATCAGAATTTTAAAGCCGTCTATGAAACGAGCAAGAAAGCTTACGAATATTGCAGCAGAATACAACAACGCTGTTATGGCATTTGTACATAATGTTAAACCTATAATAGCAACAACCGTTATGACGGTTGTTCAACGAATGAGCATATTCTTTGTAACCTATTGCATATACCGTGGAATGGATTTAAACGAAAAGGACATTGTTCTTATAACCGTTTTACAGGCCTCTGTATATGTTGCAGTTGATATGCTTCCTTTGCCGGGTGCACAGGGAATATCAGAGCTTATGTACCAAACAGTATTCGGCACTGTTTTTGCAGGTGCGCTGCTTCCGGCGTCTGTACTTATTACCCGTGGAGTAAGCTTCTATTTACCGCTTATTATTGGTGCCGTTATAACATTTATATTCCAGCTTACCCGTAACAAATTCGGAAGAACTAAAGAAGATAAAGAATTAGAAGAGCTAAGAGAAATAGCCAACGGATAAACAAAAGGACTGCTGTGGATTTAACCCCGGCAGTCCTTTTGTTGTACTAATCAATTTTACACAAAGCATATTAAAGCCCCCACTGCCTTAAACAGTGGGGGACGAAAGAATATCTGAATGTTTTATTCTGTTGCACTGCTTTTGTCTAAAATAGACTTGTCATACTCAAGCTCCAGTATAACAGAACCGTCACTGTTACTGTACCTCATAATCATAACAGGGTCTTTAATGTCAGTATCCTTAACTATTGCCTCATTTTTAGCATAATTTACCGACAATTGACTCGCTTATTATATCATATACCTATCCTATTGCAATAGCAGAGTAAAAGCTTTATAAACAATTTTTTTTAGAAAACTTTTTGTATATTTTATTTTTCAAAACAAAAAACCGCTTGTCTAAGCGGTTTTTGCAAAATGGCGGAGATGAAGAGATTTGAACTCTTGCGTCGGAGTTACCGACCTACTGGTGTTCGAAGCCAGACCCTTCAGCCACTTGGGTACATCTCCAAATTATTAAAATAAAAAGCACTTCGACTAACAGAAGTGCTTTGGCGGAGAGACGGGGATTCGAACCCCGGAAGCGGTTATTACCGCTTACATGATTTCCAATCATGCTCCTTCGGCCATCTCGGACATCTCTCCAAACAGCAATTAGAATTATATCAGACGCCGGCGGTAATGTCAAGCTTTTTTCTGATAGAGGGTGTTG
The DNA here is from genome assembly GCA_000435335.1 of Clostridium sp. CAG:964. GTDB lineage: Bacteria > Bacillota > Clostridia > Oscillospirales > Acutalibacteraceae > CAG-964. The sequence continues at coordinate 62,816 of FR891337.1, forward strand.
AATTTTTGCTAAAAAAAGGGTAAAATAATATAAATTAATTTGAGGTGGATACTGATGACTACAGAAGAAGCAAAAAATAAAATCCAGGAGCTTACCGAGCAGCTGAATTATCATAACGACAGATATTATAATCAGGACAATCCTGAAATAAGTGACTATGAATATGATATGATGCTTAATCAGCTTGAAAGGCTGGAGCAGGAGTACCCACAGCTTCGTAAAGAGGATTCACCTACAAATCGTGTAGGCGGAAAGGCATCTGAAAAATTTTCTGATGTTGTACACACTGTACCTATGGAAAGCCTGCATGACTCTTTTTCCCATAGTGAATTACGGGAATTTGACCAAAGAGTTAGACAAACTGTAGGCAATGTGGAATATGTTGTAGAGCCAAAGATTGACGGCTTGTCGGTTTCTTGTGAATATGAAAACGGAATTTTTGTCAGAGGCTCTACAAGAGGCGACGGAACAGTAGGTGAGGATATAACAGAAAATCTGCTTACAATTAAAAGCTTGCCTAAAAGATTGAAAAAACCAATACCCTTCCTTGAGGTTCGTGGTGAGGTTTATATGAGCAACAGCAGCTTTTTGCATTTGGTTGAGGAGCAGGAGCTTAACGACGAAAAGCCGTTTAAAAATCCAAGAAATGCAGCGGCAGGCTCGTTAAGACAAAAAGACGCAAAAATAACAGCAAAAAGAAATTTGGATATTTTTACCTTCAATGTTCAGCAGATTCAAGGTGTGAATCTTGAAACACATAAGGCTTCACTTGATTTTTTGGCTGAGATCGGCTTTCCTGTGCCTGCCTCCTACAAGCTGTTTGACAATATAGACGATGCTATAGAAAGCGTGGAAAATATGGGTAATACAAGAGGAGAGCTTGAATATCAAATTGACGGTGCTGTAATAAAAGTAAACAGCTTTAGTCAGCGTAGAGAGCTTGGAAGTACGGCAAAATTTCCAAAATGGGCAGAGGCATATAAGTATCCGCCGGAGGAAAAAGAAACTACCTTACTTGACATCGAAGTTAATGTAGGCAGAACAGGCGCATTAACACCTACCGGAATATTTGAGCCGGTATTTTTAGCCGGAACAACAGTAAGCAGAGCTGTTTTGCATAATCAAGACTTTATAAATGAGCTTGATTTACGCATAGGCGACAGAGTGCTAATACGCAAGGCAGGTGAAATTATACCTGAGGTTGTTTCTGTTGCAAAGCATAACGAAAATTCAAAGGCATATGTATTGCCGTCTGTCTGTCCATCCTGCGGCAGCAGGGTTTATCGTGAAGAGGGCGAAGCTGTACTGCGTTGTACCAATACCAAATGTCCTGCACAGCTTTTAAGAAACCTTATTCATTTTGTATCAAGAGACGCTATGAATATAGACGGACTGGGCGAAGCTGTTCTTAAGCAGCTGGTAGAAAAAGGGCTTGTAAAGTCGCCGGTGGATTTATACAGACTGACAAAGGAACAAATATTAACTCTTGATAAAAAGGGAGATAAGTCAGCCGACAATTTGCTAAGGGCTTTGGAAAATTCCAAAGAAAACCCACTTTACAGAGTAATATATGCATTGGGCATACGGCACATAGGAAATAAAAGTGCAAAGCTGCTTTGTGACTCTATGCTTACAATAGACAACATTATGAGTGCAGCCGTTGAGGATATTTCATCTATTGAGGGCTTTGGCGGCATAATGGCAGAAAGCCTGGTAGAATATTTTTCGTTGGAGCAAAATATACAGCTTGTGGCACAGCTTAGAGAGCTTGGCGTAAAGATGACTCCTGTTGAAAAAAAATCCGATAACGGTAAATTTGCCGGAAAAACCTTTGTTTTAACAGGTACATTACCTACACTAAAAAGAAGCGAGGCCGCAAAAATAATAGAGGATATGGGAGGCAAAACCTCCTCGTCTGTTTCAAAGAAAACCGACTTTGTTGTTGCAGGTGACGCCGCAGGAAGGAAGCTTACCAAGGCACAGCAATTAGGAATAACTATTATTACAGAAAACCGGCTTATAGAAATGAGCAAGCAATAAGGAAGTGTATCTTATAAAAAACAATAATGCCAAGCCTAATAACAGACGACAATTGGTAAAGGAGATTATATATGAAAAAAATATTATTAGCAGTGCTTACCGCGGCTTTGGCTGTTTCTGTTTTATCTGGATGTAATGACAGCAGTGAAAAAACAAGTGCTACACAAGACAGTACAAAAAGCAGTTCAGCCTCTGCGGCTAATCCTACACAGGAAGCTACCCAGGGAGAATTTGATGTTACTGCCGCCTATGCAAATAAGCCGTACTCAAACGATTTTGCTTTGGAGCGTGTAGAGCAGCTTCAATATCTGGATGATTCCTCACTATACAAGCTATGCTCGCTCGAGCCTTCTCCTGTTTTTTATGACGGCTTTTACCGTGACGGCGGCTCATTTGATGTAAATATAGAAGGTAAATACAGCTATGACAAAGACAGCGAAACCGTCCGCAAATACTGCGATACCTATGAATACTCAAGGCTTGCAAATACAGGTGCTGTAAAGGTTATAGACAGCTTTGTATATAATGACAGCACAACCAACCGTATGCTGTACTACTGCTTCTATACAGTTACCCATTGGAGTGAAAAAGATGACAAGTGCGACACACTTGATTACTACCGTGATGTTATTACAATTAACAAAGACAACACTATATCGGTTGACAGTAAAATTGCTATGAAAACAAGCTTAGAAATACCAAAGGAAATTACTGGTAACCACGATTTTTACAATGTAATATAATCTCGGCTTTTACTTTAAAAATTAGATATATACAATTAATCCAAGAATATGCTAAATGCATTTTCTTGGATTTTTTTATTTCTAAGTTCTAATATACAGTAGTTGTAAATATATTGTATTAAGCACAAAGACAAGTCTAGCTTGTAATATACGGCAGCTAAAAAGACGATGCAAAATAAAGGAGGATTTGCAAATGGATAAATACTTCATAGAAAGATTTAATATGTGTGCCAAGGGCTTAAATCAGCGACTGTCACAATATGTTTTGAAAATCCCTGACCACATTAAAGCCCATGCACAGGAAATACATATTCGTATAAACAAACCGGTGTCAATTTATTGCGGAAACATTACTTACTATCTTACCGCTAATAACCAGCTTATTTCCTGCGGAGTATGTCTTGACAACGATATGCTTATTGCTACACAGCATGATGTTTATGAGTGCTTCCAGAATATTTGCTGTTATTCCGTATATACAAGGCAGTCGGAAATTAAAAACGGTTTTATAACAATGCGTGGGGGACACAGGGCCGGTATATGCGGTACGGCAGTATATATGGATAATACGCTTGCAAATATGCGGGATATTTCCTCTATAAATCTCAGAATTGCAAAGGAAATAAAGGGCATAGCAAAGCCGCTGCTGAGAAGCATTGATATAAACAGGGGCGGAATACTGTTGTGCGGTATTCCCTCAAGCGGAAAAACAACAGTGCTTCGTGATATATCAAGAATACTTTCCACAAAAGAAAACAAAAAAATATGCATTGTAGACGAGCGTGGAGAAATTGCTGGCTCATATTCAGGAGTGCCTCAAAACGATATAGGCTTTTGTGATGTTTTGGACGGTTATATGAAGGCTGACGGTATAATGCAGGCGCTTCGCTGTATGTCACCGCAAATTGTGGTGTGCGACGAGATAGGTACAGAGCAGGAGGCAAAAAGTATAGAGTCGTGCTTAAACAGCGGTGTTACGGTTATAGCGTCATTACATTGTGCAAATATATGCGAGCTTATGTCTAAGCCTCAAGCACGAATGCTGCTATCAGCCAATGCCTTTGCATATGTAGGATTTTTGTCTGACAGAATTCAACCGGGTGTTGTTAAAGAAATATATACAATGGAGGAGTTAAAAATTTATGAGGCTAATAGGCTGCATACTGCTGATAATAAGCACCACAGCCACAGGGTGCTATCTGTCAGTAATGATCAAACGGAGGATAAGGCTGTTTAATACGCTTGCTCTGCTTGCAGGAAATGTATCAGCCGCTATACGCTATAGCGGTGATGACATAACAAAAATACTGCTCCAAGAGGGACTGCTTTTAAAGCTTGATTTTATTAAAAATGCGGTTAGTTGTGTAGAAAAAGGAGAAGCCCTTGAAAAAGGCTGGCAAGAATCAGTTGACGGCATACCTGTATTTTGCGGTATTACAAAAGAAGACAGAGCATTAATTAAGCAGTTCGGTTCAAAGCTGGGTACTACAGATGTTTATGGACAAACAGACCATTGTGAGTATTTCAAGGAGCTTTTTCACAGCAGAGCATCAAAGCTGGCACAGGAATGCGTAGGCAAATCAAGGGTGTACCGCTGCTTGGGCTTTTTTAGTGGTGCAGCAATATCGTTGGCGGTAATTTAACAATAAACAGAGTTAAACGGTGTTTTGCGAAAAAAGTAAATTAAAAGGTTGTGCATAAAATGGATGTTGATTTAATTTTTAAAATTGCCGCCATAGGCATTATTGTTGCTGTGCTTAATCAGGTGTTAATAAGAAGCGGCAGAGAAGAACAGGCAATGATGACTACCCTAGCCGGGCTTATAGTGGTACTGCTTATGATAGTTCAGCAGATAAGCGGACTGTTTGACACAATAAAAAATCTGTTTGGTTTATAGCTATGAGTATACTCGGAATATGTATTGTAGCTATAATCGGTGCAATATTGGCAATAACCTTAAAGCATACAACGCCCCAGCTTTCAATTACCCTCACGCTTATTACCGGTGTCATTATTTTTATTGCTGTGTGCTCTGTACTGCCGCAAATTACCGAAAAAATCAATTCATTAATTAATGCGGCAGGTGTAAAAACAGAATTTGCAGCAATACTCTTTAAGTCAGTGGGAATATGCTTTTTGTGCCAATTTTCCTCCGATATATGCAAGGATGCAGGACAAAGTGCTTTGGCAGGCAGGGTAGAGCTTGCAGGAAAAATAATGATATTAATATCATCGCTTCCGCTTATGGAGGAGGTGCTTAATACTGCCTCCTCTTTGTTGGGAGGATAGTCAAAATGAAGAAGTTTATTTTTTTAATGGTATTTTTTATAACAATTCTGCTTTCTTCCTTTACGGCATATGCCGATATAGAAGATGCCACGGAATACACAACAGAAGGTATATATAATTCTCAATATGAGCAAAGCGGAGCAGACGCCTTGCTGCGGGAGCTTACTCCGGAGGTAAAAAAACAGCTGAAGGATATAGGAGTAACATCGCCAAGCTGGCAGGAGTTAAACTCTATGTCCTTCTTTGATATATTCGGCAGTATTATGAATACTATACAGCAGCAGTCGGTAACGCCTCTTAACTGTGTGGTGAAAATAATGGGTGTTGTTATGCTGGTGGCACTGATAAACAGTGTAAAATCCTCTTTAGGCTCGTCATCGCTTACAGCTGTGCTTAATTCTGTAGCCACACTTACGGTAAGTATTATTTTAATACAGCCTGTTTGCCAAACCATTGAATACAGCACCACAATTATAAAGCTGTCGGCTGATTTTATGCTGATATTTATTCCTGTAATGGCGGGCATTATGCTTACCATGGGGCAGTCGCTGCAGGCGGCAGGCAGCTACACTATGGTAATGGGTGCAGGCACTGCGGTTTCACAAATTTCAAATAATATACTGGTTCCTCTTTTAAACACTTTTTTAGGTATATCGGTGGTAAGCGGAATATCGCAGCGTGTAAATCTAAGCGGCTTTTGCGAGCTTATAAACAAGGTGTTGAAATGGGTGCTTACATTTACAATGTCTGTATTTACGGCAATACTTACTATGCAAAGCATAATATCCTCCTCGGCCGATTCCGCAGGTGTAAAGGCAACCCGCTTTGCCATAAGCAGCTTTGTTCCTCTTGTGGGAGGTGCTTTAAGCGAAGCATACCAAACAGTGCGTGGCTGTATGGGAATGTTAAAGTCGGGCGTGGGTGTATTTGCTATTTTGGCAACAGGTACAATATATCTGCCGGCAATTATATCCTGCTTGTTGTGGCTTGCTGCCATAAACATAGCCATAGCCCTTGCCGGTGTATTCGATATGGGAGATATTATAAAGTTGTTAAAATCAGTTACCACAGTTATAAACTCGCTTATTGCAATTTTGCTGTGCTGTATGATTATCTTTATAGTATCGTCGGCAATTATGCTTATGGCAGGGGGTGTCAGCTAATGGGCGGCTTAACCTCCTGGGCCGGTGCGGTGTGCACCGTAGCGGTAGTATGTGCTTTGTTTGAAATGCTTGCTCCTCAGGGCAGTATATTAAAAATACTGAATTTTGTTTTGGGGCTGTTTCTTGCAGTGGCAATTATAGTACCCTTTGCAAATATGCTTAATTCCGATAATCTGAGCTTTAAGGACATAGAGTTTAATCAGGAAAGCTTTCAGCTGCCGCAATGCAGTGACGATCTTACAGTTGCTATCGGTAAAGACGCAGTAAAAAATATTATTGCAAAAGCCTTGGACGAAAAAGCAATTCCCTATAAAAAAATTGAAATTAATATGGATAGTTCCAATGGCACAAGCATAGATATGATAATGGCTGATATATATATATCGGGTAAAGAGCGAGATAAGCTGCCTGAAATTCAAAAAACAGTTAAAGAGAAAACAGGAATTACACCTAATGTATTCGTGGGGTGACATTATGGAAGAAAAAGAAAACGAGGGCTTTTTTGCAAAATTCGGTAAATTTACAAAAAATGAAGGCTTTGTAAAAGCTATTGTCTGTGCAGGTCTTTTGGGGATTGCACTAATTCTTTTGTCAGGCTTTTTTACCAAAAATGTAAAAAATGAGGTGAAAGCAGAGCCAAAGGAATCAATAAGCACGACGCTTACAAAATATGAAAACGACCTTGAGCAGGGCTTGGCAGAAATAATAAGCTCTATTGACGGTGCCGGAAAAACAAAGGTTTTAATTACAATGGACAGCACCGTTGAGCAGGTGTATGCCGCAGACAAAAATATTGCACAGAAAAACAGCAGCAACACAAAAGAGGCAGACACCGCCAATAACAAGGATATTACAGCTGACAGCTCCTATGTAACGGTTGAATTGTCAGACGGAACACAGCAAACAGTGCTGGTTAAGGAAATTCAGCCAAAGGTTCGAGGTGTTTTGGTTGTGTGCAGCGGCGGCGATAACAGTGTAGTAAAAGAAAAAATAATTGACGCAGTAACTAAAGCGTTAGATATATCATCATCAAAGGTCAGCGTAGCAGGGCTAACCAAATAAGGAGGACTATATAATATGAAAATAGGCAAAAAACAACTTATACTTACGGGCTTGGTTTTAACATTGGGTGCAGCAGTGTACTTAAACTGGCAGTTTTCCGGCAATACCGACCTGCTTTCCGGTTCAGATGCAGTAAGTGTGTCAAAAGAGCTGGGAGAAGCAGAATTTGTAAACACCTCAAGCGATAAAAAAGCAGGTGAGTCCACTGCCCAAAAAAGCACAGAGCTGTCAAGCAGTAAGGAAAGCACTGCATCTGCCTCTAAAAGCAGTGACGAGTACTTCTCGCAGGCAAAGGTGAACCGTCAGCAAACACAGGATGACATTGCTGAAATGACCAAAAAAATACTTGAATCCTCAGAGGAAAGCGACACAGCAAAAGCAGAGGCCGTTGCCAAGGCAGCAGAGCTTGCAACGGTGATGGAACAGCAGACAAATGTGGAAAGTCTTATAAAAGCAAAGGGCTTTGAGGAATGTATGGTGTTTATTCAAAACGGGGAATGCAGTATAGTTGTAAGGGACAGTGACCTAACAGCCGATGACGCACTTATTATAAAGGATATTGCTACAGGGCAAACAGGAATTACTGTTGACAAAATAAAGGTTACAGCTGTATAATTAAGAAAATGAAGCAGTTGACTGTTATTATTTTTAATATGTGTAAAAAAAGTCTTGACATAAATACAACAGTCTGCTATAATCATTTGAGAAAATAAAGTAAAGCAGATATGCTTTCACCTATGAGGTTCCGTCTTGCATGGGTCAATCATTTTAATTGTGTGCATTGTGCATATTTTTGTGTTTGATTGCGAGCGGAGTGTGTCTGCTCGCATTTTTATTTCCTATTATTCTTTTGGAGGTGCTTAACAATTAGCAACAAGGAACAACAAATCAACGATGAAATTCGTGATAAAGAAGTAAGAGTTATAGGCCCTGACGGTTCTCAGCTTGGTATTATGTCCGCTTCAAAGGCATTGGAAATTGCGGAGTCGAAGAATTTAGACTTAGTAAAAATTGCGCCTCAGGCAAAACCGCCTGTGTGTAAGGTTATGGATTACGGCAAATACCGTTTTGAACAGGCTAAGCGTGAAAAAGAGGCTAAGAAAAACCAAAGAGTTATTGATGTTAAGGAAGTTAGACTTTCACTTAATATTGATACACACGACTTTAACACAAAGGTAAAACAAGCAACAAAATTTATCAATAGTGGCAACAAGGTAAAGGTTTCTATTCGTTTCCGTGGCAGAGAGATGGGTCACCCGGAGATCGGTCACGAAAATATGGGACGCTTTGCACAGGCTATGGAGGAAGTAGCTGTTGTAGAAAAGCCTGCTAAGCTTGAGGGTCGCAATATGCTTATGTTCCTTGCTCCAAAAACAGGCAAATAATCACAAAAATCAAGGAGGATAATATTATGCCAAAGATTAAAACACACAGTGGTGCAAAAAAACGCTTTAAGGTTTCTAAGAGCGGTAAAGTAATGCGTGCACACGCTAACAAAAGTCACATTCTAAACAAGAAAACAACAAAGCGTAAAAGAGGTCTTAGAAAGAGTGTTGCTGCTGACAAGACAAATGTAGCACAGGTAAAGAGACTGATTCCTTATAAATAATTAGGAGTATTACTGATTAAATAAACAACCAACACGGAGGTAAAATAATATGGCTCGTATTAAAGGTGCGATGATGACTCGCAAGAGAAGAAAAAAAGTTTTAAAGCTGGCTAAGGGTTACTGGGGTTCCAAGAGCAGACACTTCAAGATGGCTAAGCAGGCCGTTATGAAGAGCGGTAACTATGCATATATCGGCCGTAAGCAGAGAAAGAGAGATTTCCGCAGACTATGGATTACTCGTATTTCTGCCGCTTGCAAGATGAACGGTACAAACTACTCAACATTTATGAACGGCTTAAAGAAAGCCGGCGTTACACTAAACAGAAAGATGCTTTCTGAAATTGCCATTGCTGACCCGGCTGCATTTACTAAGCTGGTAGAGCAGGCTAAAAACGCTTAATTTAAGCTATAGTTTTTCCTAGACTTTAGGAATTTTACTTATGGGCAATACCACACAATGCCACCTTAGGCTATATTGTACGGTGTTGCCCTAAATGGTTTTTATAAAAATTCTGCCACTTTCTTTTTGGGGGTTAATTATGCAGTATATTACAAGTAAAGACAACAATATGGTTAAGCACATTTCAAAGCTTATTAAAGGTGCCGCTTACCGTAAGGAATGCGGCGAATATATTGTAGAGGGTGCAAGGCTCTGTACAGACGCACTTGTAAGCGGTGCAAATATAGCTGCGGTTGTTTTCTCGCAGCAGGCTGCTGAGAAGTATTCAGAGCAGGTCAGTACTCTATGTGAGGTTTGCGAAAGCACCTTCGTTTTTTCAGACAAGCTGTTTTCTCAAATTTCAGACACTAAAACACCGCAGGGTATAATGTGTATATGTAAAATAAACGATAAAGCACCCGATTTTTCAAGCGACGGTGTTTTTTTGGCACTTGAACATATACAAGACCCGTCCAATATGGGGACAATTTTACGAACAGCCGAAGCACTGGGCGTAAAAGGAGTGGTGCTGACTGATAATTGCTGTGATGTTTACTCTCCTAAGGTAGTGCGTGGAACAATGGGTGCAGTGTTCAGACTGCCTTTAATGTTTTGCAGCGATTTAAAAAATATTATAGGTAACTGTAATGCACAGAAATTAAACACCATAGCTACAGTTGTTTCCGGCAGTGCTGTAAGCATAACCGAATTATCAAAAAACGAAAAAAAGCACTGTATGCTTTTAATAGGAAACGAAGGAAACGGACTGGAGCAAGACACAATAAATAAATGCGGTATAAAGGTTACAATACCTATGCTTGGCAGGGCAGAATCCCTTAACGCTTCTGCCGCCGCCGCAATATCAATGTGGGAATTATTAAGGGGGCTAAGCAAATGACAGATACAGCCCTTTATTGGATTTGGCTGCAAAAATGTCTTGGCTGCAGCAATCCAAAGGTTAATACTATACTTAGGTTTTACCCGTCAATAACGGATTTCTATGAGGGCGGTCAGCAAGAGTGGCGTTTGTGCGGCTGCTTTACGAAAAAAGAATTTTCTAATTTATGTACGTATACCATACAGGACGCAAGGGAAATTTACGACCGCTGTAAAAAGCTCGGCTATAAAATTGTAACGCCCGATTCGCCGGAGTATCCGCAGCTGCTAAAAGAAATTTATGAGCCTCCGGCTGTTTTATATGTAAACGGAATATTGCCAGATGTTGACAATATACTTGCAATAGCTATGGTAGGTACACGCAATGCAACACCTACAGGCAAAAAACTGGCATATTCAATAAGCTATGACCTTGCTAAAAACGGCGTTGCGGTCATAAGCGGAGGGGCATTGGGCATAGATACATCGGCACATAACGGGGCTTTGGCGGCCGGCGGAACAACTATATGTGTTTTGGGCTGCGGCATAAACTACAGCTACCTTATGACTAATGCACAAATGCGGAGCAAAATTGCAAACAGCGGTGCTGTTATTTCGGAGTATCCGCCGGATACTCCGCCGCAAAAATACAGCTTTCCTAAGCGTAACAGAATTATTTCCGCCTTATCACAGGGAGTGCTTGTGGTTGAGGCCGGTGAAAAAAGCGGTGCACTTATTACCGCCTCTACAGCGTTAAGCCAGAATAAAGATGTTTTTGCAATACCCGGCCAGGTTACCAATGCTTTTGCCTTTGGAACAAACAGCTTAATAAAGCAGGGTGCAATACCTGTAACCAACGCACAGGATATAATTAATGAATATTCTGAAAAATATTCAATTACTTTAAAAGACACATTGCCACTTAGTGAAATAAGTGATAATATAATAAACAGTATTCCAAGCGGTAAAAAACCGCCGCTTTCAGTAAATAATATGCCGTCTGTAAAAAACAACACCGGAAAAGCCACCCCGGACATTGGTAAGAGTAATGTTAAGGTGCATACAGAGCTTAACGGTGTTTCGGAAACAGCAAAATCGGTGTACAGCATTATTTTGAACAATTCGTCAACAGTTGATGATATAGTTATAAAAACAAAATTACCTGCCGCCAAGGTTATGCAGGCACTTACAGAGCTTGAGCTTAACGATGCGGTGGAAAGAAAATCAGGCGGAGTATATGCCTTGCCCGGTTAAGGAGGAAAATGGATAGTATGTCAAAATTAGTAATAGTGGAGTCACCTGCCAAGGCTAAAACCATAAAGAAATATTTAGGCAGTGACTACGAGGTAATAGCCTCTATGGGACATGTTAGGGATTTACCGGCGAAAAGATTAAGCGTAAATGTAAGAAAACACTTTCAGCCAAATTATGAAATTATTGCAAGCAAGGAAGAGCTTGTGCACAAGCTGGAAAAAGCAGCAAAAAAGTCAGACTATGTTTATCTGGCAACCGACCCCGACCGTGAGGGTGAGGCTATATCCTGGCACTTAGCTTATATTTTGGGACTAAGCCTGGATGAAAACAACAGAGTAGAATTTAATGAAATTACAAAAACAGGTATACAAAACGGTATGAGCCACCCAAGGTGTATTAACCAAGATCTTGTGGATGCACAGCAGGCACGAAGAATATTAGACAGGCTTGTAGGCTATAAGCTAAGCCCGTTTCTGTCAAGAAGCATCCGTCGAGGACTTTCTGCCGGCAGAGTGCAGTCTGTAGCGGTAAAGCTGATAGTTGACCGTCAGAAGCAGATTGATGAATTTAAGCCGGAGGAATATTGGTCGGTAGACGCTAAGTTTATTCCAAAGGGCAGCAGAAAAACCTTTGCCGCCGCTTTGTACGGCACTACAGAGGGTAAGCTGAAAATTTCAAGCGGTGAAGAAGCACAAAGCATTGTTTCAGAGCTGGAAAATGAAGAGTTTACGATTACAAAGCTGCGTAACGGCACACGCAAAAAGCAGCCGGCACCTCCTTTTACAACCTCTACACTGCAGCAGGAAGCCTCCCGTAAATTAAATTTTCAGTCACGACGCACTATGAAGGTAGCACAGGAGCTGTACGAGGGCATTGAACTGCCGGATATGGGTGCAGTAGGTTTAATTACTTATATGAGAACCGACTCCTTAAGAATATCCAATGACGCTATTGCTGAGGTTACAGAATATATTAAGGGCAGATGGGGCGAAAAATATCTTCCTAAAGAGCCTAGAGTATTTAAGTCAAGGTCAAATGCACAGGACGGCCATGAGGCTATTCGTCCGTCAATGCCGTCACTGGAGCCGGACAAGATAAAGGAAAGCTTAACAAACGACCAGTATAAGCTTTATAAGCTTATATGGGAGCGTTTTACAGCCTGCCAAATGGCTGAGTGCATACAGAAAACCACCAGTGCAGAAATACAGGGCGGTAAATATATTTTTAAGGCTACAGGCTACAGAGTAGACTTTGAGGGCTTTACTACGCTTTATGTAGAGGGCAAGGACACAGCGGAGGAAAAGCAGACAGAACTTCCGCCTCTTGAAAAAGATATGCCTGTTCGTGTAAAAGAAATTGTGCCGAATCAGCACTTTACACAACCGCCTGCACGCTACACAGAGGCTACACTTATTAAAGCATTGGAGGAAAACGGCATAGGCAGACCATCTACATATGCCGCAACTATTTCTACAATTACAGCCAGAGATTATGTAAAGCGAGAGGGCAAAACCCTCTATCCTACAGAGCTTGGAGAGGTTACCACCAAGCTTATGCTTGAGCATTTCCCGAAAATTGTAAATGTAAAATTTACCGCACAAATGGAGGAAAACCTTGACAAGGTTGAGCATGGTCAGGAGCAGTGGGTAAAGGTACTCGACGATTTTTATACCGACTTTAACAAAACCTTGAAAAAGGCAAAGGAAGATACAAAGGATGTTAAAATAAAGCTAAAGGAAGAGGAAACAGACATTATCTGCGAAAAATGCGGCAGAAGAATGGTTGTTAAAAACGGCAGATTTGGCAAGTTTATTGCCTGCCCGGGTTATCCCGAATGCAAAAATGTTAAAAACTTTGTTGAGCCTACCGGTGCAAAATGCCCTAAATGCGGCGGCGATGTTATAGTAAGAAAATCAAAAAAGGGCAGAGTTTTCTACGGCTGCAGCAACTACCCAAGCTGTGACTTTGTATCGTGGGCAGAGCCTACAAACGAGCGTTGTCCACAGTGCGGCGGTGTGCTGTACAAGAAAAAGGGTAAAAAGCCAAAGCTTTATTGCCAAACAGAGGGCTGTGGTTTTACAAAGGACTTTGTAGAAAAGGATGACGAATAATAGATTATATTAACAGAGCAAAGGAGGTGCTTTTTTGGAAAAGGCATATATCAGTGTAATCGGTGCAGGGCTTGCAGGCTGTGAGGCTGCATGGCAAATAGCCAACAGAGGCATACAGGTAATGCTTTACGAAATGAAGCCAAATAAAAAGTCACCGGCCCACCACAGCAACACATTTGCCGAGCTTGTTTGTTCAAACTCTCTTAAAGCCGCACGAACAGCCAGTGCCGCAGGTATGCTTAAGCAGGAAATGCGAATGCTTAACTCACTGCTTCTAAAGTGTGCAGACGATTGCAGTGTCAGTGCCGGAGGGGCGTTAGCTGTAAACAGAGATGACTTTTCCAATATGGTAACTCATTATATTAATCAGCACCCCAATATTACTGTAGTTAATGAAGAAATCACAGAGCTGCCGCAAGATAAAATTGCCGTAATTGCTACAGGCCCTCTTACTGCTGATTTATTGGCAGAAAATATTAAGGCAGAGCTTGGCGGAGCGTTAAGCTTTTTTGACGCAGCTGCACCAATAGTTACAGCCGAGTCTATAGATTTTAACAGTGCATTCTTTGCCAGCAGATACGGAAAGGGCAGTGGGGATGATTATATAAATTGCCCTATGAATAAAGAGGAGTACGAGAGCTTTCACGCAGAGCTTGTAGCTGCACAGCGTGCCCCGTTAAAGGATTTTGATGTTCAAAATCCAAAGGTGTACGAGGGCTGTATGCCTATTGAGGTTATGGCACAGCGTGGTGCCGACACAATACGCTTTGGCCCTATGAAGCCCGTAGGTCTTACAGACCCAAAAACAGGACACCGACCGTGGGCTGTTTTACAGCTTCGCAGGGAAAATAACCAAGGTACACTGTATAACCTTGTCGGCTTTCAAACTAACCTGAAATTTCCCGAACAGAAGCGTGTATTTTCAATGATACCGGCACTTAAAAATGCAGAGTTTGTCAGATACGGCGTAATGCACCGCAATACTTTTATAAATTCACCACAGCTTTTAGATGCTGACTATTCATTACGGAAAAACCATAGCCTGTTTTTTGCCGGACAGCTTACCGGTGTAGAGGGATATATGGAGTCCGGCAGCAGCGGACTGCTTGCAGGCATAAATGCCGCAAGGCTGTTTATGGGTAAAAAAACTCTTGTGCTGCCAAATGTAACTATGATGGGTGCGTTGGCAGAGTATATCAGTAATCCGTCAGTTACTTGCTTCCAGCCTATGGGGGCAAATATCGGTATTTTGCCACAGCTTTCAGAAAATATTAGGGATAAACGACTAAAGGCAGAAAAGCATTCTCTGCGTTCCTTTTCAACTCTTGAAGGCTTTATTAACGAAAATAATATTTAACTTGTTTTAAGAAAACCGAGGTTTTAGTATGAAGATAATTGTAGATGCTTTTGGCGGTGACAATGCACCTCTTGAAATTATTAAGGGCTGTGCTTTAGCTGTAGAAGACTTAGGAATAGAAGTAATTCTTACGGGCGATAAAAACATAATAAAGAAAACCGCTATAGAAAACGGCATTTCTCTTAATAACATAAGGGTTGCTCATACCGATGTTGTTATTTCACCGGACGATGACGCCTCTGCAGTAGTAAAGGAAAAGAAAAATTCATCTATGGGAATGGGCTTTCAGCTGCTTAACAGCGGCGAGGGCGATGCCTTTGTATCTGCCGGCAACAGCGGTGCTTTGGTAATGGGCAGCAGCTTGATTATAAAAAGAATTAAGGGTGTTAAACGCCCTGCTTTTGCTCCGGTAATGCCAAAGGCACAAGGCTGCTTTATGCTTGTTGACGGCGGTGCAAATAACGAGGTTCGTCCCGATATGCTGCAGCAGTTTGCAATAATGGGTTCAATCTATATGAACAAGGTTATGGGAATTGATAACCCAAGAGTAGGCCTTGCAAATGTGGGTACAGAGGAGCACAAGGGAGGCTCACTGCAGCAGGAGGCATTTGAATTGCTAAAGGCAACACCTATAAACTTCATAGGAAATGTAGAGGGCAGAGATATTCCTGCCGATGGTTGTGATGTGTTGGTTACAGACGGATTTAACGGTAATCTTATTCTAAAAACCTATGAGGGAGTTGCAATGGAGCTTATGGGCAAAATTAAGGGGCTGTTTAAGAAAAATGCCAAAAATAAAATAGCGGCAGCAATGATTATGAGCGACCTAAAAAAGCTTGCAAAAGAAATGGACTACAATGAGTACGGCGGCGCTGCAATTATGGGTGTAAACAAGCCTGTTTTTAAGGCACACGGCAGTTCAAAGGCAAAAACAATAAAAAGTGCCCTTCGCTTAACAAAACAATTTGTTGAGGGCAATGTAGTTGAAGAAATAAGCACGAACATTGCAAAGCTGTAAAATCGAAAGAGGTGTTATAATGAAAGAGCTTGAGAAAGTACTGGATTATAAATTTAAAAATATAGATTATTTAAAAATAGGTCTTACACATTCATCCTATGCCAACGAGCATAAAAAGCTTCATATAAAATGCAACGAGCGTCAGGAGTTTTTAGGCGACGCAGTTTTAAGCATTGTTGTTTCCGACTATATTTATAAGCACTGCCCGTCGCTGCCCGAGGGTGACCTCACAAAGCTGAGGGCGGCTCTTGTCTGCGAGAAATCCCTTGCAGGATATGCAAGGTCAATTAACCTTGGTGATTATCTGCTTTTAAGCAAGGGCGAACGCCATTCAAACGGTCAGGAAAGGCCTTCGATTTTGGCAGATGCATTTGAATCTGTTATAGCCGCAATTTATCTTGACGGCGGTATGGAGGAGGCAAGAAAATTTGTTCTTCGCTTTGTAATACCGGATATTAAAAGTGCAAAGCCTATTAGATTTAAGGATTATAAAACACAGCTTCAGGAAATAATTCAGAAAAATCCGGAAGAAAAGCTGGAGTATGTACTTGTAGGAGAAAGTGGGCCTGACCATAACAAGCACTTTGTCGTAGAAGTACATTTAAACAGTAATGTTATCGGCAAAGGCGGCGGCAGAAGCAAAAAAGAAGCAGAACAGCAGGCGGCAAGAGAAGCGTTAGGACTGATGGGCTATTGAAGCACTCAAATGTAGCTATTTTTGTACCGCACAACGGCTGTCCTCATTGCTGTTCATTTTGCAATCAAGTAAAAATTACAGGTCAGCAAAAACAACCCACAGCAGACGATGTTATTAATGCGGCTTCCGTTGCAATGAAAAGCAAAAGATATAACCCGCAGCAGTCTGAAATTGCCTTTTTTGGCGGCAGCTTTACGGCTATTGACCGCAGTTATATGGTAATGCTTCTGTCTGCGGCATATCAGTATGTAAAGAACGACA
The DNA here is from genome assembly GCA_000435335.1 of Clostridium sp. CAG:964. Classification (GTDB taxonomy): domain Bacteria; phylum Bacillota; class Clostridia; order Oscillospirales; family Acutalibacteraceae; genus CAG-964. Next base: position 79,735 of record FR891337.1, read on the forward strand.
GCTTTGCCGGAATACGCATTTCCACAAGGCCGGATTATATTGACAACGAAATTCTCGAAATTTTAAAAAGCTACGGTGTTACCGCTATTGAGCTTGGGGCGCAAAGTATGTGTGACGATGTTCTTACAGCCAATATGCGTGGGCATACCGCCAAGGATGTAGCCAACGCATCGAAGCTCATAAAAGAATACGGCTTTTCCCTTGGACTTCAAATGATGACAGGGTTGTATAAAAGCAGTATTGAAAAGGATATTTATACAGCCGAACAAATTTGCAGCCTTTCGCCCGACACCGTAAGAATTTACCCCACCATAATTATGGCGGATACTGTACTTGCAGATTATTATAAAAATGGGGATTACAATACATATCCACTGGAAGATACTGTTGAGCTGTGTGCGAAGCTTTTGCAAATGTTTAACAAACAAGGCATTAGGGTAATCCGTTTGGGCTTACACAGTACAGAGGATATATCAAAAGGTATGGTGGCAGGGCCATGGCACCCGTCGTTAGGAGAGCTGTGTGCCGCAAGGGTTTTCAGAAACAGTATTGATGATTATATAAAAGCAAATGCTTTGCCTGCAGGCTGTTATACTGTAGCAGTAAACAACCGTGACATTTCAAAGGTGCTCGGACAAAAGCACAGCAACATTGAATACTTTGCACAAAAGGGCTATAGCTTAACTGTAAAACAAGGCAATGTAGTGCAGGGTGAGTTTTATTTTTCAGATTTAACAGATAAACAGAACACCTGTTTTAATAAAGCATAAATATCGGCTGTATATTTTTACACATCACATAAATATTGGAGTTAGTAAATTGTTATTAAAATCACTAGAGATACAAGGCTTTAAAACCTTTCCGGATAAAACCAAATTAACCTTTGACCATGGCATAACCTCCATAGTAGGGCCAAACGGCAGCGGCAAAAGTAACATTAGTGACGCTATACGCTGGGTTCTCGGAGAGCAGTCACCTAAGGCTATACGCTGTTCAAAAATGGAAGATGTTGTCTTTAACGGAACAGACAGCAGAAAAAAGCTTGGTTATGCCGAGGTTACCCTGTCTTTTGAAAATAAAGACCGTTCTCTTGCCTTTGACGGCGACGAGGTTTCTATTACCAGGCGTTATTACCGTTCCGGCGACAGCGACTATATGATTAATAAGGCCGCCGTAAGACTAAAGGATATCCACGAGCTTTTTATGGACACAGGCTTAGGTCGTGACGGCTACTCTATGATTGGCCAAGGTAAAATTGACAGCATAGTGGCGTCAAAAAGCGAAGATAGGCGAGAAATTTTTGAAGAGGCGGCAGGAATATCAAGATACAGATACAGAAAACTGGAGGCAGAGCGAAAGCTAAAGGGTACAGAAGAAAATCTAGTTCGTCTGCGTGACATATTAACAGAGCTTGACGACAGGGTAGGACCCTTGGAAATTCAGGCGAAAAAAGCAGAGGCTTTTTTGGAATATTCAAACGAGAAAAAAGACCTTGAAATTGCTTTATGGCTAAATACAATAAAGCAGTCTGCCGCCGTTTTGCGTGAGCAGGAGGAAAGGCTTGAAATTGCCCGCAGTCAGCATCAAGCGGCACAAGAGGCACTTGAGGACATTCAAAAAGAAAGCGAAGAACTATTTTTAAGAAACGGCAAATACCTTTCGGAAATTGATGAAATCAGAAAAGAAATTTCTGACTATGAACAACAAATATCAGAGAAAAAATCAAACATATCTGTTGCTGAAAACAGTATTAACTATAACAACCAAAGCATTGAGAAAGTAAATAATGAAATTGATTCCATTGCAAGCTCGGCAGTTGATACAGAAAATGAAATTGCACTAAAAAAGCAAAAAATCAGCCGGTATAATGAAAAAATTTCTACGCTTCAAAAGCAATATGCAGAAATTGAAAGCAGCTTAAACGAGGTTAATGTAAGCGTAAGCAAAAATTCAGATGTTTTGCAGGAGCTGTCACTTAATCTTACAAGGCTTAGCACACAGGCGGCGGATATTAAGGTGTCAGCTATGACAAGTATGGCGTCTGTAAGCGAGGCTAAGGAAAGAATAAGCAACCTTAACAACCAAAAGCAGGTTAAGGCTGAGCAGATTGCAAAGCTTCTAGGGCAATGCAGCGACTATGAAAATATGCTTGCTGACACAAACAACAGCATAGACAGTCTTGGCAGTGAACTACAGCTTAGCAGACAAAAGCTTTCACAAAAGCAGCAGCAAAGCGAAGAGCTAAAGCAGAGGTGCGACAAACTTAACCTTGACTATCAGGAAAGAGTACGCCGTGTAAGAATGCTTGAAGATTTGGAACGCAATATGGAGGGCTTTTATAACAGTGTAAAAATTGTTATAAAGGAGGCACAGCGTGGTACCTTGCAGGGAATACACGGGCCTGTATCCAGAGTAATTAATGTTCCGGCAGATTATACCGTAGCTATTGAAACGGCTCTTGGAAATTCTATGCAGCACATTGTTACAGCTGATGAAGATACCGCAAAGGCGGCTATCGGACTTTTAAAAAAGCGTGACGGAGGCAGAGCTACATTTTTACCCCTTACAACAATAAAGGGCTATCAGCTTAATGAAAACGGACTTGATAATTGCAGTGGATTTGTAGGTGTAGCTGCAGAGCTTTGCAGCTGTGAACCTAAATACACAGGCGTTCTTAACTCTCTGTTAGGCAGAATTGTTATTGCAGACAATCTTAACAACGCTGTGGCTATAGCAAAAAAATACAGCTACAAATTCCGTGTGGTTACACTTGACGGACAGGTTGTTAACGCAGGCGGTTCGCTGACAGGCGGCTCTCAGGGCAGAAAGTCCGGCTTGCTTAGCCGAACAGCTGAAATTCAAAAGAATAAGGACACTGCAGAAAGGCTAAAAGCAGAGTTTGCAAAGGCACAACAGCAGTATAAGCAGGCTGCTCAGGAGCTTTCAGCCGCAAACGCTGAAATAACAGCCTCGTCCGCAGAGCTTTCTACGGCACAGCAGGATAAAATTAAAATTGAAGCGGCGTTAAAAAGCAGTAAAACAGAGCTTCAAACCCACCAAGGGGCTGTGTGCGACTTAGACAATGAAATCAAGCTGCTGACCGCTAAGGCAGAACAGCAATCCGACATACACAGACAGTCGCAAAAACAGCTTGATAAGCTGAACAAAGAAATAGAAGCGGCAGAAACACAGTCAAGTGAAATTACAGGTGGCAGAGAGGAGCTTTCTGTTAAGCGTGAAACTTTGGCACAGAAGCTTCAGGATATTCGTTTGGAAGTAGTTACGGCACAAAAAGACATTGAAAATATTAATGCCGAAATTAATATCGCACTATCAAACGAAAGCAACAGAAAACAACGCAGAGAGCAGCTTGTTAAAGAGATTGAAGAGTACAACAGCCGCAATAATTCAATAAATGCACAAATTGAATTACTTACACAGCTTGTTAAAGATCTTACCGAAAAATCAAAATCTGCACAAAGGAAAATTGAGTCGGTAAACAAAGAAAGAAGCGAAACAGAGGCTAAAACAGCACAGCTGAGAAAGGCAGAGCGTGACAAGCTTAACGAGCGTGAAGCCGCCGGCAGAGAGCTTTCAAAGCTGGAGGAACGCAAAATAAACCTCCAAAAGCAGTACGACGAAATAATAAGCAAGCTGTGGGAGGAATATGAGCTTACCCCACGAGAGGCACAGGAAAGCTGTAAGCCGATGAACAATGTGCAGGCAGGCAAAAAGCGGCTAAACGAATTAAAAGGCAAAATAAAAGCACTGGGCAGTGTGAATGTGTCTGCTATAGAAGAATATAAAGAGGTGTCAGAAAGACACTCCTTTATGACAAAGCAGGTAGAAGATGTTGAAAAATCCAAGAACGAAATTCTTAGACTTATCGGCGATCTTACAAAGCAGATGAAAGAAATATTTGTAGACAGGTTTGTTCAGATAAACGATAACTTCTCTAAAATATTTGTTGATTTGTTTGGCGGCGGAAAAGCCCATATAGAGCTGACTAATCCGGAAGATGTTCTTACAAGCGGAATTGAAATTATTGTTCATCCGCCGGGTAAAATAGTAGTACACCTTGAGGCACTTTCAGGCGGCGAAAAGGCACTTGTAGCCATAGCCCTTTACTTTGCCATTATGAAGGTAAATCCGGCACCGTTCTGCGTAATGGACGAAATTGAGGCAGCACTTGACGAGGTTAATGTTGACCGCTTTGCACAGTATCTTCGTGTTATGAACGAAAAAACACAGTTTATTCTAATAACCCACCGCCGTGGAACAATGGAGGAGGCCGATGTTTTGTACGGTGTAACAATGCAGGACAAGGGCATTTCAAAATTGCTTTCACTTCGTGCTTCAGAGGTTGCAGAAAAGCTGAATATGAATTAAAATATATTTATATTGTAATAAGGAAAAGGTGATATAATTGGGTTTTTTCAGTAAAATTAAAGAGGGACTTAAAAAAACCAGAAATGCCGTTGTTAATCAAATTGACGGTATGCTGAAATCCTTTACCAAAATTGACGAGGAGCTTTTCGAGGAGCTTGAGGAGCTTTTGGTAATGGGCGATGTCGGCGTTAAAACAGCGTCAAAAATTACAGAAGAGCTTCGTGTAAGAGTAAAAAAAGATGGCGTAACAGACCCTAACGAGGTTCACAGACTTCTTGAAGAAATTACCGCAGATATGCTAAGAGGCGGCGAGGAGCTGAACCTAAATACCAAGCCGTCAATTATACTTGTTATAGGTGTAAACGGCGTAGGCAAAACCACCACTATCGGCAAGCTGGCAAACAACCTGCGTATGCAGGGCAAAAGCGTGCTTTTGGCGGCAGCTGATACCTTTAGGGCAGCAGCCATTGATCAGCTGGAAATTTGGGCAGAGCGTGCACAGTGCGATATAGTAAAGCAAAAGGAAGGCTCCGACCCTGCGGCTGTTGTTTATGACGCTATATCAGCCGCAAAGGCAAGAGGAACAGATGTAATTATTGCAGACACAGCCGGCAGACTTCACAATAAAAAATACTTAATGGACGAGCTGGGCAAAATTACAAGAATTATAGACAGAGAGCTTCCTGACGCCGACAAGGAATTTTTAATTGTGCTTGACGCAACTACAGGTCAAAACGCAGTAAATCAGGCAAGAGAATTTAAAAATTCAGCAGGCATTACAGGTATTGTTCTTACTAAGCTTGACGGCACTGCCAAGGGCGGCGTTGTGCTTTCTGTAAAGGAGGAGCTTGGTGTACCTGTAAAATATATCGGCATAGGCGAACAAATGGACGACTTACAGCCATTTGACGCCGATTCATTTGCAAAGGCATTGTTTGCCAAAAACGAGGAGTAAGCTATGAAAACATTTGTAATTGCAAGCAACAATCCTAAAAAGGTAAATGAGCTTAACAGAATATTAAATCCTATGGGAATTACAGCAAAAACAGCAAAGGAAATGGGAGTTTCGCTTGACGATGTTGAGGAAACAGGCACTACCTTTGTTGAGAATGCCCGACTAAAAGCAAGAGCAGCCTTTGAAAGAACAAAGCTACCGTGTATTGCAGATGATTCGGGGCTTATGGTAGACGCATTAAACGGCGCTCCGGGAGTATATTCAGCCAGATATTCCGGCGAAAATGCAACAGACAGTGCCAATAACGAAAAGCTTTTAGCTGAGCTTTCGCAGGTACAGCCGGCACGCCGCACAGCAAAGTTTGTGTGCGTTATTTGCTGTATATTGGAAAACGGAAAAGAAATTATTGCACACGGTGAATGTATGGGTACAATAGCCGCAAAGCCTCGGGGAAATGACGGCTTTGGCTATGACCCGCTGTTTATTGTTAAAGGCGGCAAAAGCTTTGCTCAGCTTTCGCCGGAAGAAAAAGATAAAATAAGTCACCGTGGCAATGCTATAAGAATATTAAAGCAGCAGCTAAGTAAAGAAATTACACAGGAGGAAAATTAATGCTTACAAGCAAGCAGAGGGCATACCTTAGGGGTATGGCTAACTCATTGGATACAATTTTAATTATAGGTAAAAGCGGCGTTATAGATACTGTTGTAACACAAGCGGATACCGCACTGGAGGCAAGAGAGCTTATAAAGGGCAGAGTGCTTGAAAATTCGGACACTACACCAAGAGCGGCGGCTGACGAAATAGCAGAAAGGGT
>FR891337.1:85905-87896 GCA_000435335.1 Clostridium sp. CAG:964
GGCTGACGAAATAGCAGAAAGGGTAAACGCCGATGTCGTACAGGTTATAGGCTCAAAGTTTGTGCTGTTCAGGCAGAAAAAGAAGGAATCGCAGTATAAGCTTCCGCAGGCAAGGGCTAAATAATATGCTTATAACAAATGCTGATCTAAGCAACATAAGAAAGCCCTTTGTAGCTATGTACGGCGGCAGCTTTAACCCTATACATACAGGGCATATACAGCTGGCACAGTATTTTGTAAGTGAGCTTGGGCTGGAAAAGCTCCTGCTTATTCCCGACAACACGCCGCCGCACAAAAGCAGCAGTGCAATGGCGTCAGCACAGCACCGCTACAATATGTGCCTGCTGGCGGCAGAGAGCTTGCCTAAAATAGAGGTAAGTGACATTGAACTAAAACGGCAGGGGAAAAGCTACACGGTAGATACGCTTATACAGCTTTCGAAAATTTACAAAAATTCACAGCTTTTTTTGATTATGGGGGCAGATATGTTTTTAAGCCTTACTACATGGAAAAATTTTCGGAAAATTTTTAAGCTTGCTGTAGTTTGTGCCGTTCCACGGGACAGTGACCATGCCCGTACATTATCCAAATATGGCAGCACACTTGAAAAATACGGCTGTAAATATGTAATTGCAGATGAGCATATGATGAATGTTTCTTCAACTGAAATACGAGAAAATATAAAACTGAGTAAATCAATAAACGGTATGGTTTGCCCAAGAGTTTCGCAGTATATTTATGATAATTCTTTATATATGGGGTGACAGCTTTGAATTTAGAGTATTACAAGGGCATTATTAAAAAGAGAATGGGTGACAAAAGATATATTCACAGTGTAAATGTTGCAAGGGCGGCAAAGCATTTGGCAGAAAAATACGGGGCCGATGTTGAAAAGGCGGTGATTGCCGGCATTTTGCACGATGTAACCAAGGAAACACCTTATGATATTCAGTTGAAAATAATGCAGGAAAATGGTATAATACTGGACAGTGTTCAACAGGTTTCACCTAAACTCTGGCACGCTATTTCCGGCAGTGTATATGTAAAAACACAATTAGGAATTACAGACGCAGAAATTTTAAATGCTATTCGTTATCACACAAGCGGCCGTGAAAATATGAGCTTGCTTGAAAAGGTGATATTTGTAGCAGACTTTATCGGTGAAGAGCGTGACTACAGGGGGGTTGATGTTATGCGTAAAAAAGCGGAAAGCAGTCTTGATGAGGCAATGCTTTACGGTGTTACATTCAGCATTACGGACTTGGCGGCAAGGCAATGTGCCATAGACCAAAACACCCTGGCACTGTATAACCAATTAATAATAAATAACAATAAATAATATCAAGGAGTGATTTCGTGACATCTTTAGAGGTTTCAAAGCTGGCGGCTAAAGCTCTTAGCGCCAAAAAGGGATTGGATATAAAGGTAATTAAAATAGAGGATATTTCAGTTTTGGCAGATTATATGGTTATTGCAACAGGTACAAGCAGTACTCAGGTAAAGGCTATGGCTGACAATGTAGAGTACGAGCTTGACAATGCCGGCGTGTCTGTAAGCCATATAGAGGGCTATCGCTCTAACACTTGGATCCTTATGGATTATATTGATGTAATAGTTCATGTATTTATTGACGAAACAAGAGAGTTTTATGACCTTGAGCGTCTGTGGAAGGACGGCGAGGAAATAGACATTTCCGATGTTGTTGACTAAGCTTTATTTTTATAAATAAATTTGCAGGAGGAATTTTTGTGAGATATGATCATAAAGCCATTGAGCCAAAGTGGCAAAAAATATGGGAGGATAAGGGAGTTTTTCACGCAGAGGATAACTCAGATAAAGACAAATTCTATGCTCTTATAGAATTTCCTTATCCATCGGGACAGGGCTTGCATGTAGGTCATCCAAGACCTTATACCGCTCTTGATATTGTTTCAAGAAAACGCAGACTTCAGGGCTACAATGTTTTGTATCCTATCGGCTGGGATGCATTC
>FR891337.1:87933-109196 GCA_000435335.1 Clostridium sp. CAG:964
GCCTACAGAAAACTATGCTATAAAAAACCATATTCACCCACGAATTGTTACACAGCAAAATGTTGCAAGGTTTAAAAAGCAAATTCAGTCACTGGGTATCTCCTTTGACTGGAGCAAAGAAATAAATACAACCGATCCAGAATATTACAAGTGGACACAGTGGATATTCCTGCAGCTTTTCAAAAAAGGCTTGGCATACAAAAAGGAAATGTCTGTAAACTGGTGTACCTCCTGTAAGTGCGTGCTTGCTAACGAAGAGGTAGTAAACGGCGTATGCGAACGCTGCGGCAGTGAGGTTGTACACAAGGTTAAGTCACAGTGGATGCTTAAAATTACAGAGTATGCAGACAGGCTTATTGACGATCTTGATTTGGTAGATTATCCGGAGCGTGTAAAAACACAGCAGAAAAACTGGATTGGGCGTTCATACGGTGCAGAGGTTGATTTTAAAACATCAACAGGCGACACACTTACAGTTTACACAACCCGTCCTGACACACTGTTTGGTGCTACATATATGGTTATTTCACCTGAGCACCCAATGATTGAAAAGTGGAGCGGAATTTTAAATAATATTGACGCTGTAAGAGAATATCAGACTGCTGCTGCAAAGAAGAGCGATTTTGAAAGAACAGAGGTAGCAAAGGATAAAACAGGCGTAAAGCTTGACGGTGTTACAGCTGTTAATCCTGTAAACGGAAAAGAAATACCTATATTCATTTCTGACTATGTTTTGGTGTCGTACGGAACAGGTGCTATTATGGCTGTACCTGCTCACGATACTCGTGACTGGGAATTTGCAAAGAAATTTGATTTGCCTATTATAGAGGTTGTAAAGGGCGGAGAGGTAGAAAAAGAAGCATTTACAAACTGCTCTACAGGAATAATGGTAAATTCAGATTTTCTCAACGGCAAAACCGTTGAAGAAGCTAAAAAGGCAATTACAGAATTTCTGACAGAAAAGGGAATAGGTCATGCAAAGGTAAACTTCAAGCTTCGTGACTGGGTATTTTCACGCCAAAGATATTGGGGCGAGCCTATCCCGATAGTACACTGCGACAAGTGCGGCTATGTGCCTGTACCCGAGGATCAGCTTCCTCTGACACTGCCTAATGTTGAATCCTACGAACCAACCGAAAGCGGTGAGTCTCCTCTTGCTAATATGACGGACTGGGTTGAAACTACTTGTCCTCATTGCGGCGGCAAGGCACACAGAGAAACCGACACAATGCCACAGTGGGCAGGCTCCTCCTGGTATTTCCTAAGATATATCGACCCGCACAATAAAGAGGCTTTGGCAAGCAAGGAGGCTATAAAGTATTGGATGCCTGTAAACTGGTATAACGGCGGTATGGAGCACACCACCCTGCACCTGCTTTACAGTCGTTTCTGGTATAAATTCCTGTATGATATTGGCGTAGTTCCAAACCCGGAGCCATATGCTAAGCGTACAAGCCACGGTATGATTTTAGGCTCTAACGGTGAGAAAATGAGCAAGTCCAGAGGCAATGTTGTAAACCCTGATGAGGTTGTAGACGAGTACGGTGCAGATACCATGCGTCTGTATGAAATGTTCATCGGCGACTTTGAAAAGAGTGCACCTTGGAATCCGCAAAGCATAAAGGGCTGCCGCAGATTTATTGAAAGATACTGGAACCTGCAGGATATTCTAACTGATGACGATAATCTCAGACCTGAGCTTGAATCATCATTCCACAAGACTATCAAAAAGGTTGGCTATGATATAGAGAATATTAAGTTCAACACAGCTATTGCCGCATTGATGGCTCTTATTAATGATATAACCGCTACAGGAAGCATTACAAAGAAAGAGCTTGAAATTTTCACAATTTTGCTTAATCCTTTTGCACCTCACGTTACAGAGGAGGTTTGGCAGCAGTCTAAGCTTGGTGAGGGCATTGTTGCTCAGGCACAGTGGCCAAGCTATGACGAAGCAAAGTGCAAGGACGACACAATAGAAATTGTAGTTCAGGTAAACGGCAAGGTTAAGGCTAAGCTGACAGTTGAGGCAGATATTGACAAGGACGCTGCACTTGCACAGGCAAAATCAAACGAAAAAATTGCACCGCTTATTGACGGTAAAAATATAATTAAAGAAATATATGTACCGGGCAAGCTTGTAAATATAGTAGCTAGGTAATAAATTTTTGTATAACCATCTCCTTCGCTTTTGCCATAAGGGATGGTTATACACTTAACAAACAAAATTATATGCAATAGCTTTCATATTAATATAATTTTTTGTTTTAGGTATTGAATTTATAAAACAAGTGTGTTACAATATTAAAGCATTTGGATTCCGTTATCTTTTGGTAATGGGGATCAACGCCTGGCGAAAGCCAAGACATTGAAGCGGACAGTCCTCTGCTGTATTACAGCAAGAATGTCTGAAAACTAGGAGGATTATAAAATGGATGCACTAAAAACAATCGCAGCTGACTCTTTGAAGAATGAGCTACCTAAGTTCGGTATTGGTGATACTGTAAAGGTAAGCGTTAATATCCGCGAGGGTGAAAAGGAAAGAGTTCAGATGTTCGAGGGTACAGTTATTGCCAAAAGAGGCAGTGGCGTAGCCGAAACCTTTACAGTAAGAAGAGTATCTTACGGCGTTGGCGTGGAAAGAGTTTTTCCTATCCACTCACCTAATGTTAAAGATGTAAAGGTTGTCAGATATGGTAAGGTTCGCAGAAGCAAGCTATACTACCTAAGAGACAGAGTAGGTAAGGCTGCTAAGGTTAAAGAGCAGATTCGCTAATATCTGAATTTAAGAGGGACTATACAAGTCCCTTTTTTGCTTATAATATATTTTATATAGGAGACAGCAATATGGTTGATAAGGATAATGCATTAGCTGACAAGACTGTTGATGAAGCACCAACATCTCTAAAAGAGAGCTGCTATGAAATTATGCATACTCTCATTTTTGCTTTTATAGTTGTAATTTTGGTAATGACCTTCTTTTTTAGAATGGTTGATGTTGACGGTGAATCTATGATGGATACACTTCACGACCGTGACAGGGTTATAGTAACAAACTTCTGTTATACACCAAAGGACGGCGATGTTGTAGTTATCAGTCACGGTCAAAATCTTAACAAGCCTATAATAAAGCGTGTAATAGCAACAGAGGGTGAGTCCCTGAATATCGATTTCAAAACAGGAACAGTCACTGTAAACAATGTTGTTATTGATGAGCCTTACATAAAAAATCTTACAACAAAGCAGGGTGATGCAGAAATACCGTCTGTTATCCCTAAGGGTATGGTTTTTGTTATGGGCGACAATCGTAACCACTCTACAGACAGCAGATTTACCACTGTAGGACTAATTAACGAAAAGGATATTATTGGCAAAGCCCCTATTGTAATTTTCCCTTTTGACAGAATTAAGGTTCTTTAAATAATAAATTCCTATGCAAAATTTTCAACTAATATTTTTAAACTGTAATAAGGTTTTTCTGCGGCATTGCCAAAGCCGCTTACTAAGCTGATGACCTCTGCGTTTGTTTTGCAGATGGTTGTCAGCTTTTTTATAGCTTTTATAATTGATTTTGCCGGCTTTTTTTACTCAGACTTTTGTTATAGAAACATTATAAAACCTCTTTTACATTGTCTATTTTTTATATCCTCTTACTATTTTTGTTCCCGGATAGTAGTACTCAAGAATTTCAATGTAGCTGCTGCCTTGCTTTGCCAGCTGACAGCTTCCGAATTTACTTAGGCCTATATTTTCGCCGTAGCCGCAAACTGTGAAAATATAGCTGCCCTCTTTGACTTCAACATTAAAATTACTGCTTCGCAGCTTAAGTATGTCAGCAAATTCATAGCCTTTTATTTCTTTATTTCCCACACGCAGGCTTAAAACTGTACCGTAATTGCTCTTTTTAATTTCTGACACATTCTTGTCTATATTCTCAGCCTTGTAATCCTTGTATTTTTTACCCATAAGGCTGTTAAGCTCCTCATAAGAAAAGGTTTGCTTTGTTTGATAATTGTTGGCTACTGTGTCGTAGGGAGTTGCAACATTAGTAAGATACTTTATATCCTTGCCGTATATTTCGCTGTAGCTGTCGGTTGTCCCCGAGGATATTTCAAAATATTTAGTCATAGCAGGGCTGTCATTATACAAAACAAATATATCCGAAACCTCTTTTACAGCCTTTTCAATAGTGCCAAAGCTTTCCTTAAAGGTGTCACCCCACTTAGCCTTAATATCTTTTTTATCAGCGTACACCTCCCATATTTTACTGTTGCACTGAAAGTCATATTTCTTATTTTGCTTTCTGCTTTCATATTTTAAGTGTGTATAATATGTGTGTAGAGCTACAGCCTGTGCCTTGAGTGCTTCTGCAGGAATATCAGCCTCTGTTTCTGTTGCAAGTGCACCACAGCAAAAATCAACATCATTTACGGTAATTACTTTTTTTGCTGACTTATCGTAAATTTTATATGTATTTTCTTCGCTTGAACCTTTTGATGTGGTGGCTGTACTTACCGGCTTGGTGGGTTTCTCTGTATTTTCATCCGGTTGTGCGGTATATGTATTTTTTTCGGTAACCGATTCGGTTGCCGATACGGCTGCGTAGGATTTTTCATATTTACCTCCTACCAAGATTGAAATAACAGGAACCACAGCTATTGTTATTATTGTAAGTATTACAGCCACCATGCCTTTTTTCATATAATTACCATTCCTTTTCTTAATACAATGTAAATATGTCCTCTTAATGTATTGACAACATCTAATTATTTGAATAAAATTAAATGTACTGAATAACTTTTATATATAATTATTATTAGTATCTGTTGCTTTTTATGATTTATATATTTTAGGAAGTCCTACAATAAAATACTTGAGGTGTAAATATGAAATTTAAATTATCATGGATTCCGTTTATTCCCATTGCAATTTTGTCTGTTATTTTAAGACTGTACCAAAAGCTGTTTATTGACCAAGGCATTGATACAGGCTTTATCAGTACAGGTACAGCGTGGGTTATCTATACCTGTATGGTGGCTGTATTATTTGTATTATTGTTGATTTTTTGCGGTGTAGACAGAAAAACCTCTCCTTACTGTAAGCCTCGGCGAAATGTTCCGGCAGGTTTTTTTGCAGTAATATCGGCGGCACTGTTTATTTTTAATTCGGGAGCTGCATTGGGTAAAATTACTACGCTTAATTTTGGAACAATAATCGATTCTGTATTTGGTCTGCTTGGTGGTATAGCAATAATACTTATGGGCTTGTCTTCAATATCAGGAAGAAACATAGCTAAAAAAATGGGATTGTTTTCCATAGCCGCACCGCTTTGGTGCTGTGTTAAGCTTATAGTTACCTTTGTTGCCTACTCAAGACAGTCTGTAAATGCCTTTGATATGACAAACCTTTTCTTTATGTCGTTTATGATTATGGCACTGTTTAACCTGTCGCTGATATATCAGGAATCGGTTTGCAAGAACCCTGTAAAGGGTACAATACTCTACGGTATGCCTGCGTTTGTTGTTACCATAGTGTATGCGGTTGCAAATGCTGTTGACCAAATAACAACCAAAGGTGCATATGTTGTTGTAGACGGCAACGGTATCGGTTCTTTAAACGAATATACACTCAATAATGTAGAAATAATCGGATTTGTTTGTATGGCCTTTTACCTGCTGTTTATGATGATAGAGCTTACAGCTAATGCAGCCGAAAAAGAACCAACAGAATCAAAAATCAGCAATGCCGACGATACAGTCGAGGAAAGCCACAACGATGAGATCGAAAAGGAGCAGCTTAACCGTTCATCAATTAATCATGTTGACATAACTGATGTTGAGGAAAGTGTAAACAACGAGCTTGACGGTGTGGACGAGGTTATTGAGTCAATGGAAAAGGAAGATAAAAATCCGGATAAATATGACCCGCTTTCTCAGGAATACTTCGATGGCAAATCAACCGATGTATCCGAGGAGGACAATATGCTTGAGCAAAGCATTGCAGATATTGACAGGCTTATTAACGAAATCCGTTCGGAAACAGACTAAGTAAATTATGAATTTTTTTGCAGATACACTGTAGCCGCTTGCAGTGTATCTGTTTTTTTGATATAAATAAGCACTTTATAAAAATTACTAACAAAAAATTTACGAATTGTATTTATTTTTTACAAAATATGTGTTATAATGTTTTACAACAAAAGGATGTAAAAAGCTTTTGTTAGAGAATATACCTAGGAGGTAGTTTTATGAAGATTACTTATATTGGAAAAAATGTAAATCTAAAGGATAATTTTAAAGAGCGAGTAGAAAAGAAACTAAGTAAATTCGAGAGAATTTTTAGCGATAAGGCAGAGGCTAATATAACAGTTACACTGCAAAAAAATAATCAGACTGTCGAGCTTACTATTAGGGATAACGGTATGCTGTACCGTGCAGAGAATACCTGTTCTGAAATGAACGACGCCTTAGACAAGGTTGTTGATATTTTAGGCGGATTAATTCGTAAAAACAAAACAAGACTCGAAAAGAGAAATAAATCAGCAGCCGCTATTGACAGCTTTGTTGAAAATTATCATTTCACATATGACGATTATGAAGAGGACGAGGAGTCAACCTTTGAGATTGCCAGAACAAAAACAATTCCTGTTAAACCAATGTCTGTAGAAGAAGCCGTTCTTCAAATGAACCTGTTAAATCACCAGTTCTATATGTTCAAGGACGCAGATACTGATGATATTTCACTTGTATACAAGAGAAAAGACGGCAGATACGGCTTGTTGATTCCGGGTGACGAGGAAGAGTATTAATTAATATTGAATAGAATTAAAAGCTGTGGTATACTATACCTACAGCTTGTGGCGGTTAGCGGCTTATGCTGTTAGCCGCCTTTTTGAAAGGAAAAATAACAATGAATATAAACTTTACTGCACCTTGCCTGCT
This sequence comes from Clostridium sp. CAG:964, assembly GCA_000435335.1. GTDB lineage: Bacteria > Bacillota > Clostridia > Oscillospirales > Acutalibacteraceae > CAG-964. The sequence continues at coordinate 94,875 of FR891337.1, forward strand.
GGGAGTAGAGGGTATAGTAGCACAGGAGCTTAAAAGGCTGGGAGCTGAAAATGTTTCTCCGGAAAACGGCAGAGTTAATTTCAGCGGTGACTATAATATTTTGGCAAGAACAAATATCTGCTCAAGATACAGTGAAAGAATCCTGATAGAAATGGGCAAGTTTACTGCAAAAACCTTTGAGGAGCTGTTTCAAGGCGTTAAGACATTGCCTTGGGAGCAGTGGATAGGGAAAAAAGACAAATTTCCTGTTAAGGGCAGAAGCCTAAATTCACAGCTTAGCAGTGTGCCATCCTGTCAAAAAATAATAAAAAAGGCGATAGTCGAAAGACTAAAAAGCAAATACAAGGTGCAGTGGCTGGAAGAAACAGGTGAGCTTTATCAGATACAGTTTTTAATTATGAAAAATAAAGTAAGTATTATGATAGACACCTCCGGCAGCGGCTTGCACAAGCGTGGCTACCGTGCTGTGTCTACAGAAGCACCAATAAAAGAAACCCTGGCTGCTGTAATGGCAGATTTATCTCATATACACAGCAACCACATTGTTGCGGACCCGTTTTGCGGCTCCGGTACAATTTTAATTGAAGCGGCACTAAAGGCAATGAATATAGCACCGGGAAAGAATCGTGATTTTACTTCAAAGCACTGGAGCTGCATAAGCAGTGGTATATGGCAGCAGGAAATCGAAAGGGCGATTTCCGAAGAAAAACAGGACGCTTTGTTTGAGGGCTACGGTTATGATATTGACCAAAACGCATTGGAGCTTTCGGCTGCAAATGCAGTAAAGGCAGGAGTAGGCAAAAGGCTGCACTTTGCAAGGAGAGATATTAAGGATTTTGCAATGGACTTTGAACGCTGCAGCATTATTACAAACCCGCCATACGGTGAAAGACTATTGGATATTGAGCAGGCACAGCAGCTTTACAGGACTATGGGGGAAAGGTTTGTGCAAAAAAGCGGCTACAGCTATACTATTATCAGTCCGGACGAAGAATTTGAGATGATTTTCGGACGCAAGGCGGACAAACGCAGAAAATTGTACAACGGTATGATAAAATGCCAGGTGTATATGTATTTTAAAAACAATACATAATATTTTTAAGATTAACTAAATTACATAACAGCTTTTATTTTCAAATCGAAATTAATTGTCTAATATAATAAATATAACTTAATTTCAGAAAAAATTTGCAAAACACTTGAAAATATCTTTCGCCTGTGTTAAAATATTTAGGCATTACGCACGCTGGTACTTTTTTGCAGGTGCTGTTAGCCATTAACAGTTGGCAAATATTATGTTGAGTACAGCGGAGGATTATAACCTAAGGAGGATTTTTTAAAATGGCAGTAGTATCAATGAAACAACTTTTAGAAGCAGGTGTACACTTTGGTCACCAGACAAGAAGATGGAACCCTAAGATGGCTGAATACATCTTCACAGAGCGTAACGGTATCTATATTATTGACCTGCAGAAGACAGTTAAGAAGCTGGAAGAGGCATATGCTTTTGTTCGTGACCTTTCAATGGAAGGCAAGAGCGTTCTTTTCGTAGGTACAAAAAAGCAGGCTCAGGATTCTGTAAAGGAAGAGGCTGAAAGAGCCGGTGCTTTCTATGTAAACGCTAGATGGTTAGGCGGTATGATGACTAACTTCACAACAATTCAGAGAAGAATTAACAGACTAAAGCAGCTTCGTGCAATGGAAGAGGACGGAACTTTTGATCTTCTACCAAAGAAGGAAGTTATTAAGCTGAACCTTGAAATTGAAAAGCTAGAGAAGTTTATGGGCGGCATTAAGGAAATGAAGGAAATGCCTGGTGCATTGTTCATTGTTGACCCACGCAAGGAAAGAATTGCAGTAGCAGAGGCTAAGAAGCTAGGTATTCCGATAGTTGCTATTGTAGATACAAACTGTGACCCAGACGAAATTGACTATGTTATTCCTGGTAACGACGACGCTATTCGTGCCGTTAAGCTAATTGCAGGTACTATCGCAAACGCTATTATCGAGGGTAACGAAGGTAAAATGGGCGCAGCTGCAGCTGAGGAAGAAGCAGTTGAGACAGAAGAAGAGGCTGTAGAGGAAGCAGCTGAATAATTTCAGAACCGGATATAAAAATTATTACAGGGTAGAATTTACTGCCCTGTAATTTCTGTAGATATAACTATACGAAAGGAATGATTTTAAATGGCATTTACAGCTAAAGATGTAAAAGCATTAAGAGAAAAAACCGGATGTGGCATGATGGATTGTAAGAAGGCTCTTACAGAAGCAGACGGTGATATGGATAAAGCAGTTGACTACCTAAGAGAGCAGGGTCTTGCTAAGCAGGCTAAGAAGAGCGGCAGAATTGCTGCTGAGGGTGTTGCTTTCGCAAAGACAAACGCTGACAATACTCTGGGTGTTGTAATTGAAGTAAACGCTGAAACAGACTTTGTTGCTAAGAACGCTGATTTCCAGGCTTTTGTTGAGACATGTGCTAACACAGTTATGGAGCAGAATCCTGCTGATGTTGACGCTTTGCTTGCTTGCACAGCTACAGGCTCAACAGAAACAGTTGACGCATTGCTAAAGGAAAAGGTTCTTACAATTGGTGAGAATATTAAGATTCGTCGTTTTGCTCGCTTTGAGGGTACAGTAACATCTTACATCCACGCCGGCGGCAGAATTGGTGTTATCGTTAAGTTTGACACAGATGTTGCTGACAAGGACGGCTTCCAGACATATGCTAAGGATATTGCTATGCAGATTGCAGCTATTAACCCAGGCTACCTAAATGAGCAGTCAGTTCCGGCTGAGGTTTTGGAGCATGAAAAGAGCATTATGAAGGCCGAGGTTGTAAACAGCGGTAAGCCTGAGGCTATTGCAGAAAAAATCGTTATGGGTAAAATCGGTAAGTTCTACAAGGAAAATTGCTTGGTTGACCAGGTATTCGTTAAGGACAGCAGCCTTTCAGTTACTCAGTACACAAACAATGTTGCTAAGGAGCTAGGCGGCTCTATTAAGATTACAGACTTCGTTCGTTACGAAAAGGGCGAGGGTCTGGAGAAGCGTGAAGACAACTTTGCTGACGAAGTTGCAAGCATGGTTAAGTAATTTTACTTTGCATTTACATTTTGATTTTAAACAGCCCTGTGCTTTTGCGCAGGGCTGTTTTTGACTTGCTATTTTTTATGGGCTTGCTTTACAGTACCGTTTCTGTATGCCTCAATAAGCTCTTTAAGGTCGTTTATACTCTCCTTAATTTTCTTACCGGTGTCGGTATCACCTACAAGAATTCTTGTGCTGCTTACCTGTGAGGCTACACGGGTTGTTTCCATATCCTTTCCACTCTGAATGGTATAATCCACAGATTTAAAAGGCTGGTGTGCCGTAAGCATTAAACCGTATGAATTATAAATAAGTGTATATCCTGCTATGCCGGTTACCTTGTGGTACGGCTGTGAAAAGCCGCCGTCAATAATAATTACCTTGCCGCCGCATTTTATGGGGCTTTCACCGTGCGTATGGTGTATAGGTACATGACCGTTAATAATATGGGCATTTTCGCTGTTGATATTGAATTCTTTAAAGATATTTTTAACTGTTGTTTCATCGTTTATAAAGCTATAATAAGGATCCTTCGTTTCTGTATAGGTGCTTTTATCGTCTACAAAGTATCGTTCAAAGGTTGTCATTTTATCTCTGCCATACAGTGGGGAGTCTGCACCATTCCACAAAAACCACAATATATCCCTGCCGCATTTCTTTTCCCTCTCATCAACAGACAGAAATGCTTTTCTTGCTCTTATTTCAAGCTCATCGTACAAAGCTTTGCCGGACAATTCGGTGCCAAACAAATTAATTTTCCTGAATGTTCCGTCATCATTCATCGGAATACAGCCATGAAACAACAAATTGTTATTGCAAACCTTGTACAAACCGCCCTTGTTTAGCAAAAGCTTAATATGCTCTCTCAGCCTTTTGCAGTTAATAAATGAATTTCTTAATTTATCTATAATAAGCTGCTCTTGCTTGGTTAGGGTATAAGGCTCATTAAAATCAACTGTAGGGAAGCTAAGGTCACGCATAGCATAGCTTTTCCCGTCAATAGTTACAGAGCCGTTTTTTATATTTATTTTGTCAAGCATAAGCCTGTTATCCATTTTGTATTCAGGGTGCTCCTTAATAAGCCGGCCCTCAAGCTTGAACTGAATAACGGCTATAGCTTTTTGCATTTTCATAGACAGCTGTGTTTCATTATCCGTTGTACTGCTGTGTCGGCTTTTTACGGCAAATTCACTGCAGGGGTCGTCCTTGTATATATCCATTGCAAACAGTGCCAAAGGCATAATGCTTATACCATAGCCGTTTTCCAGTACAGACAGATTGTCATACAGCAGGCTTGTGCGTACAATATTTGCAATGCAGGCAGTTTGACCGGCACTGGCACCCATCCACAGAACATCATGATTACCCCACTGAATGTCAAGGGAATGATATTTCATAAGGCTGTCCATTACAAAATGGGAGCCATAGCCTCTGTCGTAAATATCCCCTATAATATGCAGGTGGTCAATAACCAGCTGTTGGATTAGGTGTGACATTTCTATAATAAAATCATCGGCACAGCCAATTTCAATAATTGTGTTAATTATTTCATCGTAATACGCAGTTTTGTTAAGAACCTCTTTTTTCTCTGTAATAAGCTCCTCGATAATATATCTGTAGTTTTCCGGCAGAGCCTTTCTAACCTTTGAGCGGGTATATTTTGATGAAACAATTCTGCATACCTCTACAAGCTGATAAAGCGTTGTTCTGTACCAACTGCTGTCTGCAAGCTGCTTGTTTTTTAAATATTCAAGCTTTTCGCTTGGATAATAAATAAGCGATGCCAGCTCCTGCTTTTCTTCCTTACTTAGCTTTTCGCCAAATACATCGTTTATCTTCTTCATTACAGCTCCCGAGCCATTACGCAGTACATGAGAAAAAGCTCTGTATTCGCCGTGAATATCCGAAAGAAAATGCTCTGTACCCTTTGGCAAATTTAAAATCGACTGCAAATTTATTATTTCAGTGGCGGCACTGTCTATTGTAGGATATTGCCCCGAAAGACATTCCAAAAGTCTTATTTTATCCATAAAATCACACCCTTTAAATTATGGTCAAATTATACATCTTAGCTCTAAAATTACTATATATAAATTTTTAAATTCTTGTTAATATAATTACATATCAATAACAACAACTTTTAAATTTAGCGGCAGGTGGTAAGTCAGTGCAAAAATACTTAATATTTAATAATATAACCCAAAACGATATAAACCAAATGTTTGAAATGGGGTGTATAAGAAAACAAAAATTTGCAAAAAATACGGTAATTTTATCAGCAGGCAATATTACAAAGGAAATCGGTATAATTAAAAGCGGAAGTGTAAACATTGAAAAAATTGACATATGGGGAAATAAAAGTATATTGAGCAATTTCTCGGCGGGGCACACAATAGCCGAGGCTTACGCTATAACCAACGAAATAATGATGGTTGATGTTGTAGCAGCTGAAAATTCTGAGCTTATATTTTTAAATGTGCAAGCCCTGTTGTCCAAAAATAATTCAAAATACCGTTGGTACACACATATTCTTGAAAATCTTATTAAACTTTCATCAGAAAAAAATCTTGTTTTGGCAAACAGAATTTTTTGTATTACTCCTAAAAATGTTCGTTCAAGACTTCTTACTTACCTAAACGAACAAAGCATAATTCACAACAGTAATGAATTTGATATTCCGTTTAACCGTCAGCAAATGGCAGAATATTTGAACCTAGACAGAAGTGCCTTATCAAAAGAGCTGTCAAATATGCAAAGTGAAGGGTTACTTAACTATAAAAAGAATCATTTTACTTTATATGTAAATAAAAATTAATAATATTTGTATTAAAAATTTCCGGCAGTTATATAGGCTGCCGGAAATTTTTTATTTTTAAAGGGTTGTTATAACAACATACATTAACACCGTTTTGTATTATATTATAACCAACGCAGGGGCACTGCTGAACTAAGCCTTTGCGCTTAAAGAATATTGTTTTTTGTTAAAATTTGTAAATTATAATTCAAAGGAGAATTTGTATGGAAAATAAAATGTTTTGTTACCAATGTCAGGAAACAGCCGGCTGTTCCGGTTGTACACAGGTTGGCGTATGCGGAAAAAAGCCTGATGTTGCTGCAATGCAGGATTTACTTATATATGTAACTAAAGGCATATCTGCCGTAACAACGGCACTTCGTGCAGGTGGGGAAGAGGTTTCTTCTGAAATTAATCATCTTATAACCCTAAATCTGTTTACAACAATAACAAATGCCAATTTTGATAAGGAGGTAATTACAGAGCGAATTAAAATAACACTCTCTAAAAAACAAGAGCTGCTTCAAAAAGTCAGAAATGTACAAATGTTGCCTGAGGCTGCTGTTTGGAATGGCAGTGAGGAAAACTTTGAGGCAAAGGCAGCACAGGTAGGTGTGCTTGCCACAGAAAATGAGGATATTCGTTCACTGCGTGAGTTAATAACCTATGGCTTAAAGGGACTGTCAGCCTATTCTAAGCACGCAAATGTGCTGTTAAAAGACAGCGAAGAGGTTGACGCCTTTTTACAGCGTGCACTGTCGGCAACTTTAGATAATACACTAACTGCCGACCAGCTTGTTGAGCTTGCTATGGAAACCGGTAAATACGGTGTAGACGGTATGGCTATGCTGGACAGTGCCAACACAGAGGCCTACGGCAATCCTGAAATCACAAAAGTAAATATAGGCGTAGGCAGTCGCCCGGGTATATTGGTATCCGGCCACGATTTAAAGGATTTGGAAATGCTGCTTGAGCAAACTCAGGGAACAGGCGTTGATATATATACACATTCAGAAATGCTGCCGGCTCACTATTACCCAAAATTCAAAAAATATCCTAACTTTATAGGAAATTACGGTAATGCATGGTGGAAACAAAAGGAGGAGTTTGAAGCCTTTAACGGTCCTATACTAATGACAACAAACTGCATTGTACCTCCAAAAAGCAGCTACAAAGACCGTCTGTTTACAACAGGTGCAACAGGATACCCTGGCTGTAAACACATTAACGGCGGCATTGGCGAACAAAAAGACTTCTCTGAAATTATTGCTATGGCTAAAAGCTGTCAGCCACCTACAGAAATTGAAAACGGTGAAATAATCGGCGGTTTTGCACATAATCAGGTTTTGTCACTTGCAGATAAAATTGTAGACGCAGTAAAAACAGGCGCTATAAAGAAGTTTGTTGTAATGGCAGGCTGTGACGGTCGTGCAAAAAGCAGAAGCTATTATACAGACTTTGCAAAAGCATTGCCTAAAGACACAGTTATTCTAACTGCCGGCTGTGCTAAGTACAAGTATAACAAGCTCAATTTAGGCGATATTAACGGTATTCCTAGGGTGCTGGACGCAGGCCAGTGTAACGATTCTTATTCGCTTGCCGTAATAGCATTGAAATTAAAAGAAGTTTTTGAATGTAACGATATTAACGAATTGCCTATAATTTATAATATATCTTGGTATGAGCAAAAGGCTGTAATTGTATTGCTTTCACTGCTGTATCTTGGAGTAAAAAACATTCATTTAGGCCCAACACTTCCGGCATTTTTAAGCCCTAATGTTGCAAAAGTTTTAGTTGATAATTTTGGTATCAGCGGTATAGGTACAGTAGAGGAGGATATAGAGCTTTTCTTTGGTAAGTAATATATTTTTTAATTAAACCCGGTATACTAATAACACCGACCGTTTAAGGTTATTCTTAAATGGTCGGTGCTAGTTTTTATTTATATCTTGAGAGAAATCCTCAGAAATATAAAAATCATTTTCAATTTTATTTTTAGCTGCAGCAGTTACATATGTTGTACACATTACCTTACTTGCACCACTGTCCAACAGCACTCTTGCACATTCGTTTAGCGTTGAGCCTGTTGTGTAAATATCATCTACAAGCAGTACATTTTTATCCTTTATATTATACCTGCTGTTAAAGCCAAAAACATTTTTAACATTTTGTTTTCTCTTTTTTCGTGTAAGTAAATGCTGAATGTCATTTTCTTTAATTTTTAAGAGCAGCTCTTTGCAGGGAATATCCAACAGCATTGCAACATATTTTGCCAACAGATAAGCTTGATTATAACCACGACTGTGTAAACTCTTTTTGGTTGCCGGCACATATGCAACATAATCAATTTTTTCTAATTGTTCACTGTAAATCTTCCTTGTGGAAGTTACCATAGGCATTGCAAGCTGTTTTGCATAGCCGGGATGACTGCTGAATTTCATTGAATATATGGAGTTCTTATACATACCGTCTAGCCGAAAGGGTGACACATTACTGCAGTAAATCCCTTTGCTCACAATATCCTCCTGTATTATGTTTTCGGCACATTCTTCACAACAAAGGCTGTTTGGCATAATTATTATATTGCAGTATGGGCATCTATCCGGGTAAAAGCAGCTTGTAAGCCTGTCCAGTAAAACCTTTATACGCACCTTGTTACTCTACCTCTCTTATAATAAAATCCTTTAATGCAGAGTACCTAAGGGTTTTCTTATTGTTTTCAACCATACGGTACAGCGTATTGCTGCTGCCTACAATTATAAGCAGCCTTTTAGCTCTTGTTACTGCGGTGTAAAGGAGGTTCCTGTAAATTAACTGCGGCGGGTTATTATAAAGAGGAATTATAACGGCGTTAAATTCATTACCCTGGCTTTTATGCACAGTTACTGCATATGCCAGCTCTAAGTCAGCGGCACTTTCAGCGTCATATAGAGCTACCTTGTCGTCATATGTTACCTGAAGTACGGCAGGACTGCCTGACACTGCTGTCAAAATTCCAATATCGCCGTTGAACACACCCTCACCGGTTTCACCGCTGTCCTTTGTCCAAGGTATATCATAGTTATTTTTGTTTTGCATTACCTTGTCGCCCATACGAAGTATAGTACCATTTATGTTTATCTCACGCTTAAAGCTCGCCTTTGGGTTTATACTTGCCTGTAAAACATTATTTAATTCTCGTGTTCCTATTTGTCCTTTTCTGCCGGGACATAAAATTTGAATATCATTCAGTGGCGACAGGCCATAGCTTTTAGGCAGTCTTGTTGTAAAAAGCTCGGCTATGGTGGCTGTAAGCGAGCTAAGGCTTGTGCGTTTCATAAAGAAAAAGTCACCTGTAGTACTGTCAATTACAGGCTGTTCGCCCTTAACTATTCTATGAGCATTTGTAACTATCAAGCTTTCCATAGACTGTCTGAAAATCTCATTCAGCTGAACAACAGGAATTTTGCCACAGGCTATTAGGTCAGACAAAATATTGCCTGCACCTACACTTGGCAGCTGGTCGCTGTCGCCTACCATAATCAGCCTGCAGCCCAGCGGCAAAGCTCTCATAACGCTTTCAAAAAGCTGTGAATCCACCATCGAAAGCTCATCTATTATTAATGCGTCACATTCAAGTACATTTTTGTCATTACGCATAAACACAGGCTTATCCTGCTTATTCCATGTAACCTCCAACAGTCGGTGAATTGTTTTTGCCTCGCAGCCTGTAAGCTGAGCCATTCTCTGTGCGGCTCGTCCTGTTGGAGCTGCAAGAGCCACCGTACTTCCGCTTCGTTTTAAAATATTAATAATGCAGTTAAGCGTTGTGGTTTTTCCCGTACCCGGCCCGCCTGTTAATATAAGCATACCCTTTGTAAGTGCCATTTTTATTGCTGTACGCTGCAGCTGTGCATAGGTAATACAGCTTTCATGCTCAACATAATTTATCTCATCGTCAATATTATCTATCTGCTCGGCAGGGAATCGCAGTGCCATGGCAATTCGTGTTGCACTGTAGCTTTCACAGGAATGCATCTCCGGCAAAAAAATAAATTCTTTTTCACCTACAATATCTACGATTAACTCGCCCTCACTCAGCATATTGTTAAGATTTTCTTCTACCTTTTCAGTGCTTACCTGTAAAAATTTACAGCAAGCCTCAATAAGCTTATTCATTGGCAAACAGGTATGGCCGTTATTCTGATTGTGATATAAAATATGCAAAAGTCCTGCCCGCACTCTGCAGTTATCATCAAATTGTCTGTTCTGCTCAATGGCTATGTTGTCAGCAATTTCAAAAGAAATATTAAGTCCATGGTTACACAGCATATAAGGATTTTCTTCTATTAGCTCTATAACCTTATTTCCATACATATTCCAAGCGTTTATAGCCTGGTGTGACGATATACCGTACTGTGCCAGCTGTGTCATTACCTTTCTTATACCAAATATTTTTTGCAGCTCGTTGCTCATAGCAAGAGCCTTATCGTTGCTTATACCCTTAATTTTTGCCAGTCGTTCAGGCTCATTTTCTATAACCTCCAGCGTCTTGTCACCAAAAGCCTCAACAAGTCTTTTAGCGGTTGTAGGCCCAACGCCCTTTATAGTACCGGAAGACAAATATTTTAATATAGCCGATGAGGTAGAGGGAATAGTTCTTTCGCAAGCCTCAAAGGTAAACTGCTCACCATAGGTAGGGTGTTTTTTGTAGCTTCCTATAAGCTTGACCTCTTCTCCTACACTTACAGAGGCTGCCACACCTACTGTAGTAACTGTTTCGTCACCGCTGATTATATCCATAACAGTATAGCCGTTGGCTTCATTTCTAAAAATAATATCTTCTATTTCTCCGGTAAGCTCAATTAATTGTTTATTATTCGTCATTTTTTAACTGCTCCAAATTATAAATTTATATTTTATGAACATTGCAATATAATACAAATTGTTTTATAATAAATTGGTTGATAAATTATAGAAGTGAACTTCTAAGTGAAAAGGAATGAGTATAGTAATGGAATTTTACGCTAACGAAGGTAAGAAATCCGGCGTTGAGGTTAACGGTAAAAAATATATGCGTCACTCAATTAAAACCCACTTTGTAAAACAGGGCGAGGATTATGTAGAGGTATTTAAAAAATATGTATCTCCTCTCTACCAAGAGGGCGATATAGTTTCTACAAGTGAAAAGATTATTGCTCTTTGTCAAAACAGAGTTGTTAAGAGGGAAGAGCTTAAAATCGGTTTTTGGGCTAAGCTGCTTTCAAAGTTTGCATCTCACCCTGACACAGGCTACGGTGTAGGCGAAACCATAAAAATGCAGTACGCAATTCATGAGGTTGGTCTTCCAAAGGTATTGTGGGCAAGCTTTGCAAGTGCAGTAACAAAGCTGTTTGGCAAAAAGGGTGTTTTCTACGAAATAGTAGGTACTGAGGTAAGCGGACTTGACGGCTTTTACGACAAGGTTTGGGATGAATACGGCGACATTGGCATCAAGATTCCGGAAAATCCAAATGGTGTTTGCAATGAGCTAAAGGAAAAGCTGGGTATGAGCTGCTTAATAGTTGACGCCAACGACCTGGGACAAGAGCTTTTAGGCTGTTCAGACGACCTTAGAGAGTCTATACCTGCCGAGGAGCTTATTAAGTTTGTAAGAGATAACCCGTCAGGACAAGGTAAGGAGCTTACTCCTATTATACTTATAAGACCGCTTGAAAACTTTGAGAAAAACGGTGACACCCTGGCACCGGGAGTTCAAGCCTAATTTATGTTATAATTATATATCATAATTACTTTTTTGACAATATTTCGGAGCATACTGTTTTGTACGGTATGCTCCCTTTAATTTACCGCTGTTTTTGCTTTTGATACAAATATTTTATTAAATGTTTCACTGTCCATATAGTCCAAAAAGCTGTATTCGTCACATAATCTTTGTGCTATTTCTCGGCTTTCACTGTTACAGCCATAATCAACACAAACAACCCTGCTCCATTTACTGCTGCCCATCAGCATTGTTCTTTCGGCGGCACTTCGCAGTACCTGTTCAATACACTCCATAGTATCATCAATAGGTACAACAACATATATAAATTTGTTAGTTTTATTTCTTAACAAAAAAATTAAAATCATTTTCCATATGTAAATCAGTCCGGCTGCTGCAAGAAGTATAAATAATAAATCCTTAATTGTTTCAAACATAAAATCACCTCATTACATTTTATGTTTTTGGAAAAATATGGTGTGAATTTATTTTTAATTTCGGATAAAAATAATACAGACGAAAAGTCAAATTACAATTTATAAGGAGTATACTAATTATGGATAACTCATATGCTAATGAATCAATTAAGTGCACAGTGTACCAGTGCAAAAACCATTGCAGCAGCAAGGATAATTGTTCCCTGAATTGTATACAGGTAGGTACTCACGAATGCAACCCAACAGTTGACCAGTGTACAGACTGTATGTCATTTGAAAAGAAATAAGCATTAGTGAATTTGCTGCACTGCTTATTGTGTATGCACTAATTATTTATTTTTAAAAAAAAAAAACAAGTTTTTTTATAAAAACACTTGATTTTTTTTAAAACATCAGCTATAATAGCAACTGTGATAAGGAATTGCTTATCACAGTTATTAATTGCTTACAACTTACAATTAACCCTAATACACTATCTGGATAGATCCCTTAGCTTTGCTAGGGGATTTATCTATTTACGGACTTATAAACAATTGCAGAGCATACTTGCTTCTCTGTTTAAATGGTTTTCAAAACAATCCCATTTAAACAGATTTTGGAAAAAGTATGCTCTGCTTTTTTTGGCTCTGCGTTAATAGTGGTGGTAAGCCTAAAAAGAAATAAAATGATTTCCCGGGTAATATTTTAGCAATTATTATAAATACTAGCTATAAGGGGCTGATTAGATGAAAAAAATTATTATTGAGATTGCCGCAGCATTTGGCGTTGTAATATTCCTTTTGTTTTCAGGTGTAATGATTAAAAGTAATGTATTGGCAGTAAATGTTTACAGAGTTACAGGCACACAGCTAGAGGACACCGTTATCTGCTCGGGTAAAATTGAGTATACTGAAACCAACCGGGTTTCACCTGCTGCCAACGGCATTGTACAGGAGGTATTTGTAGAAAGGGGCGATACGGTGAAAAAGGGCGATAAATTATTTTCAATGCTTGCCAATATTTCAGCTGAAAATGTTAGGGGAGCCGACAAAGCAACCTTGGCAAATGTTGTAAATAATAATTCTATGAATGTAGAAGCCCCCGTATCCGGCACAGTGCTGTCTGTAGATATTAAAAGCGAGGATGCAATAGCAGGCGGAGCAACAGCTATAACCATAGTAAACAGTAATAACCTTTGCGTAAATGTACCGATAAATGAAAATAAAATTTCTAAAATAAAAACAGGTCAGCCTGTTAAAATAACCGGAACAGCCTTTGAAAATCATAACTACAGCGGTAAGGTTACCTCCATAGACAGTATTGCAAAACAGGTTGTAACAACCACAGGCAAAGAAACTGCTGTTGATGTTAAGATTAGTATTGAAAATCCCAACCAACTTATAAAACAGGGCTACACGGCAAAATGCACTATAACTACCAACATAAAGAATAACGGCATAATAATTCCATATGAAACAGTTGAAATGGACAGCGAAAACAGCGGTACAGTGTATACATTTAATAACGGAAGGGCACAGAAGCAATCTGTAAAAATCGGCAATGAATATGAAAACGGTGTAGAAATAATATCCGGACTAAATAAAAATGATTTGGTAATTGAAGCACCTGAAAAAATCGGTAATACAGGTTCTGTAAGAGTAAATAAGCTGCTGGAGATTAAAAAATGATTGAAGAAATAATAATTTATCCTTTTAAAAATATGTTCCGAAAAAAAGGCAGAAGTCTTTTAACTGTTTTAGGTGTTGCTATTGGTGTTTGTTCTGTTATAATAATAAATAGTATTGGCTCTTACGGCACATATGCCGTAAACAACGAGCTTGACAGCTTGGGAATGGGCGGACTTACTGTGGCGGCACAAGCAAGTGACATTCCGCTAGGCGAGAGCGAGCTTGACGCTATAAAAGGCCTTGACGGCGTTAAGAATGCCACACCTGTATATATGGAGGCTTCAAAGGCGGTGTCAGGCTTTGGAAAAAGCGAAAACGCCATAGTATGGGGTATAGACAGCAATGCAAAAAACATTGTAGCGTTACAGCCTATGTATGGACGGGAAATAAATAAGTCCGACATAAGAAATAACTCAAATATCTGTATGGTTGATCGGGCGTTTGCAAAACAAATGTATGGCAAGGAGAATGTGGTAGGACATAATCTGACAGTTACACTGCAAGGTAATACCGAACAGCTTACTATAGTGGGCGTTATAAAAACAGGCAGCGGACTTTTGCAGGCTGCAATGGGCAGCTATATGCCGAATT
>FR891337.1:109271-156460 GCA_000435335.1 Clostridium sp. CAG:964
GCAATTATAATCAAATAATAACAAAAGCATCTGACGGAATTAGCTTAGCGTCATTAACAGACAAAATTGAAAGAAAGCTTTCTATAATTAACGGAACAGATAAAGGCAGCTATACAATCACCAATCTTGCACAACAAAAAGAATCGCTTACAAAAATACTTTCAATAGTGACAGCTATATTGTCTGCTGTTGGTGCGGTTTCACTAATAGTTGCAGGATTGAGTATAATGACTGTTATGCTCGTGTCAGTAGGCGAAAGAAAACGGGAAATAGGAATAAAAAAATCTATTGGAGCCGGCAGATTTGTAATTGTGCGTGAGTTTTTAAGTGAAGCTCTTATGCTTTCTGCTGCCGGATGTATATTAGGAATAGCAATAGCGTATACGCTGGTTTTTGCTGCTGCCAAACTAATTAATGTAACAATTATGATTGATACACTTACAATAGCCGTTACCTGTATGTTTTCAATAGCTTCGGGTGTAGTTTTCGGCGTATATCCTGCACTGAAAGCCGCAAGGCTAAGACCTGCCGAAACGCTTAGAGCTTTATAGCTGTTTTTATATATTATCATCATTTTTAATTTTGCTTATACAAAATTTTCAAATAATTTCAAATAATATTGTGCAGTAGGAGGGAGTAATTGTGATTTTATGTAAACCTAACTTGCCTGAAGGCCCTGTCAAAGCGGTTGCTGCGTCCGGTGAATACAGTTATATAACTGACGAATTAAAAAAACTGGGCATAACGGTAGTTACTACAGCTCCGCATACCCGGCTTCCTTATCCTGAAAGATTTCATACCGATTTGCAGCTTTCACATTACTCTAAGGGCAAAATATTAGTCAGCAGTAATACAACAACGGCGGAGGATAATATTGTTAAAAAATTAACAAATATTAGTGCAAATACCAATGCAAATATTAATATAAAAAAATCTATGTCGCTTTTAGGCAATAAATACCCATATAACATATGCTTTAACAGTGTTGTTATTGACAATAAATTAATATGCAATGTAAAATTTACAGCTAAAGAAATTATAAAGGAATTTAGCAAGCCTAATTGTAAAATTATAAACACTAAGCAGGGCTACTCCAAATGCTCTACAGCTGTTGTAAATAGTAATGCAGTGATAACAGCTGACGAGTCAATATTTAAGGTATGTAAAAAGAATAACATTGATGTTTTAAAAATAACTCCGCAATTTATAAGACTCCCATATTATAATTATGGATTTATAGGCGGATGCTGTACTAAACTTTCAAAGGATATTTTAGCATTTACAGGAAGCGTTAAAAATCACCCTGACTACATATTAATAAGGTCATTTCTGCAAAACTACGGAGTATATATTTTAGAGCTAAGTAATAAACCGCTGCTGGATATAGGAGGTATTTTTCCTTTAACAGAATCAATATGATATTTTATAAGCTAATTGGTTCAGCCCCCTACTCTAATTATACAAAATATTCACTATTATTTAAAACTATTCTTATTATTATTTAATTGTTTATATTGTACAAACTTTTTGTAAATATTATTTTATTGTTATTATGCACAACCGTTTTATTAATATTAACTAAAAATGTAATGTAATGTTATGCAACAATTATTATTTTGCTGTAATAATTATTTTAATGCATATATGTCAATAGCTATTTTATACAATTTTTTGTTATTGTTTTACGCTGTTGTCATTTTAAACAAAATTATTTTTGCTATCTCTTGCCTGCAGGGCAGGGGGTAGTTTTTTGCAGCTTGTTATAGTTGTGCGGAGTGGTTCAGAGTGGTTCAGCGGCGATACGCTGATAATATTAGCCAATAGAGTTTTTGCGTAGCAAAAACTTACAGCAGAGGCTCGCCAGCACTCGGGTTTATGCTTGCAGTAACTTCCCTGGGCGGACAGTTACTGTTTTCTACCGCAAAATTCAACCGTCCTAATAAAATAACCCCCGGAAATTTCCGGGGGTGTTTTTATTTATATTGCTGATGTTGTGGTGGCATTTGCTGATATTGTTGGTTATGTGGTGTGTTCTGTTGTATTTTTTGGTATTTTATTTCATTTAGTGTTTCTTCTTGTTTGTCATAAATTGTTATAAGCTGCTTATTGCATATATGTTTGATGTACTGCCTTGTCCTGTCCCTTATGCCCCAATTCCATAGTTTAAATGCTACAAGTATTGCTATAAATATACAAATTGCAATGCCTGCAGGCGTTGTAAATAAAAAATATGTAAGTACTTCTGATATATAATCTGCTTTTATTTTTGCTGCTATATCCATTTTTTAACCCTCGTTTCATTTGATTTTTATGTTGTTTATATTGTTGTTTCCTTGTTTTATGTTTATGTTGTTTTTAGTGTTTATGTTGTTTTGCTTTTTGCCTGATAAACCTAACAAATAATCTGTTGTTACGCCATAATATCGGGCTAATTCAATAACTAGATCTACTGGTATAGTTCTTATCCCTTTTTCGTACAAACTGTACTGTTGTTGGGTTATATTGAGATACTCTGCCAGTTCTCTCTGTGTTATATCATTGTCTTCTCTTAAATCTTTAATTCTTTTTATATAGATATTAATCACCCCCTATTTTATTTTATTTACATTTGTTTAAATGTGTTGACTTTACATTTATTTATATGTATAATAAATATACATTCAAACGGATGTAAAAAATTTGAAAGTGAGAGTGATTAAAAATGGATAATTCTTTTTTTAAGCGTTTTGCTAATGTAACACGTATTAAAATTGATGGTTTTGAATTTGTTCGTATGGGCGGCAAAAACATTAGGTCTGATGATTGGGCTGTTTTGTCTTTTAATGATAAATGTTTTTTGGCGGGTATTGATGTAGTTAGTGCTCGATCTGTTTTTGTTTTTATCAACAACAAGATGAATGAATTTATTCCACCTGAAATTTTAATTGAAAGTGAGAGTGATTAAAAATGTTAACAATGAAACTTATACAGGAAATTAATAACACTCGTGACATGATTGACGGCGATCTCAATCGCATTATGATCACGGACGATATAGAAGAGATAAGAAGGTTGACATATTATTTATTTCTCGACATAAATGACCTTATCCGCAAAAATCAACAAAGAATTGCTAAATCGTTGAGATGTGAAGAAAGTGAGATTGATATTAATGAATGAAAAGCAACGCCAATGCTTGAGAGTATGAATAAGCTTATGCAAAAAATTTCAAAGAATTTAGATAGTAAGACTTTTACGTTCTTGGAACTAATCGAAATGTCAAACGATGTATACTCTGATATTATGGAAAATTATGGTGATGATGATTAAGTGTTTGGGCGGTTTACAGCAATTAAAAAAGCTGACATGCTGGACTGGTGGAAGATAAAAGCTCTAACATAGCTGGACCGGTGGAAGCTTCCCGCCCTCTCACTTTTTTATACTTTTTTAATATTTGTTTGGAGGTTTAAAAATGACAAATTTAAAACGTGTAATAGGTTTTAAAACATCGGCTTGGACAAGTCCGGATAATGGTAATACTTATCCTGTGCGCCGACTTTATGTTGACTATCCTGCGGCTGAAGTAACAGGCTTAGCGTGCTCTGTTGTCAAATGCAGAGGTGATAAGATATTTGACGGCGTCGAGGTTGGCGATTATGTCGAGCTGCTTTACGATCAATATGGCAATTGCTGCGCTGTACAACCTGTTGTAGCTGAGCAGCAAGATTTAATTGATTTTGGCGTTGATATAGCGTCTGAATAAATTGTTTATATTCTATAGTGGAGGTGATATAAATGACTGTTGCTGATGCGCTTGCCGATGTTGCTTCTTGCGTTACTAGTGTGATTACTTCTATGAGTGGCAATCCAATTCTAATGGCTTTTCTTGGTATTGGTCTTGTTGGTGCTGCTGCTGGTTTGTTCTCAGTGCTTAAACACTCCGCGAGATAATATTGGTTGTTGTGTTGCATAAAAGGGTGTGTTTAACATACCCTTTTGTCATTTAATAATTTATGAAAAAGTTTTTTGTATTTTTAATTGTAATTTTAACTGTCTTATCATCTGTTGTAACTGTTTCAGCTGTCGAAACAAGTACAGCAGAGCACGGCGGAAGCTCAGGTAAGTTTGGAGATACTACAACGATTAATTTGTGGTCAAGCAGTATGTTTCATCATTTTTTTGGTGATAGAAATATAAACGAAAATGGTAATTATAAGAAATATGCTGATGATATATTTAAGTCTGAGGGTAAGGTTGTTAAAGATAGTTTTGGCTGGTTTCATGTTGGCGGTGATGGTCAGCCTGATTTTAGTGGTATGGATATTTTTGTAACAGACGGCGAATTTGTTGTTGAAAATAATAACCCTGCTAATGATTCCGAGCATTATGTATCTGTTTCTTGTCGTAATTATTCATATATCGGAGCTTTGAGATTGGATTTTGAATCTTCTAATAAAGTTTATAAGATTGCTTATAGTGATGTCATTAGTTTTCCGCAACGGTATTATAAAAATATAATTTACAAAGATTTGTCTAATCTTGATATATCTAAGCCTGTAACAGCTTATCAATGCAGTAATGTTTATCAATCTTTTTTAGATTATCTAAATGCAGGTCAGTATAATTTTACAGATATTAAATTGTTGGATGGTTATAAGAATCTAATCAAGTTTTATGATCAGTTTGATAGCCCAAAAGGAAACTACGGTATTAATTATTACGAAACTCCGCTTGAAAACTATATTAATTCAGGTGTTATGTTCAAGGACGATGTTTATTATCAAAATAGTAAGCTTGATGATGATCAAAAAGCTTTTCAAATTTCGCAACTTGTTGATTTTTATATAATACCCAACAAATTTACTCAGCAATCTTTTACTAATATGCGTTTGTTTGATTTTTTAGATAGTAATATGTCATTAAATGCTGTTGATGATTATCTTAAAAATAATAGCTGTGCTTTGTATTATGATGAATCTGGAATTTTAGAAACTTCTGATTGGTACACCAAACATATTGTTAACGGACAAAGTATAGTTACTAATTTTGCCACTAATTTTAAGTTAGGTTATTGGAAGGATAAGCAACAGTTTTATATTAAATTTACTATGCCTGATGCTTATAGCCGTCTTGATAATGCTGATAAAACATCAGTTATTTTAACCGGTTGCCATACAAAGCATAGTTGTCAGGCGGTTAATCCTAAGACTGGCGAAGAAATATCAGCAGGCTTTGGTAAAAATATAAATAATGCTGATAATGCTAAGCGTCCTTCTAAGAAAGAGCTTTTAGATAATGGCTGGCAAAGAGGTTATCCAAATACTAAGGGTAATTATGTTTACAAAATGACTTTAAATGTCAATGGTGAGGAGTATCTATATGTGTACTTTGCAAATATGCCTAGCGTTTCTAGTAATTTTTTCAGTGATAATTGTATTCAATATGGTGTTAATTTTTATGGTACAAAAGGTTATTTTTATGATCCGGTCAACAATGTTTCGCATGAGTTTGATATGACTAATTTTAGTACTGATGAAACTAGGGACTTTAACAATAAAAATTATTTTGGTTCTGCTAGTGTTAAGGTTCGTGATCCTCTTGACGCCGTTAAGGATTTTCTCGGCAGTAGTTCTCAATCTGTTACTGCAGATTTCTTAGGTATAGATATTTCAGAGTTTTCTAACACTTTTACAGCGTACTTCTGGACCAACTACACGGGTAGCCTTAAAGCTGGATATAAAGGCTATTATGTGCAGTTTAACTGGCGTTTAGAAGGTAATGAGCATTTTCAGAAGAATAATTCTGATGATACTCATAATTATGATGATGATTATAAAAAAGATGAGGCTCAAAAAGACAACAATGGCAACACTCACGGCGGTGCCGTAGAGGATGCAACTACTGGCAATGTATATGGTGATAATAATTTTCGTAGTGATGATTTTAATTTTGATGATAATACCTTGTGGTCATATGCTAACCAGTTTTTAGCTTTCGCAGCTAAATGTTTTACAGTCTTGCCTGCCTGGATTTGGATGCTTATTGGTTCTTCTTTCGTAATTATTATTATTCTGCGTTTGCTCGGTAGGTGATTTTATGTCTGATTTACAATCTTTGTTAAATGTTCTTTATGATGTTATGACTATGCAGTTTACTGTTTTTGGATTAACTTTATCATGGTTTAGCGTTTTTATGGGTTGCGTACTTATCAGCTTAGTTATGTATGCAGTTATTAGATTATTTTTGTGAGGTGATTTCATGAGCTTTTTGTATTTATTTTTGTATGTTATTGTTTGTATTCTTACTGTTTGTTCTGTTGTATCTATAATACAATTTTTTATTGATTTGAGACGCTGCAGTGCTTTGCGATCAGAGCTTAAAGAGTTAATTAACCGTGCTAAGCTGCTTGATGTTCCTGATCCTTCGCCAGCTCTTAAGGAGGTTGAAGACAATGCCGATACAAACTGATTTTAAGTGTATAGTTGATGGCGGTTTTATTTATGATATTTTAACTGCACTCGGTATAAATACTGATTTTGATATGTCTAATGATTATGGTTTTGTATTTTCATTATTTTGCATATCAATTTCTGTTGTTTTTATTGTTTTATTTTTAACGCTGCTCTTTAGATGTATTTCTTCACTCTTTAAAGGTGCTCGCATATGATTAAGGTTCTTGTTTTATCGTTCTTCAAGTTGCCGAAGTTCTTTATGTATTTGTTTTATGATTTTATTAAGTATATATATCTTAAGCAATATAAAGAATTTTTTGGCTGGGGCATACATCTTTATGTCGGCAGATTTGGCGCAGGCAAGACAAACACGGCTGTGCATTATGTTTACAAACAATGTAGTAAGTATAAGCAGCTTAGTGTTTTGACTAACATTAAGCTATCTAATTTCCCTAGTTGGACTAATGTTTTGGAGTTGAAAACGGCTCAGGATATTTTAAATGCGCCTACCAACTGTATTGTTTTAATTGATGAGATAGGCACGATATTTAATAGTCGTGATTTTTCGACCGGTAAGGCTGCTGTGCCTAAGATACTCTTCCAACATTTGTGTCAATGCCGGAAGCGGCATATGCAAATTATTGGTACTGTACAGAAATATAACTTGCTTGATAAGCAGATAAGAGATATATCTGCTGATGTTACAGTTTGTAAATGTAGCTTTAAGCACCCATTTAGTAGGCTTGTCCGTACATTTACATATGATGTTGATGAGTACGATATGTATATGTCTAACCGTATGTATAATCCTAGACTGCTTACCAGTGGCGTGTATATACAAACAAATTTGTGTCGTAATCTTTATGATACAAGCGAGCTTGTAGATAATATGTTAGACAAAGAGTATTTGTCGGACAAAGAGATTCTTGACAATAGGGGGGATACAAGTGTTACAAATACACCATTTACGCGTAAAGAGCGTCGTAAAATTAAGCGTTATTAGTTTTGTTATAGTATTACTTCTAATGCTGTCATGTTTTCCTGCCTTTGCTGCTCCAGCTCCGGAGCATTCAGAGCCTGGGACATATATATCTAGTACTGTTCCCCAGCAGAATGAAACAGCTACAAGCACTGCTACTAATGATACTGTTATTACTGATAGTCAGCCTAGTTTAATGCAGCTTGTTATAGTTGCTGTGTTGTTTTTATTTGTTATGTTGTTGGTTATAAAAATGTTTGTTTAAATTTATACGGTTTTGGGCGGTGGGGGCGTAGCCCACCGACAAAACCGCAAAGCGTTGAAAAAATTTAGCAGGGTTTATTTAACCCTGTAACCCCCATACGCTAAGTAGGGGGGTACTACTTACAATATGAGGTGTTTTTATGTCTGATAAAGTTGTTATAATTGATTATCTTACTTTTACTTCTAAAATTGATTCTATTGATACTTTAAAATCTTTTTTGGGTTTAACCGATTTACCTTTTAGGGAGTGCAAAGGTAGATATTTTTATAAAAAGCGTCTTATGTATGATGGTATTAATATTTATTATGATGGTCTTGATGATGATATGGGTATTTGTGTTGAGATGTCCGGTAAAGGCTGCAGGAACTTTGAGCAGCTTGGCACAGGTGATTATTATGAGCTATTAGGTTATATTGTTGCCAATTCGGGTGATCTTAATATAACTAGATTAGATATAGCGTTTGATGATTTTGATAATTTACTTAATTTTGATGTTATTTGTGATGCTATTAAGTCAAAAAAATATGTTTCTCGTTTTCGTCAGTTTAAAATAATTAATGAGTATTCTCAAGATGATAAATCAAATTCTACTACAGTTTATTGTGGAAGTGATAAGTCTGATACTCTTTTTCGTATTTATGATAAAAAGGCAGAACAGCAGCGTTCTGATTTAGATCACTGGGTGCGCTTTGAAATGCAGCTTCGTGGTGATCGTGCTAGTTGTTTTGCAAATTTATTTGTATCAGGTAATACGCTTGGTTCTCTTTTTGTAAAAGTTATTAATAATTATTTGCGTTTTGTTGTTCCTGATAATTCTGATACTAATAAGTCTCGTTGGCAAACTGTTGAATGGTGGTTTTTATTTTTGGGTACAGTTGATAAAATATCATTATTTGTACCTGATGTTGATTATACGGAAACCCGCTTGGAGCGTTTTGTGAAAACTCAGTGCAGTGGTGCTATAGTTGCATTTATTGCATTATTTGGTTTTAATGATTTTAAAGATTTACTTCAGGGTAAATCACAACTTAGAATTAATAGAAAATATGAAAATTTGTTGCTTGAACACGGAATTTTTAATATAAGTGAATTGTTTTCTAGCAAATGGTGGCTTGAAGCTGCTTCCGATATTAAAGATGTTAAGGTTAATGAAAATGAGACAGACTGAATTAATGCTATTTTATGAATATTTTTTAAGTAAAATAACGCATTTGGAAAATACATATAACTTAGTTATACGCAATATGCGTGTTAAAGATTTTAAAAACTGCGATGAAGTCGATTTTTTAGATTTAATGCTTATAAAGCGTGAGCTTGATTTTACTATCATAATTTTTAATGACTTAAAGTCTTTGTTGAAACTTTAATTACTTTGTGCAAACTGCTTAATCAGTGTTAACGCTGGCGGCGCGAATACTTTGTGCAAATTGCTTAATCTGAGTTAACGCTGGCGGTGCGATTATGTTGTGCAAACTGTTTATTAAAACTTTAATTGCAAGTTTTAGCTAAAACAGTTATAATTATTGCAAGCTAATTGTTTTAGTGCATTTAGTATGCTTTAATTAAGCAGTATATATTTTTGATTCGCTGACAAAAATAATTTAAGCCCCTACTCTAATTATACAAAATATTCATTTTGTATAATTAGCTATATGTGGGTACAGCTGTTTCCCTTGTGTAAGCAATTAAATTAAATAATATAACACAATATTAATATAAGGATGGTAAGTCTATTGAGCAACATCGACTATGAACAGGTACCTGAAATTATAAATGAGTTTTTACTATATTTAGGTACGGTTAAAAACAAATCTCAAAATACAATAAAAGAGTATTATCTTGACCTGAGAACTTTTTTTAGGTTTTTAAAGGTTCGCAGAAGGCTTGTTGATAAAAACACTGAATTTAAGGATATTTCAATTAAAGATGTGGATCTTGCACTTGTAAAGTCCGTTACTATAACCGATATATATGAATTTATGAATTATAGCATAACAGACAGAAGCAACAGTGCAAAAACCAGAGCAAGAAAAGCCTCCTCCCTCAAAACATTTTTTAAATATCACACCCAAAAAAGCCTTAAGCTTGATGATGATCCTACTCAAAATTTAGAAACACCTAAAATCCCTAAAAAACTGCCGAAATATCTGTCTCTTGAGGAAAGCCTGGAGCTTTTAAATTCTGTCGATGGTGACCATAAAGAGCGTGACTATTGTATTTTGACTCTTTTTCTAAACTGTGGATTAAGACTATCCGAATTGACGGCTTTAAATCTTAACAGCTTTAAAAGTGAGCGTCAGCTTATTGTTACAGGTAAAGGCAATAAGCAAAGAATGGTTTATCTGAATGATGCCTGTGTAAATGCAATTAACGACTATAAAAAGGTTAGACCAAATGATGGTGTTAAGGATAAGGAAGCACTTTTTATCAGCAAGCAGTATAAACGAATGAGTCCTAAAACTGTGCAGGCAATGGTGAATAAATATTTAAAGAAGATTGGATTAGATGGTGCCGGATACTCTGTACATAAGCTTCGACATACGGCGGCTACATTAATGTATCAGCATGGCAATGTGGATATAAGAGTATTGCAGGATATTTTAGGTCATGAAAACCTTGGAACCACTGAAATATACACACACCTATCAGATAAACAAATGGAAAATGCCGCTAACGCCAATCCACTGGCTAATGTAAAGCCTAGAAAAAAGGCAGCCTCCACAGATAATTCAAATGGAAATACTGATAGCTGAGATGTAACATAATATAAGCTTTAGGCAAACAGCAAATTATAATCTTAAAATTACATAGCTTTGATTATAATTATGTATTAATCCTTCTGTATGTTAATGCTTGGAGTATGGCCAACGATAATATTTTCAGCAACCGGTACTGTTGTAACCACTGTGGTGTAAGTATCTAAATCATCATCTGAGGTTATATATACCTTTGCAGTTACCTTTACATTTAATGTATGCTTAGTTTGGTTAATACCGCAAGAATCAAAGGTGCTTTCTATATCTGTAATTACGCTTGACGACAGGTATATTTTTACTATAATTTCAGGGCCTCTGCCGTTTAATATTTCGGCACCGCAAAAATCACCCAACCTATAGTTTACCTCCATTCCGCTCATATTACCTATTTCTTCCTGTGCGGCCAGTGAAATCATAGACTTAAAACGGTTTGCAGTAACTGTATTGGTGCTTATATTAGTTACAGTGCTGTCGTTAGCGTTTACTTTTACAAAGTCCTCGTAGGTATAATTATTTTCATCAAGTATTTTTAAAACAGCAGTGTTTATGGCAGTAGTGGAAAGCTCCTCCGCCTTTAGTCTGGTTAAGTCCAAAAAGCTGGGTTCTATTTGAGTTTCAAAAATTATGTAAGCAGATGCTATAAATAAGAAAAAACAAGCAAGTATGATTTTACCTTTGCTTATTCTTCCGGTTCTATGACGCCGTTTCATAATAAACACCCCTAAATCATAATATAAAATAAAGTAAATAAGTTGCTTGTTTTTTTTAAATTTGTTGTCAGCTTGTTGTTATGTTGTTGTTATTTATAGTGTATACTATAGCCATAGAACGATGAACTGGTCAGTTAGATAAGTGCCATATGCTGACTGACTGTGCTGGTTTCTAGAAAATTTCTCACAAACCGATTATTTCGGTAAACTCTTGTAACCTTAAATGGAAAAGACCTTAGGACTCGGTTTAACCTTCGGTCTTTTTTCGTTAAAACGCAAAACGAGAAAACATATTATAAGCATGCAAAAACACAAAATTATCAAGACTGTTCCGGCAAAGTTAATCACAAAACAAAAAGTATATTCGGTCTTGATAAAAAATTTCCGCTCTGTTTTTCAAACAAGGGCGGAAATTTTTTGTAATTTTATATAGCCTACTTATATAGTAGATTTACTGCATTGACAATAAATAAACAAAGTAATATAATAATTACGGATAAAAATAAATAGGAGATGAATTTAATTGAAAAATAAAAATTTAATTAAATTGGTTTTTACAGGACTAATGGCTGCACTTGTGTGCGTATCTACCGCAGTATTGGTTATTCCGCTGCCAACAGGCGGCTTTGCTAATTTAGGAGATTGCTTTGTTATAATTGCAGGTTATATGCTTGGTCCTGTTTATGGAGCTTTGGCAGCCGGAATTGGTGCAGGCTTGTCAGATTTGTTTTTAGGCTACGGCATTTATGCACCGGCAACATTTGTTATAAAGGCGATTATGGCAATAGTTGTTTTCTTCATAACCAAAGCAGCCAGAAAAAAATCATTTGCCCTGCAAATAACCCTAGCAGTAGTTGCTGCTGCAGCGGCAGAAATTGTAATGATAGGCGGTTATTTTGTATTTGAAGTTTTCCTCTATGGTGCAGCGGGAGCTTTGGCAGATGTTCTTGGCAATGCTGTACAAGGCGTATTTGGCTGTGTTACATCCGTTATTGTTTACACTGTTCTTGACAGAACGAAGCTGTTTAATCAGGCAGATAAATTAACAGGTGCGTCGTACTGATATTAAAATAAATATTCTATTGATAGGTGAACGCATTTGTGTTCACCTATATTTATGTAAAAGGACGGTATTATGAGTAATAACAGTATTTTTCAAAAGAAACCCTTTGTTGTGCTGCTTGCTTCACTTTCGGCTGTTACCTGGGCATTTGCCTTTCCTTTAATAAAGCTGGGGTTTAATGCGTTTGAAATTGCCGACGGCGACACAGGTGCAAAGACATTATTTGCCGGCATCAGATTTTTCCTTGCCGGCTTATTAACCTTAGCTTTGGCTTTGGTCGGCAGGAAGGATTTTTCAGAGGCTACAAAAATAAAAAATACAGGGTGGTTATGCTTGTACTCTGTAGTAAACACCTCCTTGCATTATTTCTTTTTTTATATCGGTCTGTCCAATTTAAGCGGCTCAAGGTCTTCTATAATTGACTCTTTAAGTACATTTTTACTGATAATATTAGCGTGCATTATATTTAAAGGCGAACACCTTACAGGTAAAAAAATTGTTGGTTGTGTTTTGGGCTTCGCCGGAATATTGGTTATTAACCTAAGTGTTGACGGAAGCACCACAACCGATTTTTCGCTTGGTGGTGACGGTATGCTGTTTATGAGTGCCTTATGCTCCGCATTTGGCGGAATTTTAACCAGAGTTGTAACGCAAAAGGTTGATTCCTTGGTGGCAACAGGCATCAGTCTTGCCCTTGGCGGACTGATTATGATTGCAGGCGGTGTGGCAATGGGAGGCTCTGTAAAAACAATTACACTGTCCGGAATAGTTATTTTACTGCTGTTAGTTTTGGTTTCCACAATAGGCTTTTCATTGTACAACAAGCTTATAAGCTGTAACCCTGTAGGTGAGGTTGCTATTTTTAACTCTCTTATTCCGGTGTTTGGTGCAATACTGTCGTGTATTATGCTGGGAGAGGAATTTTATCCTAAGTATATATTGGCAACGGCCTTAGTGGTTGCAGGTGTTTATATAATAAACAAAACAGGCAAAGCTAAGTAATAGCTTTGTTACTGCTATTACTTATATATTCCAAGCAACCGCAGAAAATAGAGAACGCCATTTGTGTTTGGTATTCATCGGTTTTTAATTTTTTTAATTCCGATGGGTTTGATATAAACCCGCACTCTACAATCACCGATGGATTTGTACAATTATAAAGCAGATAAATATTTTTGTCTGCTTTTTTATTTTCTCTTGTATTGTCAGGCTGCAGCATACCTGTAACGGATGACTGTATGTTTTTGGCAAGCAGCTTGCTGTTTTCATTATTAGGGCTGTAAAATATCTGTGTGCCGCTGTATTTTTCCTGCTCAAATTTATTTTGATGAATGCTTATTACTACTCTGTTGCTGTTTTTATTGAATATTTTTAATCGGTTGTGCATATCGGAAACCTTTTTTGATTTTATACTTTCTGTGTTTTTGTCATATATTGCAGTATCATCAGTTCGTATCATTTCTGTTTTGTAGCCGCCGGATAAGAAAAAACTGTTGAGCTTTTCAGCGATTTTAAGGTTAATATTCTTTTCGTTTGTGCCGTCGGAGGCTACAGCTCCACCGTCTTCCCCACCGTGGCCGGCGTCTATAACTATTGTGGGAGGACTGCTTTTTGTGGTGCTTGCGGTTGCCGCTGTGTTGCATCCTACAAAAATAGCAGAAATTATAACAATACTTGTTAAAGCGATTATTGTAAATAGTATTAGCTGCCGTTTGTTTATAACCATAATAACCACCGTTCTTATTCTTTAGTAAGATTATATGAGCAGTAAAAAAGTTCTATGCAAAAATTAAAATAATATTTATAACTGTATATGTAAAAAGAATTGTTTTTATGTTATAATTAATGTTCAAGATTATGGAGAACAGGTGTGTGAACTATGGAATATTACACAACAGGTGCCGGAATATGGGGCAATGTTTTTGCCGTACCATCTGATGTTGTAGATAAATATATAAAGCTTGCGGGTGCTGCACAGCTTAAGGTTTTGCTTTGGCTGCTGCGCAATAACGACAGGCGGCAACAAATAACAGCCAATGATATTGGTGCTGCGTTAAATATGAACCCTATTGATGTTAAGGATTGTATGGAGTTTTGGATAAGTGTTGGCTTATTCTCCAAAAATGATAAAAACAATAATGTCAGCGACATTCAAAACGAAAGCAATGTAAACTACATACAACAAGCAGACGAGGTCAGTAGTTCCAAAAATACAAATAACGAACAAAAAGTGTCTGATGTTGATGCAGCGGTACAGAATGATGTTGATAATAAGCTTACGGAAATAAAAAGTGATATGAACAGCTATGTTCCCCCTAAAAGGACTATAGCCAAAGCCCAAAAGCCGGATCCTATTGAGGTAGCACAGCGTATTTCTCAGGATGAAAGCTTTTCTGCACTGCTTACCGAAACAGAGCAAATTTTGGGCAGACCGCTTACACATAACGACTCCTCTACCCTTTTGATGATACATGACCAAGACGGACTGCCATATGAGGTTATTACTATGATTTTGTACTTTGCAAAGTCAGAAAATAAGCTTAAAATGAGCTATATAGAGGCTTTAGGCAGAGAATGGGGCAGCGCTGAAATCGACACCCTCGAAAAAGCAGAGGAGAGAATTAATGACATACTAAGCAGGAAAGCTGCATGGAACATAGCAAGTGAAGCATTTGGTCTAAAGCTCAGCGGTTCACCGTCAAAAAAACAAATTGAGTTTGCCGATTTGTGGATAAACAGGTGGGGCTATACACCGGAAATGCTGAGAATTGCCTATGAAATTTGTATGAACAGCAGAGGCGAATTTAACCTGAGCTATGTTAACGGTATAATTAAAAAATGGCACGCAAACGGTATAATGACTGAAGAGGATATTAAAAATAAGGCTAAAACTCAAGATAATTCGTCACAATCAAAAGGTGGCTCAAATAATAAATCCTCTAAAAATTCAAACGATGGCGATACCTCATATGATATAAACAGCTTTAAAAATTATGATATATTTGAATAAGGAGGCAATTCAATGGGATATGATAAAAGTATATATATAGAAGCTGACAGTATAATGCAGCAAAGAAGAAACACAGCCATAAAAAATGCCGACATATCAAAAGCTGAGTTTTACAAAAAATATCCGCAGGCTGAACAGCTTAACAAAGAGCTTGCCTCCACCCTGTCCCAAATTACCCGTCTTATGCTTAAGGGCGGCATTAACCTAACAGAGGCTCTGCTACAGCTTAAAGAAAATAATTTGGCAACACAGGATAAGCTAAAGGCGATATATAGGTCTGCGGGGATTAGTGAAGAGGAGCTGGAGCCAAAATTTGTTTGCAGCAAATGTCAGGATAAGGGAAATATAGACGGCAAAATGTGCGATTGTTATAAAAAGCTGGTAAAAGATATTGCCTGCAATAACCTCAATAAGCTTTCTCCGTTTAGATTGTCGTCCTTTGATACATTTTTGCTGAAATATTACAACGATAATAAAGATTGTAATCCGACCGATCGTGAAAGAATGTCAAAATATTTTGAGTACTGTAAGGAGTATGCCGCCGGCTTTAGCGAAAATTCAAGAAATATATTTATGCGTGGAAATACCGGCTTGGGTAAAACTCACCTTTCACTTGCTATAGCAAAAACCGTTATAGAAAACGGCTTCGGCGTTATTTACTGTTCTACTCCGGAAATCCTGGCAAGACTTGAAAAGGAGCGTTTCGGGAAAATTGAAACAGATGAGGACTCCGAAGAAACATTAAAAGCCTGCGACCTTCTTATCCTTGATGACCTTGGCTCAGAATTTCATACTGCTTTTACTAAAAACACAATTTATAATATAATTAATTTTAGACTAATACATCAAAAGCCTACAATCATCAGCACAAATCTTGAATTTGAAGATTTGGAGGCTATATACTCAAAAAGACTTATTTCAAGACTTATGGGCGAGTATGTAATAATGAATTTTGTCGGCACAGATGTGCGACAGTTGAAAAGACTGGAAAAATATAAATAATATATACATCGTTGGATTAAATTAATTATTTTACAAAAAAGCTCTGCTGCCTGTATTGCTTTCAGACAGCAGAGCTTTTTATGTTTTATTTAGCAGTAACATATTTAGGTTATCAGAAATTATTTCTTGCTGAAATATCGGTAATAGGTAAACGGTCGCTGTGCTTTGCACTTGGCTTTTGGTCAGGATAACCTATAGGAAGTAAAGCTACAACCTTATAGCTTTCAGGAATATTCAGCACGCTTTGGGCTATTGCAGGGTCAAAAGAGCCCACCCAGGTTGAGCCTAGACCCAAAGAAGCGGCTTCAAGCATTATATGTGTTGCAACAATGCTGGCATCAACTATGCCTTCATCGGCATTATCATATTTACGCTTCCATGACCTTTCTGTGTCGTAGCATACTACCATCATAAGAGGAGCACTAAATGTATATCGTGTGCATTTGTTTTCTTCCAAAGCCTTTATTTTTTCTTTGTCGGTTAAAACGAGTATTCTTTGCGGCTGAAAATTTACAGCTGTAGGAGCAAGCTGTGCGGCTTGCAGCAGAGCATCGATTTTCTCATCCTCAACCGGCTTATCTTCAAATTTTCTGCAAGAATATCTTTCCTGTGCTAATTTTAAAAAATCCATTGTGAATGCCTCTTTCTTAAAATTCTAATTTTCTATGACAAGGCTTCAGCTTATTAACTGTATTGTCATATATAACTATCTGCTATTTGGAAATTCAGTAGATAAAGCCAAAAGCTTATGGTAATTCCCACTAAATCGGATATTAACACATTAGCTTGTTAAAGTCAAGTAATTAGCTGTAAAATAAATGTACCGATTACTGTAAATTATTTATACAGTAATCGGTACAAAATTATTGTTTTATTTTTTACTGTTCGGAGTTGTCCTTCTTTTCTGTGTCCTCTGACTTTTGGTAGATTACAACAGGTGTGCCTACCTTGACCTTTTCGTACATTTCCTCAACCTTATCATACGGTGTATTTATACAGCCGTGAGAACCGTCATAAGTATATGTATCTCCGCCGTATTCATAGTCTGCTCTCCATGTAGAATCGTGAATACCTATTCCATCATAGGTAACAGCCATCCAATAATTTACATAGGTATCCCAATTTTCACCAACAAGCCTTGCAGGAGATTCTTTATTAAATATATCAAACAGACCGGTTGTGGTATCTCTGCCGTATTTCAGGCCGGTTACAACAGGCGTAGACACTACAAGCTTGCCTTTCTCATAGTACCACATATGCTGCATATCAAGGTCAATTTCGATATATGTGTCAGGTACATTATACTTGTACACACGATTTCCCGTTGTGCAGGTTGTATCCTCCGTTTTGTAGTTGCTGTATACCTTTGTTTTTCCGTCGTCAGCTACATAGTAAGCACAAACTCTTACATAATATTTTCTATTCACTGTAAGCTGTTTTGTTAAATAAATGGTGTCGTCTGTGGTTCCCTGCAGCTTGTAAGGGCCGTTTTTGCTTTCTGACATATAAAATGCATAGCCGTCTGCACCGTCAATAGGGTACCATTTTGCCATAACACGCTTGTCACGGCTGAACACCTCAATTTCAGGTGTTTCGGTAACTGTACCGGTTGAAACCTGACGGTAGTCGCCGTAGTAATATTTACCGTTAGATTTAAAGTAAGGAACTACCCTATAGCTGTATGCCTGCTGTTCATTTAGATTTTTATTTGTATATGTAGTTTTTTTGCCGTCTTTAATTACAGCGTATTTAACATATTTACCAACATTCGACTTGTAGACATAATCATATGCATTTTCGTCATATACCCACTCGCCTTCATATTCGTTTTCGTTGTTGCTCATTCTGTAAACAACATAGCCGCTTGCATTAGCTGACTCGTCCCAAGAAATTGTCAGCGAATCGGTCTTTTTAACTATAGTTTCAAGGTTTTGTACCTGCGACGGTGAGGTTGCTGTTTCAACAGCAGTGCCCTTGCCGCTGTAGGATCTTTTGCCGTCGACCTCCTTGTATGCAGCTACATAATAGCTGTAATAATGTGACGGCGTAAGCCCCTTGTCTGAATATTTTTCGGAGCCCTGTACATCACAAATTTTATTGTATTTTCCGGACTTTGAGTCGCTTCTGTAAACGGTGTATCCGGTAGCTCCCTCAGACCTTGTCCATTTTAATGAAATGGATTTTTCATTTTGCGACGCAACCTGTAAACCCTTTGTATCAACAGGGCTTGCGGCTGTTTTTACGGTTTCGGCCTTGCTGTAGGAACGGTGACTGCCGTCGCCGTTATATGAGCGTATTTGGTAGCTGTACTGCATAGCAGGTGCAACATTAATGTCCATAAATTTTGTTATGTCAGAGCTATTCAGCTCTGTATAAGGATTATACCGACCGTCTGTAGTTCTGTCGGCACGATAAATAACATATCCGTCAGCATTTATTCCCTTATTCCAGCTTAGTATAATAGACTTACTTGTTTGTTCGCTTGAGCTAAAATCGTCAACACAGCTTACTTTATTGTCTGCCGACACCACAACGCCAAACAGAGAAAAGCCTGCAATCACTGCGGCTGCAATTATTATTTTTTTAACATTATTTTTATTCACTTTAATACTCCTAATCAAAACTAAAACACCACTAATAACTAATACATAACTGTATTCATATAACCTTTACGGTACAATTTTAGCACGGATATATATTTATTGCAATACAAGTTTCGACTAATTTAAGGAAAATTTTATATTTTTTTTGTTCTAAAATGTACAGACAATATATTGGCCGGAAAACTAAAAGCATTGATTTTAAACGCAATAAGTAATATAATTTATTTGTTAATACACACCATAGCGGCTTGAAATTGGAAGTGAATTTTTTGAACAATATAATCAGAAGAACTTGGGCGGAAATTAATCTTGATAATATAAAACACAACTATAATTTAATAAGAAAAAAGGCAAGTCCAAAAGCAAAAATTTGCTGTGTAATTAAGGCGGACGGATACGGTCACGGTGCTGTACAGCTGGCTAAGCTTTACGAAGAGCTGGGGGCTGATTGGTTTGCCGTTTCCAACATAGAAGAAGCATTAGAGCTGAGGCAAAATAAAATCAGTTTGCCTATATTGATTTTAGGCTACACCCCTGCCGAATGTGCGGTCTTGCTTGCACAAAACAACATTGCACAGGCGTGCTACAGCCTTGAGTATGCCGAAGGTCTGTCGGACTGTGCTAAAAGGAATAATGTTACCGTTAATATACACCTCAAGTTAGATACAGGTATGTCAAGAATAGGACTAATGTGTCAAAGCTTTCAGCGTGACTGCAAAAGTATAGATACAGCTGAAAAAATATGCAGACTAAGCAATTTGCACCCACAGGGGGTGTTTACCCACTTTGCGGTAAGTGATGAAGCAGATGACGGCAGAAATTTTACAATGCAGCAGTTTAATTGCTTTATGCATACTATAGAACAGCTTGAGAAGCGTGGCATTAAGTTTGAAATTCGCCACTGTGCAAACAGCGGTGCAATTATAGATTATCCCGAAACTCACCTGGATATGGTGCGTGCAGGTATTATTTTGTATGGTCTTTCGCCGTCCTGTAAGCTTAAGGGTAAGCTTGATTTAATACCGGCAATGGAGCTTAAAAGCGTAGTATCTCTTGTTAAAGAAATTGAAGAGGGCTCTACGGTAAGCTACGGCAGAACATATACAGCACCAAAGAGGTTAAAAGCAATAACCGTACCTGTTGGCTATGCTGACGGCTACATACGAGCAATAGGCAAAGAGGGCTATGTAACAGTACACGGTAAAAAAGCTAAAATTTTGGGCAGAATATGTATGGACCAGCTTATTGCAGACGCTGCAGAAATAGACAATGTAAAAATGAATGACGAGGTACTGCTGTTTGGAAACGGCAAAAACGGACATATACCTACTGCCGATGATATTGCAAAATGGACAGACACCATAAATTACGAGGTGGTGTGCCTTGTAAGCAAGCGTGTGGCAAGGGTTTATCTGCAAAACGGCAAAGAGGTCGGTACAGTTGACCATCTGCTTAAATAACGAGGAAAAGAGGCACACAAATGAAACTTCTTGTATTGGACGGCAACAGTATTTTAAACAGAGCCTATTACGGTATAAAGCTTTTAACAACCAAAAACGGCGAATACACAAACGCTGTATATGGCTTTTTTAATACTATGCACAAAACAATTGCCGATACTTATCCGGATGCTGTAGCAGTTGCTTTTGACCGACGGGAGCCTACCTTCAGACATAAGGAATACAACGGCTACAAGGCAAGCAGGCATGGTATGCCGGACGAGCTTGCACAGCAGCTGCCTGTTGTTAAAGAGCTTTTGGAAAAGCTTGGGTATACGCTGGTGGAATGTGTCGGCTATGAGGCTGATGATATTTTAGGAACTCTCGCCAAGGCTTGTGAGGACAGCGGCAACACCTGCGTTTTGGCAACAGGTGACCGTGACAGCCTGCAGCTTGTAAGCGGTGCAACAAATGTAAGGCTTATTACAACAAAAAGCGTAGTAACCTATGACGAGGCTAAAATAAAAGAGGAGTATGGTGTAACGCCACATCAGCTTATAGATATTAAGGCAATTCAAGGAGATACCTCCGACAACATTCCCGGTGTAAAGGGAATTGGTCAAAAGGGTGCTTCGGAGCTTATAGAGAAATATGGAAGCCTTGACTATATATACGATAATATAGACAGCCTTGAGCTTAAGCCCGCAATGTATAAAAAGCTCGAGGAGGGTAAGGAGAGTGCATATTTAAGCAGATATTTAGGAGAAATCGTTAAAGATGCCCCTGTTGATACAGAGCTTGAGCATTATATTCCCAAAGAGCCGCAGTATCAAGAAGCACTTAGCATTATGACAAAGCTTGAGCTTTTCACACTCATTGATAAATTTGGGCTAAATAACGGCACAGTCTCCTCTGTGGTTAATGAAAATATTGATATTGTTAAATTTAATTTAGTATCCAATACAGATGCAAATTTAGAAGAAATTATTAATGATGAAGTTGTATCTGTTTTGTACACCGGTAAAAATACACTTGTGTCAAACGGTGTAAATATTGCAATTAGTGACGGTTGCGGTGTATTGTATAGGCTGTTTAGCAATAGCAACAAAAAAATTACCCACGGTATTAAGGGAATTTTTGCGTTGCTTGATGAAAAATCAGTTGAGCCACAGGGTGAAATTTTTGATGCTGAGCTTGCGGCGTATTTGCTTAATCCGTCAGCATCGTCATATGACATTGACCGACTTGCACAGGAGTACAACGCACCTGAGTTCCTGGTTGAAAATGCTGATGACAGTGAATTAAAGAATGATATTAATGCACTGGCACAGCTGGCGGTTGTTTCAGAAAATATCGAAAGTGAAATTGAAAAAAATAATCAAAAGGAGCTTTTGCATAACATTGAAATTCCCCTTGCCAATGTGCTTGCTTGTATGGAAAACCGTGGCTTTATGGCTGACAGAAAGGGAATTGAAAAGTTTGGCAACAACCTTGGCGGCAGAATAGACGAGATAAAGCAGGAAATATACAACCTGGTAGGTTACGAATTTAATATAAACTCACCTAAGCAGCTAGGCACAGCACTTTTTGAAAAGCTGGGACTGCCGCCTTTAAAGAAAACAAAAAGCGGCTATTCCACAGGTGCAGAGGTGCTTGAAAAATTGGCTGACGAACACCCTGCCGTTGCGTATATTATGGAATACAGGCAGCTTTCAAAGCTAAAGTCTACCTATTGTGACGGTTTATTAAAGGTTATTGACGAAACAGGAAGAATACACTCAAGCTTTAATCAAACCGAAACAAGAACAGGCAGAATAAGCTCAACAGAGCCAAATTTGCAGAATATACCTGTTAGAACAGAGCTTGGCAAGGAAATGCGCAGATTTTTTACTGCGGCTGACGGCTGTGTTTTGGTTGACGCCGATTATTCCCAGATTGAGCTTAGAGTTCTTGCACACATTGCAAATGACAAGGAAATGTGCAATGCATTTATAAACAATTACGATATTCACACTATTACGGCCTCGCAGGTGTTTGGTATGCCGGTAGAAATGGTTACGCCACTTATGAGAAGCCGTGCAAAGGCTGTAAATTTCGGTATTGTATATGGCATTGGTGCGTTCTCTCTGTCAAAGGACATTGGTGTATCAATAAAAGAGGCTGACCGATATATCAAGGCGTATTTGGCCCACTACAGCGGTGTTGATGAATATATGAAAAATATTATTGAGCAGGCTAAGGAAACAGGCTATGTGGAAACAATGTTTAACCGCAGAAGATATTTACCGGAACTTTCTGCCTCTAACAAAATGGTTCGCTCTTTTGGTGAGCGTGTAGCAAGAAATATGCCTATTCAGGGTACTGCCGCCGATATAATTAAAATTGCAATGATAAGGGTGCATAACAGACTAAGGGCAGAAAATATGCGTTCTAAGCTTATTTTACAGGTGCACGACGAGCTTATAGTTGAAGCCCCTATAGACGAGGCTGAAAAAGCCGCAGCCCTGTTGCAGGAGGAAATGGAAAACGCCGTGCATTTAAGCGTTCCGCTTATTGCCGACGCCGCTATAGGAAAAACCTGGTACGACGCAAAAGGATAAAAATTTTATAATTAAGGAGGAATAAATATGTGGAAG
This sequence comes from Clostridium sp. CAG:964, assembly GCA_000435335.1. GTDB lineage: Bacteria > Bacillota > Clostridia > Oscillospirales > Acutalibacteraceae > CAG-964. The sequence continues at coordinate 132,166 of FR891337.1, forward strand.
GAATTAAAAGAATTTATTGATTATATGGAAGATAAAACAAGCAAGGAGCTTACAAAGGAAGAAAAGAAAGAGCTTAACGAAGAGCTGCAAACTAAAATCGGTTACTTTCAACATGAAAGGATTGTACATTTTTTAGTTACGATGCTTGTTGCAATATGCACCATAATTTCCATAATGGGCTTTGTGGCATTTAAAAGCATAGGGCTTGCTTTGCTGTTTGTGGCGTTAATGTGTCTGCTTGTGCCGTATATAGTACACTATTTTCATTTGGAAAATGGTGTACAAAAGCTTTATACATATTACGACAAGGTAAAGTAAGGAGATTATACATTGAAAATTTTATTTGTTTGCACCGGAAACACCTGTAGAAGCCCTATGGCTGAGGGCATATTTAAAACCTTTATTACTAAGGACAACAAGCTAAAGGATATTCAGGTAAGCAGTGCGGGATTAATGGCAACAGAAGGTCAGAAAGCTACTGAAAATGCAGTTATTGCCTGTAAGGATTTTGGTGCTGATATATCAGGGCATATATCCCATTCTATTACCACGAAAATGCTTGACGAAACCGACCTTTTTGTATGTATGACTATGACCCATGCTCAGGCGTTAATGAGCGGTAATGTACCTAAGAATAAAATTTATGTGCTGAATGTTCAGGATCCATTTGGCGGTAACTTAGAGACATATAAGGAATGCTGCCACAACATATATGACCAACTTTTAATTTTGGCACAGCTTATTGAGAGGAAGCTGGAAAATGACAAGCATAACTAAAATGCAGAAGTGCCATACATATGAAGTTGCAGAGGTTGAAAAGGCCTGTTTTAGCAAGCCTTGGTCGCAAAAGGCCATAGAAGCTGAGCTTAGCAACAGCAGTGCCCAATTTTATGTACTTACAGCAGCTTCGCAGGTTATAGGCTACTGCGGTATGCACATAGCCGCAGACGAAGCATATATTGCCAATATAGCTGTACTGCCGGAGCATCAAGGCAAGGGCTGCGGAAAAAAGCTTACCTCACATTTAGTAAAAACGGCAAAGGAAAAAGGCTGCAGTTTTATTACCCTTGAGGTTCGTCCGTCTAATACTAAGGCCGTAGCTCTTTACAAGAATTTAGGCTTTGAGGAGAATGGCAGACGCAAAGGGTTTTATACATCGCCTACAGAAGACGCATTAATTATGACTCTTAATTTTAATTAGGCATATATGGCTTTAGCTTAAAAGCCGCAGAGCCTTTCACGGCTATTGCTGTCTGATTTTCCAATTTAAAAGACTACTCGGAACACACATTAAAGGAATGAAGAAAATGAAAATTTTATCAATAGAAAGCTCTTGTGACGAAACTGCTGCTGCAGTTGTGGAAGATGGCAGGAAGGTGCTTTCGTCTATAGTGGCAACACAAGTTGAGGAGCATAAGCTGTATGGCGGTGTAGTACCTGAGATTGCCTCCAGACGCCATGCAGAAGCAATTTCGGGAGTGGTAAACGAAGCACTTCAGCAGGCTGATGTAACTCTGGATGATATTGACGCTATAGCTGTTACATATGCACCCGGACTTATAGGTGCTTTGTTGGTTGGTGTCAATTTTGCCAAGGGCTTGTCACTTGCAAAAAATATACCGCTTGTGCCAACACACCATCTGCGTTCACATATTGCATCAAATTATATAGCACACCCACAGCTTAAGCCGCCGTTTTTATGTTTGGTTGTAAGCGGCGGACACAGCCATATTGTTCTTGTAGAGGACTACACCAAAATGAAAATTATAGGCAAAACAAGAGATGATGCCGCAGGCGAAGCGTTTGACAAGGCGGCAAGAACTATGGGTATGCCGTACCCGGGCGGTATACATTTAGACAGGATTGCAGAGGGCGGTAATCCGGAGGCATTTAAGCTGCCATTTCCAAAGGTGGACAATGCACCGTATGACTTTAGCTTTTCAGGATTGAAAACAGCGGTAATTAATCTTATACATAATGCAAAGCAAAAGGGCGAAGAGCTTTCTGTAGAAGATGTATCGGCATCCTTTAGAAATGCCGTTGTAAAATGTCTTACCACTAATCTTATGAAAGCCGCACAGGAAACCGGCAGTAAAACCATTGTAATAGCAGGCGGCGTTTCTGCAAATGCTCTTTTAAGAAGAAATTTGCAAAAGCTTTGTGATGAAAACGGCTTAGTACTGTATATGCCGCCAAAGGAGCTTTGCGGTGATAATGCGGCAATGGTTGGTTCACAGGGCTATTATGAATATTTAAGCGGACATACCGCACAGCAGGACTTAAATGCTTATGCCACAAAATCTATTGAGGAGGGTTAAGCCCTTGCATTGGTGATTTTGGCATACAAAAATGTATATAAGGGCAGCAGGTGTACCTCTGCCCTGTTTTTATTAAAAGCATAGACTGTTCTGTTTGAAATGCTATTAGTAGACACAAAGGAATAAAACTGATATAATTATATATATATAAATTAAATGCGGAGGTTTAAAATGTACGACTATTTAATTGTTGGAGCGGGCTTGTTTGGGGCTGTGTTTGCTCACGAGGCCAAGAAAAAAGGTAAGAAGGTGCTTGTAATAGACAAGCGTTCACATATTGGCGGCAATATTTATACAGAAGATGTAAACGGTATTCAGGTGCACAAGTACGGTGCCCACATTTTTCATACAAGTAATAAAGAGGTATGGGACTACATACAGCAGTTTGCTGAATTTAACCGATACACAAATTCACCTGTAGCAGTTTACAAAGGCGAGCTTTACAATATGCCTTTTAATATGAACACCTTTAATAAAATGTGGGGCGTTGTTACACCACAGCAGGCACAGGCTGAAATTGACAGACAGAAAGCCGAAATTAAAGGCGAGCCTAAAAATTTGGAAGAACAGGCTATATCCTTGGTAGGCAGAGATATATACGAAAAGCTTGTTAAGGGATATACAGAAAAGCAGTGGGGCCGCAAGGCAACAGAGCTGCCGGCATTTATTATTAATCGTTTACCTGTAAGATTGGTGTATGATAATAATTACTTTAACGACAAGTACCAAGGCATACCTGTTGGCGGATACACTAAAATAATTGAAAAAATGCTTGACGGCATTGAGGTAAGACTAAACACAGATTTTTTCAAAAACAAGGCCGAGCTTTCTGCTTTGGCAAACAAGGTTTTGTTTACCGGTATGATAGACCAATATTACAATTACAAATACGGCGAGCTTGAATACCGCAGCTTAAGGTTTGAAACCGAGGATTTACCGAATATAAGTAATTATCAAGGCAATGCTGTGGTTAATTATACAGAATATGAGGTTCCTTACACAAGAATTATTGAGCATAAGCATTTTGAATTTGGCTGTCAGGGCGGGTATGAAACTAACCATACGGTAATTACCCGTGAATACCCTGCTAAATGGAAAAAGGGTGACGAACCCTATTACCCAATGAACGACAGTAAAAACAACGAGCTTTTCGCAAAATATAAGGCACTTGCCGATAAAGAAGAAAATGTAATTTTCGGCGGCAGACTTGGTATGTATAAATATTTTGATATGCATAATGTAATTGCAGAGGCTCTAAGCTGTGCAAAAGAAAATTTGTAATAATAGAGACAAAATAAACATTTTATTTACATTTTCTTAATTAATTTATCTCATCTTGTGTGGTAAAATTAATGCATAAATTGTTATAGGAGCAAATTTATTATGTTTCGTTTATACAAAATGGCAATTTTAGCATTAGGTGCAGTTACGGCAAGCACTGCCTTTTTTGCCTGTGCCGCAAACAACAATCAAACAGAATTTATTGCAGGCGTGGTAAACAAAAATTCTAAAACAGAATCTGTTGCGGAAGAATACAATATATACAAGGACTTTGAGTATAACATCGGCGATGACGGCAATATTTCAATTACAAGATATTTGGGAGAAGAAAGCTCTGTAAAAGTGCCTTCATACATTAACGGTCTGCCGGTGTCTGCTATAAGCTCTCACTGTTTTCAAAACGAGGATAATCCCCATGCTGTTAAGAGCGTTGCAATACCAAGCACAGTAAGCAGTGTAAGTGCCTTGGCTTTTTACAAGTCTAAATATCTTCAGAAAATAATTTGTGAAAAAAATGGAAGCTATGCTGATTCCAACGGAGTATTATACACGGCTGATTTTGCAAATTTAGTAGCTTATCCCGAAAACCGTCAGAATAAAGAATTTATTATGCCGGATACAGTTACAACTATTTACTGTAATGCGTTTTCTTATTGTGACAATATTGAAAGGGTTGTGCTGTCGCCTATGCTTGAGGTGATACCTGACTATGCCTTTTCTGAGAATGCTTCCTTAAAGGAGGTTCAGGCACAACACAATATAAAAAGCGTCGGCTATGCCGCCTTTAATAAGTGCAAAAGCTTAATGAAAATATCCTTACCGTCTTCTGTTATAAAAATAAATGAGCAGGCTGTTATTGAATGTGATAAGCTTGAATGTATTGAAGCCGCCGGCAGTAATGACTGTATTATGGAGTTTGCCGACAGCTTGGGAGTAAGCTATAAAAGCCTGTACAATTAAAATGATTATTATTAAAACATATACCCAAAAGAGGCTGTGCTAAAGTTTCGCACAGCCTCTTTTGGGTATTGATATAGTTTTTTATGTTATACCGATAAAAGGAAATAAAACTATTTTGTTATAATAATTTGATGAGGAACAATAACATTGTTTTCGTTAAACGCTATGTTTATGTTTTCCTCCAGCTTGTAGTACAAATCCCAGTAATCGGAAGTTTTGCACCAAAACTTTACATCAATTGTTAAACAGCGGTCATTATGGCTGAAAATACCTACAGTTATTTCCTCGTCCTTTAAGACCTTATCTTCTGACAAAACAATTTTGCGTATTAATTTTTTAACCTCAAGTATATCGTTTTCATATGCAATGCTGAAGGTAAGGTCTACCCGTCTGTTCTCATTACATGAGTAGTTAATTACACTTGAGCCTGTTATGTTTCTGTTTGGAATGACAACGGTTTTATTGTCAACCGTATTTATATGTGTTGAAAACAGGGATATTTTGGTTACTGTGCCCTCGTCAGAGCCTACTTTAAGATAATCCCCTTCTTTAAACGGATGCGTAAATATAAGTAAAACTCCGCTTGCAATGTTTCCCAAGGTATCCTGCAAGGCCAAACCTACCGTAATTGTAGCTGCACCTACAGCTGTAATAATACTGGTAACATCTACCCCCATTTGACCAAGGGCTATTAACACAGCCAGCAGTCTAAACACCACAAGTAAAAGAGATTTAATAAAATATTCTGCCGATGAATCTATTTTACTGCGTTCAATAAACTTCATTATTAGCTTAGTAAGGTATTTTGCGATAAACCAACCTATAGCAAAAATAATAACGCCGAAAATAAGTGACGGCAGCTTATCTAAAAAGCCGTTTAAAAGCTTTTCGAGAAAGCCGGTTGACTGCTGTACTTGCTTTTCGATTATATCAGCACCGTCTGCTGTTGCGTTGGCTGCCGGTACACTGAGAAGAAGGTTCATATCTTACCAGCCTTTCTTAGTTTTCCAACAAATAGTAAACAGTATTTGCAAATTTTATTGCCTTTGTATTTGCCAACTCCTGGTCGGTAAATATACCGGTTACTACAGTACCGTCACCAAAATATATTGTACCATTTCCACAAGGCAAACCGTTTTTATAATTTCCGGTATATCTGTGGTCTGCATAAAGTATTGTACCCTTGCCGTCAGGCTTTCCGTTATTTAATTGCCCCGAAAATACTCCGCCAAGCATTGGCTGTTCTACAACAAATTCTTTATAATGTCTGAACTTTTCGTATTTGGTGTCTTTAAGCTTTGCCACATATTCAAGAGGCTGCAGCTCACGCAGAGAGACCTTCATGCTCTTATATGGCTCTCCTTTTTTAAATATACCCTCAAACTTCTTTTCGCCGTAATCGCTGAAAATACAGCCCATACCCTCACGATGATTGTTTTTTACATTGCCGTCATAAATAATGCTTGTGCCGTCCTTTGAATATTCATGCATATATACACATTCGCCACCGTTATAGAAGCATTCGTTTATAAGCACATTGTTTTTAATTATATTCACTCTGCCGTCAGGTATGCCATCTTTAAAATTGCCTGCCATAAAGGTATTTTTGTCAATATTTAATATGCCGGCACCGTTATATTTGCCGTCCTGCCACATACCGCAGTATTCCTCGTTGGTATGCTTATAGCTGATGCCAAAGCCGTTGAACATATCATTTTCAAAGCTGCCCATATAAACACATTCGTCATTGCTGTATAGTCTGCCTGTACCGGATTTTATACCGTCCGAAAGCTGTCCGTCATATACCTTCACACCGTTGCTGTAGCAAATACCGCTGCCGTTTGGCTTTCCGTTTAAAATAGTACCGCTATATATAATAACGCCGTTCTTGTCATATATTGAAAGCGTGCCCTTTGCCTCACCGTTTACAAACTTACCTGCACAGTAGCTGCCGTTTTTGTCATAAAGTCTTCCGTCGCCATTGTACATACCATTTTTCCATTGACCTTTATATACAACATCTCCGACAGAATTTTTAAGCACGCCCGTTCCGTTAGGAACACCGTTTGCAAATTCACCTGTATAGGTGCTTCCGTTATCGTAATAAAAGGTACCGTTTCCGTTATATATGTTCTTTTTAAAGCTGCCTGTATATTTTACGGTGCCGTCGGAATTAAACAGAGTGCCTGCTCCCTCTTTGCTTCCGTTTTTGTAGTCACCGCTGTATATTAAAACGCCGTCTGCTGAAATAACAGTGCCAAAATTTAAGGGTGTACCGTTTTCAACCTTAGGTATAAACATTTCGCCGTTTTCCAAATTAAAGGTTACCCTTGCACCATTTTTTTCAAAGGAGCTTCTTGCATACAGTAAATGACCAAGCTTATCGAACTTTGCACTGACATATTTTTTTGTATTATTTTCAAAGTTTGCGGCAGTTATGCAGCCGTCGGTAGCTCTGAATTCCAAGCCGAAGCCGTCATAGTTATTATCTTTATAATTTCCTATGTGTGCAAGCTTGCCGGTTTTAAAATATGAAACGCCAAAACCGTTTTTCATATCCTCGGAATATTCGCCCTCGTAAAGTGTTCTGCCCTTTGCTGTGGCAGTTCTGCCGTACCCGCTGCGACGCTTCAAGCTGTCAAGCTCGCCAAAGTAATATCCCTTTTCCTTTTGTGAAAGTGAAATTTGTTTGTCGGCGTTGTCGGCCTCATTACCCGGATTTTTACAAACATCCACATCCTGCATAGCCGGAGCGTCCATAATATCTTCAGGTTTGGCATTAGAGCTGTTGCTTTCGGCAGCACCTACATCTGTGCCCTTATTTGTACCTACATTTGCCTTAGAGCTTGTAATTTCACTGTAGGTATCGGCCGCCGGCTTTAGTGCATTGCTTATTGCTTTTCTATAAGCAGTGCTTTTGTCATCGTTTAAAGCATCGGCCGATGAAGCGTTATCGACAGATGCAGAATTTGCAGCCTGTTGAGATGCTGTTTTTTTGTCAGCCGGTGCAGCGTATTTTACTTTAGGGGAAACGCTGTTTATATTAAGTACAGTCGCCGACGCTGCAAGATTTTTATACTTGACATTTTTGGTTAAATTGTCAATATTGAAATAATTGTTTTTATTTGTCTGACTTTCTTTTTTGTTGGATTTAGTGCCGTTTATAATCAAATTCCATCGTGCCTGAACCTCTTCGTCACCAAAATAATATGTTCTGCCGTTTACCGTTGCCTTAACCAAGGGCCTGCATTTTGCAACAGCTTCGTCGTTTAAATAAGTATTGTCAGATATTTCAAGTGCAAAAAGTATTTGCGGGAAGGATACTTCACCGTCATAAAGTGCAATAGCCGCTCTGTCGTCATTTAGCCACGGCATTAACGAAACAGTAGGCTCACTGCTTCCATTTTTAAAATACTCTGTTTTTTGCCAGATATGGGAGTGATTAAAAAACATTCTTTTTACAATAAAACCTTTTTGATTTTTGTATATAATTCCATATCCGGACGGATCCAATACCAATTCCTCAGATGTAACACCGTTTGCTGTAGCTTTCCATTTAGTCTTAGAGTTGGTTTGAATTTGGTAGGAATATGAATAGGATATTCCGTTGTATGTAAATGAAAGCTTGTCCTTTGTTTTTTTACCGCCTGAAATAAAAAAACGACTGCGTGCATCTGTAAGAATATCTACAGGTACAGTCTGATTTTCTAAGCTGCAGTAGAAAACATTAAGGTATGTACAGTTTTTTTCCAACACATTGATATTTTGATTAGGCATTTTAATCCTCCCCCGCTTTTATACAGCAGACCTTTTTACAGCAAAATATAAAAAGCCTGCAATTACAAATAACCATTATATATACTACTACATCTTTTATGTTTTTTCAAGGAATCAAGACAATATACAGCACATATCAACAAAGTACACCTTATTTTTTGTAGAAAATTAAGTATTACAGTTTCAAAACAAAGCAGGTATGCCAAGCTTTTTACCATGCCGCCGGTTGTGCCTGACTATACCTGCCTTAGTGAATAAGAGGTTTTTATTTTTTCGGGTTATATAATAAATGCCCGTCTTATAAATATAGCATTTATTACTCAGCGGTAACCTCAAAGGTTGCCGGCTCGGTTGCCTGAACCTGACCTTGAGACTGTACAGTAGAGTTAGTACTCTCTTTAATTGGAATAGCCCTTGAGTAGGCCGCTGTAGAAAACAGTCTTTCCAGTGTTTCATAGTCGGCCACACCGTCACGGCGATTAAGCTCATTGTTTACCTGAAATTCCTTAACTGCACTTGCTGTAGAGTCACCGTAAAATCCGGTAGGATTTATCGGCAGATAGCCTAAGTCGTCCAGCCTTTGCTGCAAAGCAAGTACTACATAGTCTTGATCCTCCAAGCTGTACGAAATTCCGTCGTATAATTCTACTCCGTAATCCTCAGTTAAGCTCTTGCCCTTGACCTCTTTTTGCTTTGTCAGTCGGTCTTCTATATATTTAATGCCCTGTACGGCAGTATTACCTTGTCTGGTTAAATAAACAGACGGTATCTCAACAATTCTGTTTTTATTAATTACATTACTGCCTTTAAATTCATCACTTTGAAGAATTTTGGCTTTTAGTCCTTTTTCGCAAAGCACATAAAACGCAAAGCCCTCCTGCTTATCAGCGGCAATTATCCTGGATATTGGCATAGCACCGTTTTGATCCGTATCAACAGCTATATTTTGAACTCCTGCATATTCAAGAATTGTATTTGCAAACATATCGGTGGTAACGGCACTTTTATCATCAAGCTTAAAAAGATAACAGCCCTTTACTACATTGTTTTTGCTTTTTTCTGCCTCCATTGACCTGAGTACTTTATTAACAGACTCTTCGCCTGACCTTTCCCCTGTTATGCTGCCCTCCATAACCCTGCACAGGTTTTTATAAAGAAGCTTAAGCTCCTCTGTATCTGAGGCAGGCTTTATTCTAAGCACTGCTGTGTCGCTGTCCTTCATTGCCTTATAATCGCTGTATTTTATGCTGTCGGCTGTAAATACAACATCAGGGTTTAAATTGTTTACGGATGCCGTGTCAGGGTTTGCGTCTGTACCGTATTCCTTTACATTTTTTAATTCCTCCTGACTGCAATCCTTAGTTTTTGCTACAATTTTATCACTATAGCCGCAGGCAATAAGAATGTCGGCAGCATTATCGTCAAGTACTGCAACCCTTTGGGGCTTTGCTGTTATTGTGTCGTGACCTACATTTACAGGATACTCCTCTTGTTTACCGGTAAATTTGTCGATAGTTGTGCTAAAACTACTGCAGCCTGCAGCAGCGGCAAGAGTAATTGCACAAAGTGATATTGCCAGTATTTTCCTTAGCATATTTAACTCCTCCTGTATTTTTACATACAAACTTATATTAACTCTTTTTATGTCTGCTGTCAATTTTTACAGTATATTTAAGGGCATATAATGCTTTATATAATTTGTATACTCATTTAAAGCACGGCTAAAACATTTTCAACCTCCTTTGAGGCATTATCATTATTAAAATAATCAATATGGTATATCATAAAGCCGTTAATATTTTGCTTTTTACAGTATTCAACCTCTTTCATTAATATATCGTTGTCCTCCCTCCAAGTGCCGTCATCATCATTACTGCCGGCTTTATAAAGTGCCAGACCTACACATAAAGGCACCGTGCTGTTTTGCATTGCGTCCTGCCACTGTTTAAGCATTGTATCAAACGGAAGAACAGAGTGCTTAAAATTTACATATATTTGGGGGCATATATAATCTACATAGCCCTTGGTGCTGCACCAGGTGTAAATATCGGCACCAATGTTAAGACAGTTGTTTATATTTCCTTGCGGCGATATTCCGAAAATCACATTGCTTTTTATAGCCTTTATACTGCTGTATACACTGCTGACAAGCATATTTACATTGCTTTTTCGCCATTGTATTTGGGTAAGGGGTATACACTCTGCGTCAAGGCCTTCTTTATAATTAAGGTAGCTGTCGGCGTCTATTGCTGTTTCGGCAGCGGGATAAAAATAATCGTCAAACTGTATTCCGTCTACATCATAATTTTTTACAACCTCCTTAACGCCGTCTATAATTAATTTTTGTCCCTTAGTGCTTGCAGGATTTATATATTTACCACCGTCATATTCCAAAATATCATTGCTGTCCAGCTTGCTAAGCACGCCTTTTTGTGATAATTCCTTTGGAGTATCCTCAGTGCATATTCTGTACGGGTTTATCCAACCGTGAAATTTTAAATTATTCTTGTGGGATTGGTCTATCATATATTTTAATGGGTCAAAATCCATTTCTGCACCCTGCTTGCCTGTAACAATGTGAGAGCTTGGGTAAATTTTGGAGGTGTACAGTGCGTCGGAGAATGGTCTTATATGTACAATAAGCGTATTTATTTTATTCTCTTTTGCTGTATTTATAATTTTGTTAAAGCACTCTTTAAAGGATTTTTCGGTATGCTCCTTGGTTTCAAGGGACATATACGGCACCCACACACCTCTTATATTATCAACATCAGCCTTATTTATCGGCACCGCCTCCCCAAGCACATTGTATGCTTCGGACGCTCTCGGCTTAACGGGGCTTAGTGAGTTAAAGCAATAGGCTGTAATTGTAGCTATTACCAGAACAACAACCGCAATACACCATATTCTGTTGCATTTAATTTTTAATATCATTTGTTATCTTCCTTCCAATGTTTTTTCAGCAAAGACTGTCTTAACAATTTCTGTAAAATGTGCTATTATATATATACTTTTGGCACAGGCTAAATATTCGGTAACAATAGAGGTGGAAAATTGCGGTATTTACTATACGGCACTATAATTTATTTAGTACTTATAAATATAGTTGCAATTTTTATAACAGTAGCAGATAAGCAAAAGGCAAAGCACAACAGGTGGAGAATAAAGGAAGCTGATTTACTGCTTGTTTCCGCATTGGGCGGCGCAGTGGGAATGTATATAACTATGAGGATAATACACCACAAAACAAGAAAGGCAAAATTTATGGCAGGCATACCGATAATATTTTTTACAGAGCTTATAGCGGTTGTGTCGGTACTTTTGTGGGCGTCAAGAATATGAGTAATATTATTTTAAATTTTACAGTTCCAAAGGAATATAACGACACACAGGCAAAGTGGTTTTTGCGTAATTATTGCAATATCTCCGTAAGACTGCTGACTGCCCTTAAACTTACTCCGCTGGGCATAAGCCGAGACGGCAGCTTGCTGCGTGTAATAGATAATGTATATACAGGTGATGTAATAAGGGTTAAACTGCCGGAGGATAATAACAAAATTATTCCTGTAGAAACAGACCTTGACATTTGCTACGAGGACGAGCATATTTTAGTTGTAAATAAGCCGCCCTTTATGCCGGTTCATCCGACACACAACCATATTGATGACACCTTGGCAAACGGCGTTGCTTTTTATCTGCAAAGCAAGGGCTGTACAAGCTGTTTTAGAGCTATTAACAGAATTGACCGTGATACCACCGGACTTGTGCTGTTAGCCAAGCACAGCTATGCAGCCGCAAACCTTGTGAAGAATGTAAAAAAGGTCTATTCGGCAGTATGTCAGGGTATAATTACAGAGCCGGGGACGGTTAATGCAAATATATCTCTTTTAGAGGGGCATACTATCCAGCGTGTCGCAGGTACTGCAGACGGCGTGCATGCCGTAACACACTATAAGCCGTTAATTATCGGCAACAACCATACTTTACTTGAATTTAATCTTGAAACAGGCAGAACACATCAAATACGGGTGCATATGTCATATATAGGTCACCCCCTTGCAGGAGATGATATGTACGGTGGTTCTTTGGAACATATAAACAGACAGGCTCTTCACTGCAAAACCATAACATTTATTCACCCTGTTACTCACAAAAGTGTAACTGTAACCACACCGCTGCCAAAAGATATGGAGCAGGTTATAAATATATAACGGCGAATAACAGAACGAATATATTACAAATAATGTGAACAGTTATTAAATTTTTAGTAAATTTCGTTGATTACAAAAATGTAATGTGTTATCATAAATATGTAAACATTTTTACATAGAGAATTGATGGGGTTTTATAATGAATTCACTAAAAAAGCAGAAAAAAGAAGCTGTACCAAGAAAAAAGAAAGCGATTACGATTGTAGGAAGCACTCTGGCGGTAATAGTTGTGGCCGGTACTGCCGGTGCTTTGTTTGCCGGCAGTGGAATTATAGGAGGCAACTACGCTGATAGACTTTCGGGAAAAGAAAGCCCGGTACATACTGTTGTGGAAAAAGCAACCGAAAAAAGCACTTCACAAAAAGACGCAACGGCTGATGAGAGGCTGCCTAAAAAAGAATATAAAATATCATTTGTAAAGAAAAAGGCCGCAGTTTCTACAGGAGATAAATACACAGCAGAGTTGGCTGACGGAATTGACCTAAGCAAATATAAATTAAATTGGTCAAGCAGTGACGAAAGCGTGGCAACGGTGGATAAAAACGGAATAGTTACAGGTGTAGCAGACGGTAAAGCCACTATAACCTGTCAGAAAGCAGGCAGCAGCATAAAAGCAACACTGCCAATAACCGTGACAACGCCTGTTTACCCTGAAGCTCTTGAGCTTAATAAAGCAGAATACACCTTAACAGATGTAGGCGAGCTACTAAAGCTAAGTGCTTCGATTACCCCTGAGGATACAGTTACCGAAACAAAGCTAAAATGGTCGTCCTCTGACGAGAGCGTAGCTGCGGTATCTGACAAGGGTGTGGTAAAGGCTGTATCTGAGGGCACTGCCACAATATATTGCACAACTGCTAATGATATTACTGCCGAATGCTTAGTTACGGTTCAGAAAATAGTTAAGGCTGATGAGCTGTTTCTTGATTATGTAGGCTATGATTTCAGCGGCCCGCAAAGCGAGCCTGTTAAGCTGACAGCCACTGTTTACCCTGAAAATGCTACATACCAAGATGTTGCCTGGCATTCCACAAATGAGAATGTCGCCTGTGTAGATAATGACGGCAATGTTACAATTACAGGCGACGGTAAATGTGACATTGTATGTACTACCATAGACGGCACATATCTTTCTAAAAAATGTGAAATTACAGCTGAAAATACAATGCCTGTTGTAACCTGTCCTGAGGGCACAAGCGTGTATGTTCCTGTAAACCCTGTTCCTGCCAATTCGGTTATTGAAGAAGCACTTAGATATGTCGGAAAGATACCTTATGTTTGGGGTGGAACAGACCTGTCAACAGGCGTTGACTGCTCCGGCTTTATATGTGCGGTTTACCAAAGATTTGGCATTAACCTGTGGGGCGTTCGTACTGACCTGTATCTTGCCGGAACAGAGGTAAAATCTATAGAGGAAGCAAAAGCAGGCGATATTCTTTGCTACCCGGGTCATGTTGCTATTTATGACGGTAACGGCGGAAGAGTGCATGCCTATGATACAGGCTATATGATTATGCACGACACAAACATAGGCGGATATTATACTATAAGAAGAATTATAGAGTGATTTTAGCAAATAATATTTAATATACATAGAAACACCACCACGGAAATATCTGCGGTGGAGTTTTTATGTAACAGGAGGTAAGAATGAAGAAGAAAATATTTTTATTGTTTATAGTGCCGGCAATAGTAATTGCATCTGTTTTTTCGGGCTGTGGTCAAAAGGAGAACCAAGTCAGCGGAGTTAAAATAGTATCTACTATCTTTCCGCAGTACGATTTTGCCAGAGCAATTACAGGCGACAAGGGCAGTCTGAAAATGCTGATTCCACCGGGTGGAGAGGCGCACACCTATGAGCCTACCCCACAGGATATTATAAGTATCCAGGAGGCAGATGTGTTCCTTTATATAGGAGGAGAAAGCGACGCTTGGGTTGACAATATACTGGATTCTGTAAACACAAGCAAAACAAAAGTTGTAAGGCTGATTGATTATGTTGATACCCTGCAGGAAGAAACCGTAGAGGGAATGCAGGAGGAAAAGCACAACGATGAGGCAGGCGACGAACCGGAAACTGACGAACATATTTGGACATCACCTAAAAATGCAGTTAAAATGGTAAATGCTATCAGCGACGCAATTTGCCGGGCTGACAGTCAAAATAATAAATACTACAAAGAGAATACCAAGGACTATGTGTCTAAGCTGGAGAAGCTGGACAAAAGCTTTTCTGAAATAGTAAAAAACGGTAAAAGAAGCGAGATTATATTCGGCGACCGTTTTCCGCTGATTTATTTTACTAAGGAATACGGGCTTAAATATTATGCCGCTTTTCCGGGCTGTGCTTCCGAAACCGAGCCAAGTGCTTCTACTATAGCCTTTTTGACTGACAAGGTGAAAGAGGATAAAATTCCGGTGGTTTTTAAAATAGAGCTTAGCAGTTCGGCTGTAGCAGATACAATAGCCGGTGAAACAGGTGCCGAGGTACTTACCTTTTATTCCTGCCACAATCTTTCAAAAGAACAGTTTAATAATGGCGAAACCTATCTTTCAATGATGACAGATAACCTTACCGCATTAAAAACAGCACTAAATTAAATAATAACTATCCTCTCCCCTTTTATTAAGAGCAGGTATGTCAAAAGCGTGTCAACAGCACCGCAAACGGCATACCTGCTTTTACTTTCATTAAGTATTAGGTCTATAAATATCACTAATAAAAGACATAAAGCATAATATGTTAAAAAGAATTGAGTTTAAATGAATAATGAGGTGAAGTATATGACAAAGCAGTTTATTTCGGTATCATCAATTACCTATGCTATGAAAGCAAAATCCATTCTCAGAAATTACGGAATATATGCGGATATAGTAAAAACATCAAAAATATCAGACTCTAAGGGCTGCGGCTATAGCTTGGTACTGCTTAAAAATGCAGATAAGGCCGTAAGCATTTTGAAAGAAAACAATATAAATATTTTAGCCGTTAATTAGGTGGTGTATAAATGATATATTTAGATAATGCAGCAACAACCTTTCCAAAGCCACGGGCAGTATATGGTGCTGTTAACAGTGCAATACAAAATTACGGAGCAAATCCCGGCAGAAGCGGACATAAAATGTCACTGAAGGCTGCCGAGCTTGTGTATAACTGCAGGGAGACTGCTGCAAATTTTTATAATGCTCCAAATGTTGAAAATATTATATTTACCCCAAACTGTACCTATGCACTGAATACTGTTATAATGGGCTTTTTAAAAGCAGGAGATAATGCGGTTGTGTCAAATTTAGAGCATAACTCTGTTTTACGCCCCCTTGAGCTTCTAAAAAGCAGAGGAGTAAGCTATACTGTTGCTGAGGTAGTACACGGTGATTTTGACGCTACAGTTGATAATTTCAGAAATGCAATAAATCATAATACAAAGCTTTTTGTTATAACCCATGCTTCAAATGTTACCGGAACCATTCTGCCTGTTAGCAGACTTACAGCCCTTGCACATCAATACGGTATAAAGGTGCTAATTGATACGGCACAGACCTCAGGCGTTTTGCCGATAGATACTCAAGAGCTAAATATAGATTTTTTAGCTGCACCGGGACATAAGGGCTTAATGGGCCCCATGGGAACAGGGATTTTATATATAAAGGAGCCTGAAAGCCTATCCCCTTTGGTCTGCGGCGGAACGGGAAGCAGCTCGCTGGATTTAAAGCAGCCCGAAGCACTGCCGGACAGATTTGAAAGCGGCACCTGCAATCTGCCGGGAATTTGTGGCTTGAAAAAGGGTATAGACTTTGTTAATAGTGTGTCCATTAAGAAAATACAAAGCCACGAGTATTCTTTGTTGGTTTCACTGTATGACAAGCTAAGCAGAATAAACGGTGTTGTTTTGTATACCCCAAAACCGTCGGCAGAATATAACGCACCACTTATTTCCTTCAATGTTGACGGCAAATCGAGCGAGGAAACCGCAGATATTTTAAACCGCAGATATTCCATAGCGGTAAGAGCGGGACTGCATTGTGCACCCTTAACCCACAAGATGCTTGGTACAGAGGAAACAGGTGCGGTAAGAGCTTCTATGTCCTATTTTAATAATAGCAATGACATTGCAGCCTTAGCAAATGCAATAAAAAATATTTCATATTTTGAAAATAAAAAATTCAAATAAAGTAGTGTACATTTTAAAATTTTGTGATAAAATTAACTATGTAAATTGCGGTTGAATTTAGGACTGCAATTAATAAGATGTTATAGATTGGAATGGATAATCATGGATTTTATTGTGTCATGGTTTCAGTCCTTTTTATCTGTTATAAAGACTTTTGAAATAAAAGATGTTATAGATATAGTGTGCGTAACTTTTATTATTTATGCGTTAATAAAGTTTGTAAAGGATACTAAGGCTGTACAGCTGCTTAAAGGTGCGGCTATATTAATAGGAATATACTTTGTTTCCTCCTTTTTGAATTTAACAATGTTTTCGGCAATACTAAGAACCTTTATGGAATTTGGTGTGCTGATTTTAATAATTATCTTTCAGCCGGAAATACGAAATGTGCTTGAAAAAATCGGTCGAAGTAAAATATCGAGATACTTCGGCATTTCAAATCAGGACGAGGCAGAAAAGCTTTACGAGGAAACTAAGCGTTGTGTAAATGCGGTTGTTTCCGTTTCTAAAAGCTTCAGTAATAAAAAGGTGGGTGCTTTAATAGTCTTTGAAAGGCAAACAAAGCTTGGCGATATTATAAACACGGGTACAATAGTAGATGCAGAAGCCTCTGTACCGCTGCTTGGCAATATGTTCTTTAACAAAGCACCCTTACACGACGGTGCTGTAATCATAAGAAACGGCAGAGTATATGCGGCAGGCTGTATATTGCCCTTAACACGCCGCAATCAGGATGTTGATGTAAATTTAGGTACAAGACACAGAGCAGCTATTGGTATGAGTGAGGATTCAGACGCCGTTGTAGTTGTAGTATCTGAGGAAACCGGAGGCATTTCGATGGCTTACAAGGGCAGGCTAAGGCTTATGGAGAATGGCGACGAGCTGTACAGACTCCTTGAAAAGCTTGTAATTCCGGAATCTACAAAAGCAAAAAATGATTTTGTAGATTATATTCCTATTTTTTCATCAATAAGAAAGGATAAAAAGGGTACAAATGGAAAAGGAAAAAAAGAAAAAGATAATTAATGTTAGAGCACTATTTAATAATACAAAATTTTTGCTGTTGCTTTCCTTTCTTTTGTCCTGTATTTTCTGGGTGGCTTTTGCTTCGTCCTCCGGTGAAGAAAGCACGGTTTCGGTTACTGAGGTACCTGTTACTATAGAGCTTCCGGAGCAAGCAGTTGCTGACGGCTTAAAGGTTTACCGTGGCGGTGAGCAAAAGGTTACTGTACAAATAAAAGGCAACAGGCTTACTGCCGGCTCTATATCCAAAAACGATATACAGGTTGTAGCACAAAACACCAGTGCAATTACCGTAGCTGACACCTATGCTATTAGTCTTTCCGCAAAGAAAAACAGCGTTAAAACCGATTACGAAATTTTGTCTGTAACACCGTCGGTTATTAACATAACTGTAGACAAGGAAAGACAACAGGAATATGCAATAGATAAGAACATTGACACATCTCAGGTTACACTTCCAAAAAGTGATGACAGCAACCTTGCCGGTTATTACCTGGCAAGACCGGTTCTGTCTACAGATACTGTAACCGTTACAGGTCCGGAGCAGGAGGTTAAGAAGATAAACAAAGCTCAGGTGTCGGATATAATAACAGGAGAGCAAAGCTCTAATATAACAAAAACTCTGAATGTTCAGCTTTTAGACTCTGACGGCGAGGCGTTTAACAGTGATATGATAACTGTAACGCCTAAGACTGTTGAGGTTACAATACAGATACTTCCTAAAAAGGATGTTAAAATTATACCAACATTTACAAATGTTCCAAGCGGAATAGATACGACCACGATTGCCACTGTTAAGCCGTCTACCATTACGGTTGCAGGCCCGCAGCAGGTAATTGAAAAGCTTGATACAATCAGTCTGGATCCTATAGATTTCTCAACTCTAGATCCTACTAAAACTCAGATTACCAGTGCAATATCACTGCCAAACGGCTGTATCGACATAAGTAACCAGGAGCAGGCAAAGATTTCTCTGGATTTAAGCGACTATTCAACAACGGTGGTTAGTATAGACAACTTCCTGTTAAGCTCTATATCTGAGGGTTATACGGCGTCTGTTACTACAAGTGCAATAGATATTACAATAGCAGGCCCGACAGACACAATTAGTGAAATTACTTCTTCGGATATTATAGCAACCGCTGATTTAAGCAGGCTCGCCGGCAACTTTGAAGGCTCTCAAGAGGTACCTGTTACTATTTCCTTTGTTAATCAAACAAGCTGTTGGTGCATTAACAGTTACACCGTAACAGTTTCGGTAAAGAAGGCAGAGTAAATAACACAAGCTTTAAGCAGATGATTTTATAAAATCATCTGCTTTTTTCTTATATAGAAAGGTCTTTGCTGTAAAAGCCGAGCTTAATTATCACCGCTTGCTCAAATATTTTTTTGGTTTTGCCCCGGCTGTTGACATAGAACCAATAAAAATTCGGCGGTTCTGCTTTTCTAAGCAGAACCGCCGAGCATAATATAATTTTAAAAGCAAAATTCAGACAAGCTTATTTTGAATTTTAAAGGCTGTAAGAGTGTTTTTCATAAGCGTGGCAATAGTCATAGGCCCTACTCCTCCCGGAACAGGTGTAATATATGAGGCAACCTTTTGAACACCTTCAAAATCAACATCGCCGCACAGCTTACCGTTATCCATTCTGTTTATGCCTACATCAATAACAACGGCATTTTCCTTTACCATATCGGCAGTTACAAACCTTGCTATACCTACTGCGGCAACCAATATATCTGCCCTTTTACAAACCTCTGCAAGATTTTTTGTACGGCTGTGACAAATTGTAACAGTGCCGTTTTTATGTAACAAAAGCATACTCATAGGCTTGCCTACAATATTGCTTCTGCCAAGAACAACACATTCCTTACCCTCAATGTCAATATTGTAGTATGCAAGCAATTCCATTACGCCCGCCGGTGTACAAGGTAAAAAGTCATAGTCGCCAATCATTATTTTGCCGACATTAACAGCATGGAAAGCGTCAACATCTTTCTTGGGGCTTATAGCCTCTATTACTGCCTTTTCATCAAGGTGCTTCGGCAGAGGAAGCTGACACAATATACCGTTAATTTCATCGTCGTTGTTAAGCTTTTCAACCAGCTCAATAAGCTCCTGCTGTGTGGTTTGAGCCGGCAAAGCATATTCCTTTGACAAAAAGCCCACTAATTCACAGGCCTTTTTCTTATTGTTGACATATACCTTTGAGGCAGGGTCATCACCAACAATAATTACTGCTAAGCCCGGTTTTTTTCCTGTTGCCTTAAAAAGCTCCGCACATTCATCTGCCACCTGCTGCTTTACACTGGCAGATACAGCTTTACCGTCAATTATTTTTGCCATTGCTATAATCCTCCTACATTTTTATATTTTTAATATCGTTTAGAATATCATCAATTTCATCTTCGCTTTTTTTGTCGGTATCATCGAGCGTATCAACAATACTGCCGTTTAACTTAGTGCTTTTTGCTTTTGGAGTACTGTCAGAATAAACGCCCTCTTTTTCAAATTCGTTTTTTTCTTCACTTGCATCCTTGCTGTCGCTTTTTATATAAGATATATCAACAGCAGGCTCAACAGCCTTTAGGTTATTAAGCTTTTTGATATAGAAATATACCAACAGAGCAACGCCTGCAACTACCATAATAATTGACAGCAACTGAGAAATTCTTATTCCGGTGTTAGGAATATATAAACTGTCAGTACGCAAGCCCTCTACTAATGCACGCTCTGCACCATACCATACAAGATATAAAAGAGCAATTTGACCGTAATATTTTCTTAGCTTTGATTTTGAAAAAAGGTGAAGCAATAAAACTCCCAGCAAGCACCATATTGATTCATACAAGAAGCAAGGGTGTACTGCAATGTTATTTGTGCCTTCGCTTATCATACCCCAAGGTAAGTCGGTAGGTGTACCGTAGGCCTCCTGGTTAAAGAAGTTGCCCCATCTGCCTATGCCCTGTCCTATTAAAAAGCCTATTGCGGCTACATCTAACAGAGCAGGTATATTCATTTTGCTTATTTTTGCAACAATAAGTCCACCTATAAGGGCACCGATTATTCCGCCGTATATGGCAAGTCCACCCTCGTTTATAGCAAGAATTTTATTTGGCTCTTTACTGTAATAGTCCAAGTTAAATATAACATAGTACAGCCTTGCGCCTATAATGCCGGTAATAACGCCTACAATAACGCAGTTAAGCAAATTATCAGCTGAAATACCCAGTCGCTTTGAATTTACACAGCCGTATATTACGGCTAAAATCAAGCCTGTTGCTATAATTATGCCATACCAATATATTGACAGACCGAAAATTTGAATTTGATTGTTAATTTCCACGCTAATACCCAAGCCCGGAAACGATACATGATACATAAAATAACCTCCTAAAATTTTAAAGTGGTAAAACTACCGAAAGTGCTGCTTTGGAAATATCAAACTGCTCATTCAAGCGTCTATTTATATTTTCCAGTGTAGCGTTTTTTACACACTTAATATACTCGAATATTTCTCTGCCGGCAAAATCGTTATCCATAAGAATACCCGCAACCGTACCGTTATTATTGAGGGCAGCTATGTTCTCGCCGTACACAGCCCTTTGTGCAATTGCAAAATCCTTTTCCGAAATACCACTTGCCTTTAGATTTTCTATATACTCCTTTATTACCCTTGCAGCAGCTTTAGGGTTTTTAGACTCGCCGCCAAAAAGCACACTGCTGTAGAAAGGGCCTTCAAAATGCTCATACTCAAAGGTATTATTAATTAAGCCCTGTTTTTCAAGGCTTTCATACATTTTTGAAGAGCCGGAGCCAATAGCATAAAGCAAAATTTCACTTTCAGCCATTTCCTTATCGGTTAAGCGTTCTTTGCTTACCGGCTCCTTAAAGCCAAGCTGGAACAGTGGAATTGAAACAGGAAATTTCTGCTCAACATATTCTTTGGCAATTTCATCAGGTTCCTTTGGAAATGTGCTTTCAACTCTTTTTTCGGGTGATTCCTTTAAATATTTGTCACATATAGGCAAAACAACATCAAGCTTTGCCTTGCCGCCCACAATGGTTAAAGCCATATTGTGCAGATTATAAAAGCCGTTATAACAGTCATATAGCTTTTGAGGCGTTATATCTGCTATAGTTTCTACAGTACCGGCTATGTCTATCTTTACAGGATGATTTTTATATAACGCACCTAAAAGATTAAAGGATACTCTCCAGTTAGGATCATCGTCGTACATTCTTATTTCCTGCCCTATAATCCCCTGCTCTTTCTGAACAGTTTCGTCTGTAAAATAAGGCTCCTGAACAAAATCAAGAAGTATTTTCAGTGACTCTTCAAAATTATCCGTGCATGAGAACAAATAGCAGGTTTTATCAAAAGAGGTGTATGCATTTGCAGATGCACCTGTTTTTGCATACTTTGCAAATGCGTCACCATCTTCACATTCAAAAAGCTTGTGCTCAAGGTAATGAGCAATTCCGTCAGGAACAACAGCCTGCTGACCGTCCTCCTTTTCAAATGCGGTATTAATTGAACCGTATTTTGCTCCAAACAGTGCATAGGTAGACAAGAAGCCCTCCTTTGGATATACATATATGGTAAGACCGCTTTTATGGTTTATCTTATAATATTTGTCGCCCGAAATACTGCACTGAATTTCCTCTATATTTTCCATTATTCTGCCTCCTTACTGCTGTTTGGCTGTAATAAATAAACAGTATCCAGCTTAATTGTATTAGCCAGCTTAACTATGGTTTCCTTTGTAACACTGTTTAAAGCGTTGACAACCTCATCTACAGTAGAAAGCTTTCTGTCAAGCATTTGACCTATATACCATGCCTCAGTGCCGGAAAGCGTGTCCTGCGAGCTTTTTAAGTTGTTTGCAAGTGCAAGCTTTGCAGAGTCGATTTCAAAATCAGTTATATTTCCCTTTTGCATATCTGCCAACTGGTTTTTTATTTCCTCAACAGTACGCTGAATATTCTCTTTTTCAACACCGCTGTCTACAATTACAATACCCTTAAGCTTGTCAAATCTTGCAGCACAATAGTAGCAAAGACTGAGCTTTTCACGAACATTCAAAAAGAATTTTGAGCTTGGCGTTCCTCCCAATATTGCAACGGTAAGGCTCATAGGCACCGTATCGTCCTCCGGCTCTGCCAATGCTGTTCTAAAGCCCATTACAAGCTTTGCCTGAGCAATGTCGGAGGTTTCTGTAACGCTTTTAACCTTGGCTGGGGTTTTAATAATTTCTGTTTTAATTTCAGGCACCCTACGCTGAAGCTGTGAAAACCTTTCGGCAATTATTTTTTGTGCCATATTTGGGTTACTGCTGCCAAGCATCATAACCTCAACTCTGGAATTCTTCAGTGCATTCTGCCAATATTCATACATATCGGCTGCTGTAAGAGCTTCAACATCTTCTCTGCTGCCGTAGCGTTTAATTCCGTAAGCCTCATTTTCGCACATAGCAGAGGTAAGCTGTGAAATTGCATAAATACGCTTTTCATTATATTCGGCGTCAATAGCCTCGATAAGCTGTCGCTTGCATTGGTTAAAATCTTCCTCAGCAAAAGCCTTGTTTTCAATTTTAGGGTTAAAAATAACCTCGCAAAGCAGGTTAACAAGCTCCGGAGATATTTTCTCGCCCTGCATAGTATATCTGTCGTCAATTCCTGATATAGTTAATGTCATCGCTAAGCATTCACCCATTTTTCTGCAATACGCACCAATGCCGGCACCGTAGCAGTTGCTTAAAACACGATTAAGACTAATAGCGTCAGGATATTTTTTACAGCTGTAGGCAAGAAGCGACGGCAGCAGTGCATAACCTGCGGCAGTTGATTTCTCAAGAGGAACAAACATCGTAACCGATATTTTGGCAGTTTTAAAACGCTCCTCATTTACACTGTTAAAGGAAACACCATTTGCGATAGATTTTCTTACTATACTACTCATTTTACTTTCCCTTTCTCTGTATAATATATTAGTTTATACACAACTTATTATATCATAATAACTAACCGTATAAAAGAGTTAAATAAAAATTTCACAAAATTAATTGAAAAACATCGAATAAATAAAAGAAACTCCCGCAACACAGCATTGCGGGAGTTAAAGCTTTCGCTGTTTAAAACAGCTGAATATTCATATAAGAGTGACTAAACCTATAAGCCGAGTTCTGTCTTGAACGACTATCTATCTTGGCAGTCCGTTGCCGAAACTGCTCAATGCCACCTCCTAAGACGCATCGGGCAAATGCATAATGTCTTTCCACGGTGTTGCTCCGAATAGGGTTTACAGGGCCGTTAAGTCTCCTTAACGCCGGTGAGCTCTTACCTCGCCTTTCCACCCTTACCGGTAAAATACCGGCGGTATATCTCTGTTGCACTTTCCCTAGGGTCACCCCCGGCGGCTGTTAGCCGTTATTCTTGCCCTGTGGAGCCCGGACTTTCCTCGGGTGCAGCCTTTCGGCTTTGCAGCCCGCAGTCGCTCGGTTTACTCACTAACGGGTATTTTAATATATAATCAAAAATATGTCAACCCCT
>FR891338.1:0-11112 GCA_000435335.1 Clostridium sp. CAG:964
GTGATTCGAACACCCGACCTACCGCTTAGGAGGCGGTCGCTCTATCCGGCTGAGCTACGGAAACACGCTTTTCTAAGTGACTGCCGCAAAGCAACAGTCACACAGAGCATACAATACATTTTAAATTAATTATGCGGATTTGTCAAGCGGTATAACACCTGTTGTCTGTAAACTGCTTGCCAAATGCTAAAATAAAATTTATCATTTCTATTCTATCGCATAACAGGCACATATTTACATCACCTGCTATATATTTTCAATTAAGCAAACGGCGTGTGCGGAAATACCCTGACCGTTTCCTGTAAAACCCAGTTTTTCTTCTGTAGTTGCCTTTACGCTTACCTGACCTGCAGACACCCCACAGGCGTCTGCAAGGGTATTCCGCATTTGGTCAATATACGGCTTTAGCTTTGGCTGCTGTGCAATAACCGTACTGTCTATATTGCCTATTTTGTAGCCGTTTTTCTGCAAGGCACTGCACACCTGCTTTAGCAGCTGTATGCTGTCTGCACCGCTGTATGCCGGATCGTTATCCGGAAACAGCTTGCCTATGTCACCCAGTGCCGCCGCACCTAGCAGGGCGTCCATTATAGCGTGGGTAAGCACATCGGCGTCGGAATGGCCCAAAAGTCCCTTTTCGTATGGGATTTCCACTCCGCCTATAATAAGCCTCCTGTTTTCCGTTAATCTATGTACGTCATATCCGTGTCCTATTCTCATTTTAAGTTACCTCTTCTCTTTAAAAAGCTTTCTGCCACAGCAATATCCTCAGGGGTAGTCAGCTTAATATTCTCTGCACTGCCTACAGTTACAAGCACTCGTTTGCCCAGTGCCTCCACCAGCTGGCAGTCGTCTGTATAATCCTTGTTATCCTCTTCAGCCTTTTTCATTGCCTGCATATACATATCAGTCTTAAACACCTGCGGAGTATATATAGCTATAAGACTGCTTCTGTTTGGTGTAGACAGTATAAAGCCGTTATTATCCACTACTTTTATAGTGTCCTTTACCTGCACACCCAAGGCGGCAGCTCCGTGCTTCTGTGCGTCTGCCACTACCTTGTCAATATCCTGAGGTGTAACAAGCGGTCTTGCCCCGTCGTGAATTGCTATAAAATCGGCACCTTGAGCAAGGGCTACACCGTTTTTTACCGACTGCTGTCTTGTACTGCCACCCTCTGCAACAGCTGTCAGCTTAGTAATTCCGTTTTCGCCTGACAGCCTTTCAATATCGCTAATATCTGTTTTTCTGCAAACAACAGCTATGCTGTCAATGCTTTGTGCCTGTTGAAAAGCCCTTAGCGTATGCACTATAGCAGGCGTTCCGTTTAGGCTTATAAACTGCTTGCTTATTTGTCCGCCCATTCTGGTAGACGAGCCTGCCGCTACAATTACAGCTGTAGTTTTCATATTTCCTCCTAAATTAATACTAACCGTTATTCCGTCATATTTGTAGGCTCTTGGGAAGGTGCTGCACCGTGATTTCCGGGGAAAAGACAATTCTCCACCTCGCTTAAAATAGACAGAGCTGTAGGCTGTAGTGTGGTATTGTTTACATTAGTAAGTCCTACTATTTTTATGTCGTCCTTTTTTGTAAAAATGTCAACTGCGTAGAAAAGCTCTGTGTTTCCTGTGTGGTAGGCATAGTCGTCGGTTACAAACCAGCCATAGCCGTAATTAAATCCGTCTGTACCTGTGTTTGTTGCTTTGGCAAACATTTTATCACTTAAAACACCGCCACGGGTATATGCGTTTAACCACCTGAGCATATCTGTAGAGGTAGACACAATTTCACCTGCGGAATAAAAATAACTGCTGTCAATTTTTATTCCCGAGGCAAAGTCGCTGTCAAGATAACCTGTGCAGCTTGTATCGGTCATTTTAAGTGAAGAATTGTCCATATAAAGCGGATAGAAAATTTCGTCATGTATGTAGCTTTCATAGCTTTTGCCCGTAACCTCTTCTATAATCATTCCTAAAATATAGTAGTTGCTGTTACAGTAAGAAAAGTACTCCCCCGGTTCAAATATGGTGTCATGGTCATTTATCCAATTAATAAATTCTTTTTGGGAAAGGGTGGAGTCCTCCTCCCTTTCTTCGCTTTCTACGGAATAAATATATTCGTTAAGATAGTCCGGCAGTCCCGAACACATATTCATAAGCTGTTCTATTTTTATATCCTTGCCGGTTTTAATATCCTTAATATACTTTGATATTTTGTCATCAAGCGAAAGCTTACCCTCGTCTGCAAGCCTTGCAACGGCAGTGGCAGTAAACTGCTTTGTACAAGAGCCTATTTCGTATTTGGTATCCAATGTATTTTTTATTTTCTTGTCAACATCGCTGTAGCCCATAGCCTTGTGATATATAATCTCGTCACCTACAGCTATCAGAAATGTACCGTTAAAATCAATATCATTTAGCTGCTGAGTTACATTTTTATCAATAGTTTTTAATTTGCCCTTATCAAGTTTTGAAACCACCGGCTGCGTTGCCTCCAGAGGCGGCCTTGTTTCCTTTTCCTTCTTTGCTACAGTTTCAGGCGTTGCCTTGGCTGACGCCGGCAGTGACGCTGTGTCTGTAGTTTTTAACGCACTTGCCCAAACAAGCCCCATTAAGACCACAAAAAAACAAACTATTAAAGCTATCTTTTTTCCTATTTTCATAATTAAACCCTTTCGTTACTTACGGCTGTAAAATTGCCATATTTTTTAATTGCAATGGTCTGCAATACATTAACCAAAACCCATTCTCTACCCAATACAAATGCATATAAAAGAATATATGATATGCACTATAAAACCCATACTACTTATCTTTACGATTTTCTAATCCTATTTGCCTGATTATATCCTTATAATAATTAACTGTTTCGCTGTTAATCGTCTTATAATAATTTACAGTAGGAGATTTAACCGCTTTTTTCATAACATACGCCGCCCAAATAAAGGGCAGCAGAACCGGAGCTTTTTTCAGCGCAGGGAATTCCCTTGCTATAACCTCGGTATGAGGAAAGGCCTGCTTTAGTATAAACTTTACCCTGCTTGGCTTTTTGCCGCTTTCTGTCATATTGGCACTGCGTATGCCTACATTATTTTCAATTGTGCCAAAATCGCCACATCCGGCAATAAACAGGTCAAGCTCGTTGTCCTTGTCAATACCGCTGCCGTCCTTTGAAAACCAGCGGTAAGCAACCTCCAATACCTTTTTGCTAAACTCCAAATACCCAAATTCACCTAAAATTTTATCTACATACCCTCTGTCTAAATTCCCTTTGTTATGCTCTGTAAAAACATAAAAATCCAAAAATAT
The DNA here is from genome assembly GCA_000435335.1 of Clostridium sp. CAG:964. Classification (GTDB taxonomy): domain Bacteria; phylum Bacillota; class Clostridia; order Oscillospirales; family Acutalibacteraceae; genus CAG-964. Next base: position 3,312 of record FR891338.1, read on the forward strand.
CCTTGGTGCAATGCCCGAATATTCAAAGTGATGTACGGCATGAACAATCAGATAAATATAAATATCCTCAAGCGGCATTGTATATATGTGTGAAGCTCCCTTCTTTAGAATGCACCTTTGCCAAATGCCTTTATAATATTCATTTACCGTACGCATTTCCTTTTCAACAATGCTGTGGTGCTGCTCTAAAAAAATATATGGCTTTTTAAAATATTCCCAGTCCTTACCTGTGTCATTCTTCAAAACATATCCCAGCTTCTCCAGTACTGGATTTGCCCTTTTAAAATCTTCAAGCTTTACAAATGTATCAATATCGCCCATATATCTGTAATATGTACTTTTGTACATTTGCTTTAGGTACACACCCTTTAGCAGTAGCATATCTATGTCGTTTTCTTCAAAGGCATTCTCCAGCTTCCGAAGCTCTATTAGCTGATTGGTATCCACTATAATAAGTCGGCTGTTCTCCTTTGAAAAGGCACTCATTATCTGCTGCTCCGGCCGGTATTGGTCAGGCAGCCGCTGTACAGCATCGTAAACAAGCGTAAGCATACCCAGCCGTCTTGACTCTGTAAATATGAACCTCCAGTTTAAATTTTCATCTATATTCTCCATTTGAGTATTATTAACAGAACAGCTTACAAGACTGAAAATGGCTGAATATTCCTTAAAATATGTCAAAACGCTTTTGCTCAAGCACATCACCTCACATTTACACAAAGTTATTATATTCTATTTTCAGCAAAAAAACAATACAATAAATAATATTAAATAAAAATTTCGCACAAAGCCCTTAGTACAGCCGCCATACAGTTGGCACTAAGAAGATTTGTGCGAAACAATACTTAATTTTTATAGTTATTCAGGTATTTTATTTTGTTCCTTTAGCTTTCTTGCCAAATATATAGCAGGCGTGTCACACAGGCTGGTTACAATAAATATAACATAGCTTGACAGCATAATGCTTAGCAGTGTAGGGGCGTCGTATGTGCCAAGGAATGCAAATAAAGTAAAGAGCACAGTATTAATCATTTGTGAAATTAATGTAGAGCCGTTATTTCGTACCCACAAAAATCCCCTGTGACTGCCGCATTTCTTTTCTGTAATACGCCACCACAAATGGTAAAGGCGTACATCAAGAAATTGTGACACCGCATATACTATCAGACTTGACAGCATCATACGAGGGGTGTTTGAAAACACCTGTCTTATAGCCGGCATAACCCAGTCGCTTTCCGACGGTGTAAACAGCATCCAGCCTTGAGATGCAATAATAAAGAAAATGTTAGTAAAAACACCAAGCATAACAGCTCTGTCTGCGTCCCTTTTGCTGTGATTTTCACTTAAAATATCGGTTATAAGGAATGTAGCCGCAAAAAACACATTGCCCAAGGTTTGCTCCATACCAAAGGCATTCACCATAATTAAGCACTCAATATTTGCGGTAATGGTTGAAATAACCGTCATAGCATAAAGCCCTGCCTTGCCAAACCAAACATATGCAAGTATGGTTGAACCAAATATAAGTATTAAAGAGCCTGCAAGCAGCAATTCGTTAATCATCTGTCATACCCCCCTTCAACCACACTATTATCCTCAGCTCCTACGCCAAAATCTGTATTTTTCATAAGAATATCCACACGGCTGTTATTAGCATAGCTTGGGGCAATTTCTTTAACAAATACATCTATAACCTTATCATCGGGCAAAACCCTTGTAGTGTTTTTGTTCATAATATTTACACAAACTCTGTCAAAATATTTTAAGCCTGTTTCAATATCGTTCTTCATACTCTCTGCCGTTTGTCCGCTAAGTCCGAAAAGCAGGCAAACCTCGTCAGCATACTCGGCTATTTCCTTCGGTGAGGCACTTCCAAAGCCCTTTTGCATTATATTTTCTCTGTAATTAACATCAAAGGTTTCTACACCGGTTTTAATATGAACCTGCACACCGAATTTGCCAAAAAAGCTTTTAATTTCATCAACCTTATCCCTGTGCATATAGTGACATTCAAAATGCAAGGTATGTATGCCCTTTGCCTTGCAGACGCTTGCAATAAGACGTATTGTTTCAGCGTCAAGGTCACAGAAGCTGCCGGAGTTTATAACCTCCAGTTTGCCGTAAACACCTGTTACCCTTTCAAGGGCCTCGCTGTTAATTTTGTAGTTTGCCGTATTGTCTGTGGAAAAGTCTAAGTGATAGTCGCAGAAGGTACACCTCCTCCATCTACAGCCACTTCCACGCAGCAGAACAATTTCTCTTTGATTTTTGTTTTTAATAATACCGTATCTCTCCAAAATAATTCCTTTCCCGAGATAATAAGCGTACCAATTAATAAATCTAAAATCGGCACAAAAAAAGAGAGCTCTCTGCAAGAACTCTCTCTGCACAAAAACACAGCCGCACAGCCCTACTGCTTCGGAAGCACAGTAAGGCAACTGACACAGCCATAAAATATGCAAATTAAATCCCGTAGTTTTATTTAGCGTCAGGATGGTTCCGAACTGACGATATTTGCGTTTACCGGTTGACCTTTATCTTCTATATGGCATACCTCATAAAGAAAAATCCGGCCACAGGCAAGCCGCCTTTGGAATTATACAATATTTTTCCCGTCTATGCAAGGCGAAGCACATACTTTTTTCATTAAATTTATAATTTACTTTATAGGCTCTTTTCCTTACCCCAACTTTTATTATTGAGCAACAAAAAAGGTCTGTAGTTAAGGTACGCTCTCTTAATTACAGACCTGTTTTTAGCTTATAGTGTAAACTGTTATTTTTAATTGTATCGACTGCAGCCTAGCTGAAATTTTGCTTAAAGCGTGACAAGAAGGCCTTCGTTCTTGGGTTTTGCGGATTGTTTATAACCTGCTGTGGTGTACCCTCCTCCGCAATTACGCCGTCAGCCATAAATATAATTCTGTCGGCAACATCTCTGGCAAACTCTATTTCGTGTGTTACTACTATCATCGTACTGTCAGAGGTTTTTAGTCCCCTTATTACATTAAGCACCTCGCCGGTAAGCTCCGGGTCAAGGGCAGAGGTAGGCTCGTCAAAGCACAGAATATCGGGGTTAAGTGCCAAAGCTCTTGCAATAGCAACACGCTGTTGTTGACCGCCGCTTAGACTGCACGGGTAGGCGTCCTTTTTCTCTGAAAGTCCTACCTTTTCTAAAAGCACAAGGGCATTTTCCATAATCTTTTGCTGAGCCTCTTTATAGGTTTTTACGCCCATATATTCTCCTGTAGACTTCAGCTGCTCCTTTGCCTGAAGCTGTGGAGCAAGTACAATGTTTTCAATAACCTTGTACTGAGGAAAAAGATTAAAGGACTGAAACACCATACCAAAGTGCAGGCGCTTTTTTCTTATTTCGCTTTCCTTTTGCTTGGAGTAGGCGTCGCCGTCAAAAAGCACCTCGCCGTTTACCGTTATTTTACCCTTTTGCGGTCTTTCCAAAAAGTTAAGACACCTTAGCAGAGTGGTTTTACCCGAACCGGAGGAGCCTATAATGGCAAGCACCTCGCCTTTTTCAAGGGAAAAGCTTATGTTTTTTAGGACTTCGTTTTTACCAAAGCTTTTTTGTATATTATCTACATTTAACATTGACATAGCTGTATTCCTCCTTAGCCCTTATAGTAATCAAGCTTTTTCTCGACAAAGGCAAACAGAAGGGTTAGCACACCGCAGAAGGCAAGGAAGAACACTGCCGAGTAAAACAGCGGCCAAATAAGACCGTCCATAGAGAAGTCCTTTGCGTTCATTAGTATTTCAGGAATAGCTATAACGCTGGCAAGGGAAGTATCCTTAACCAATGTTATTATTTCGTTGCCTATAGGTGCGGTTATTCTCTTTACTACCTGCATAAGCACAATTTTGAAGAAAATCTGTGGCTTCTTCATACCCAGCACCTGACCTGCCTCGTACTGTCCCTTTGGTATAGCCTCTATACCGCCACGGTATATCTCGGAAAAATATGCCGCATAGTTAATTACAAAGGCAATAAGTGCCGCATTCATTCTTGGAAAAGCAAAACTGCCGTTTGACACAAGAGGCGGAATATAAAACACTACAAACAGCTGCAGCATTAGAGGAGTACCCCTTATAATCCACACTACTGTTTTGGTAAGCCATTTAAGAGGCTTAAAGCCGGACATTGAGCCCATTGAAACAATCAGACCCAACGGTATTGCCAGCAAAAGAGTAACAATAAAAATATAGCAATTCTCCCCAAAGCCGCTAAGGAGCTGTTGGGTTACATTCAAAAAACTATCCATTTATAAAACCTGCTTTGATTAATCTTTTTTACTGTTAGTTTTTGCCAACCAAAAGCAGATTGTCAAGGTCGTATTTCTCTGCAATCTTTTTCAGTGTGCCGTCCTTAGCAACCTCATCTATAGCGCTGTTAAGCTTTTTAAGAGTTTCTGTGTCGTCCTTACGCAGTGCTATACCGTATTGCTCAGGTGCAAAATCCTTACCGTCTACAACTGCAAGGCTTGAGTAGTCTTTGCCATCTGCAAGAGAGCCGATAGACATTACATAGTCAATAACAGCTACATCTGCTGTACCGGACTTAACCTCAAGCAGTGCCTTTGCCTGTGAGTCAACAGGTACATAGCTTGCGTCCTTAAAGAACTCGTCGCCCTTAGCAACATCTTCACCGGCTGATTTTTTCTCGGCTACAACTGTAGCACCCTTTAAGCCCTCGGCAGTCTTATACTTATCCTCGCTGCCCTCTTTAGTTACCATAACCTGCTTATTTTCCATATATGGTGTTGAAATGCCCATATTTGTTTTTCTTTCATCATTAATGGTAAGACCGTTCCATATACAGTCAATAGTCTTAGAATTAAGCTCTACTTCCTTTGAATCCCAGTCTATTTTCTGGAAGGTTGCTTTTACACCCAGCTTTTTGCATACAGCCTGTGCAAATTCTGTTTCAAAGCCTGTAAGCTCACCGTTACTGTCCTTATAGTTCATTGGTTCAAAATATGTAACACCAATAACCATCTCACCCTTGTTTTCAATATAAGACCAGTCGGAAGCTGAGCCCGAGGTTGTTTTTGTATCAGCGTCGCTTGACGAGCCTTCTGTTGAGCCGGAGCAAGCTGTAAGCACAGCTGTTGACATAGCCGCTACCATTAACAGTGCAATTATTTTTTTCATTATTTTATCCTCCTACATAGGGCAGTATATCCCTGTTTTTTATACCCATATATTATAACATTATCACACTACTAAAGTAAAGCAATAAATGCTTTTTATGCACAGGATATTTTTTACGAAATTTAAAAGCTTTTTAGCCTTAGCAAATTAACTTGTTTTATTAATATATTAACTGTTGAATTTGTAAAATATGTATAGTATAATCAGGCTAAGAGATAATGCAAAAAACTATATCTAAATCAGAAAAGAGGGACAGCAATGAGTGAAATAGGCACTGTATTTAAAAAAATTGCGTTGGCGTCAATAGGTGCGGCCGCATACACAGCAGAAGAAAGCAGAGAAATATTTGACAGTCTTGTAAGCAAGGGTACAGCGGAGCTTATGAAAACCTCTGTAAACAACAGGGAGCTTTCATACAACGGCAACCGCAAGGAATCAAAGGCAGCTGCCCAAAGCAGCACGCCGGAAAACCCGAACAGCCCAAAGGGGGCGTCCGAAGGTGAATAACATAAAGGACAAGGCGAAAAGCAAAAGCCGTTTGAATGAAATAATAAGTAAAATAAAACAAAAAAGACTTATTACAAGCCCTACTCCGGTAAAGCTGCGTGAAACCCTGCAGGAGCTGGGCCCTACCTTTATTAAATTCGGACAGATAATGTCCTCCAGACCTGATATTCTTCCAAAGGAATACTGTGACGAGCTTGAAAACCTGCGGTGCGATGTTCCGCCTATGCCTTTTGAGGATGTACGGGATATAATTGAAAGCTCCTGCGAAAAAAAGCTGGAGGATATTTTTGAAAGCATTAAAGAAGCTCCCATAGGCTCGGCCTCTATAGCACAGGTACACTCTGCCGTTTTAAAGAACGGTCAGCAGGTGGTGGTAAAGGTTCAGCGAAAGGGCATTAGAGATATAATGTCAAGGGATGTTGAGCTGATGCACAGGCTTACAAAAATAGTACCGCCTCAGCTTAAAACGCTGACAGATCTAGACGCCCTTTTAGATGAGTTTTGGCGTTCGGCACAGGAGGAGATGGATTTTCTGCATGAGCAGGGAAACCTAGAGGCCTTTGCAGAAAACAACAAGGCCGTTGCCTTTGTAACCTGCCCAAGAGTATACAAGGAATTCACCACAACATATGTGCTTGTTATGGAAAAGATAGACGGAATAGATATAAATGATAAAAAGGCTCTTTTGCAAGAGGGCTACAGCCTTAAGGAAATTGGTGAAAAGCTTGCGGATAATTTTGTAAAGCAAATAGTAGATGACGGCTTTTTCCACGCCGACCCACACCCGGGCAACCTAAAAATTCGTGACGGAAAAATCGTTTGGCTTGATATGGGTATGATGGGCACTCTAAACAAGCGTGAACAGCTGCAAATTACGGCCGCTGTAAAGGCCATAGCCAAAAATGACATAGGCACACTGGTGGATGTTGTGCTGGCGTTGGGAATTTTTAAGGAGCGTCCAAGCCGCAGCCGGCTTTACGAAGATGTAAAGGCAATGATGACAAAATACTGCATAGCAGACCTAGGCAGTATTAATATAGCCAATATGCTTACTGACCTTATAGAGGTTATGCGTGAAAACAGCATTGCGATGCCAAGCAATCTTACCCTTTTGGCAAGGGGTATGGCCACTATAGAGGGAGTTGTTGCCGACCTAAGCCCCGATGTACAGATAATTGAAATAGCCGCCGCACGCAGCGGTGCAGATATGTTTAAGGCGGCGAACATAAAAAATGAGCTTATGCGTCAAAGTGCAAGGTTTGCAGAGGCCTGCAGCAAGGCAATAGACATTCCAATAGTTCTTTCTGATATTTTAAAAAGCTACAGAAAAGGCGAAACAAGAATAAAGCTTGACCTGCACGCAACAGACGACTTGGCACGGCTTATTCACCACATTACCAAAAATCTGGTGCTGGGGCTTATAGTATGTGCCCTGCTTATAGCTTCAAGTATTCTCTGCACTACAGATGTACAGCCGCAGATACTGCACATACCCTTCTTGAGCACCTTGGGCTTCGCCGCCGCTGTGGGAATAATGCTGTATATGGTATACAAGCATTATAAAAACAAACGAAGACGGCGTTAGCCTGCAAAAAATTCACCTTACACAGCCGCAAAAAGTCCCTTATCAAAGCTAAAGCTTTGATAAGGGACTTTTAATGTAATATTCATTTAACTGCTTTCTATATGTTTTCTGTAACCTCGTCTAATGTTTTTGACACACTGTGTTCAATAGGTTTCCACTCTACCTTGCCAAACATAGCAGCAATAGAAATAGGTATATATGTCATCATAAACAAAGGATATGTAAACATATAGAGAATCCTTTTGTATATAGGACATTTAATTTTCTTCCACTCTGTTATTACGGTAACCGCCCCCATAAAGAACAGCGAGCCATAATACAAAATTACCCAACGCAGCAGAAAATCCGCAACCTCATGAGCAATACTCGGCGTTAGACTTGGCTGAAATACAGAAAAGGTCAACACAACAACCTGCATTACAAGCATAACAACAGTTATAAGCACAGTAGGCATAACTGTAAGGGTTATATCAAAGCAGGAAAAACGGTTTTTGTTTTTATTGTGAAAAAGACTTGCTAACATTGTTTTGCCATATTTCCCTAC
>FR891338.1:11166-34141 GCA_000435335.1 Clostridium sp. CAG:964
AACGCACACGCTGATGCCACGACTGCCTAAAGGTAGTAGGCTGTTCATCATACAGCATAGCGTTTTCACAGTAGCCTATTGTTTCGCCACGCATAATTGTATCTACGGTAAATTCAATATCCTCTGTAAGCAGTGAGTAATTCCACCCGCCACGCTCACGAATAATTTCGTTGGATACTAAAAAGCCTGTACCCGACACAGCACAGGACGAGCCCAGTGCAGAACGAGCATAGTTTAAAAATTTAGCCTCACGCATAAAGGCAACTGCATAGCCTGCGGTAATCCAGTTTGTTCCGTAATTCTTAGAATTTCGGTAGCTGGTTATTACACGGTAGCCCTGACAAAAGGTTTTGTTCATTTCAGCTACATAGTTACTGTCGAGCAAATTGTCTGCGTCTATAATAATATAACCGTCAAAATAGCTATCGCCAAACATACTGTATATATTTTTAAATGCAAAATTAAGTGCATAACCCTTGCCGACCTTTTTGGTGTTGAAGCGTTCAAACACTACCGCACCATACCGTCGTGCAATTTCTGCGGTTTTGTCGGTACAGTTATCAGCTATTACTACAGCCTTGAGCTTGTCCTTTGGATAGCTCTGATTATTAATAGTTTCAAGCAGTTTATCAATAACCATCTCCTCGTTACGGGCGCATATAATAACGGCCAAATTATGTGGTACAGCTTCAACCGATTTTTCCTTTACCTTGCCTGTCTTGCGGAGTATATCATAAACAAAAACTATAACAATATACAGCATTTGGTATAAATACAAAACCGTTACAACTGACACAACTATGTTGCACACTTCAATAAAAAAATGCAACGCATCATCTCCCTTCTTAAACACACAAATTTAATACCCATTTGCATATTTAAACACATTCTTAAACACACAAATTTAATACCCCTTTTGCATATTTAAACACATTTCAACACTACCTACACGAACCTAACATACAAAATATCACTATATTAGCCGATTTTCAAGGCATTTCACCCCTTTATAATAAAGTTCTACAGGTAACACAAAAACCCTGCGAGCAGGTCTGTCTTTTTTGATTATTATTTTCCTGCATACATTTTATCACGAATATGCAAAACGCTGCACTATAATACTGCAGTTTTTTGCTACTCTACATATGCTATTTCTTCAAGCTTTTCAAGGTCATTTATAACAATGTACCTATAGGCTGTTTTTAAAATTCCTTTGCCGGCTAACTCATTTAGTATTTTGCTGACCGTTACTCTGGAAACACCTACAAGGTTGCCTATTTCTTCATGAGTTAGGTTTACTATAAATTCATTATTCAGTACAGCCTTTGAGTGTAAAAGCTGACCGGCTATGCGGCACTCTGCCTTAGTAAAAACCATACCGGACACCTGAGCCGACAGCATTCTTATAGACTGCGCCTGAACTCTGAGCATACACATGGCAAGCTTGGGATTTTTCTTAATAGCCTCCTCCAGCTGTTGGTGTGTAACGGTGTTTATTATACAGTGTGATATGGTTTGCGCCGAAGAAACCCTTGGCATACGGTCAAAGAAAGCCGCCTCCCCCAAAACACTGCCGTTGCCTGCTATTGAGATTGTTTTTTGCATACCCTCGGCAGAATTGAAGAAAACCTTTACACTGCCCTTTTGTAAATAATAAAAGCAGTCCGCCTGCTCTCCCTGTAGGTACAGCGTTGTATTTTTGTCGTAGCTTTTAACTGTACCCAAACCGTCAAAAAGCTCGAAGGCTTCCTCCTGCAAGTGCAGAGTGTCACTGCTGTAAATACTTTGATTTGCCATTAAATATCACCTCTGATGGGCTATTATATAGCTGTAATTGTAACATAGATTACATTCTTTAATCAAGCATTATGAGATAATATTCTTAAACAATTTTCAATAATCTTTACAAATAGGAGGATTTTGTTATGGGTATGACTATGTCACAAAAAATCTTGGCAGCACACGCCAACCTGCCGGAGGTTAAGGCAGGACAGCTTATTGAAGCAAGGCTGGATATGGTGCTGGGCAATGATGTAACATCACCTGTAGCCATTAATGTTTTTAATGACTGCAACGCCACCAAGGTTTTTGACAACACAAAAATAGCAATGGTAATGGATCACTTTACACCTAACAAGGACATTAAGTCGGCACAAAACTGCCTGCAGGTAAGAGAATTTGCCGGCAAGTACGACATTAAAAATTTCCTTGATGTAGGCGAAATGGGTATTGAGCACGCACTATTGCCTGAAAAAGGACTTGTAGGCCCTGGCAGCCTATGCATTGGTGCAGACTCACACACCTGTACATACGGTGCATTGGGTGCTTTCTCAACCGGCGTAGGCTCTACAGATATGGCTGCCGGTATGATAAGCGGCAAGGCTTGGTTTAAAGTGCCGTCTGCAATTAAGTTTAACCTAATCGGAAAGCCGCAAAAATTTGTTAGCGGCAAGGATGTTATACTGCATATTATCGGTATGATTGGCGTTGACGGTGCGTTGTATAAGTCTATGGAATTTGCCGGAGAGGGCCTGAAGTACCTAAACATTGACGATAGACTATGCATTGCAAATATGGCTATTGAGGCCGGCGCTAAAAACGGCATTTTCCCTGTAGACGACATTACAAGAGAGTATACAAACGGAAGATTCCAGGGCGAGCCTGTGGAGTATACTGCTGATGAGGACGCAGAGTACGAGGCAGAATACACTGTAGACCTTTCGCAGCTAAAGCCTACTGTAGCCTTTCCACATCTGCCTGAAAACACAAAGACTATAGACCAAGTAGAAAAAATTGAAATTCAGCAGGTTGTTATCGGCTCTTGTACAAACGGCAGAATTTCCGACCTAAGAGCTGCCGCCAATGTTATGAAGGACAAAAAGGTAGCTAAGGGAGTAAGATGCATTGTTATTCCGGGTACGCAAAAAATATGGCTGGACGCTATGCATGAGGGACTGTTTGACATTTTCATAAATGCCGGTGCTATTGTTTCCACACCAACCTGCGGGCCATGCCTAGGCGGTCATATGGGCGTGCTTGCACAGGGTGAAAAGGCTGTATCCACTACAAACAGAAACTTTGTAGGCAGAATGGGACATATTGATTCTGAAATTTACCTTGCAAGCCCTGCTGTAGCAGCTGCAAGTGCCGTTAAGGGATATATTGCAGACCCTGCCGATGTCTGTAATGAATAAGAAAGAGAGGATTGATTATAAATGAATGCAAAGGGCAGAGTACATAAATATGGTGATAATGTAGATACTGATGTCATTATTCCTGCTAGATACTTAAACACAGCCTCTCACAAAGAGCTTGCTGCACACTGTATGGAGGATATTGACGCAGACTTTACAAAGAATGTTCAGGACGGCGACATTATAGTAGCCGAAAAGAACTTTGGCTGCGGCTCTTCAAGGGAGCACGCTCCTATAGCTATAAAGGCTTCGGGTATTTCCTGCGTAATAGCTTCAACATTTGCAAGAATTTTCTACAGAAATTCTATTAACATCGGTTTGCCGATTCTTGAATGTGACGAGGCGGCTCACGATATTAAAAACGGTGACATTGTAAATGTAAACTTTGACACAGGCGTTATTACTAACGAAACTACAGGAAAGACATACCAGGCTGAGCCGTTCCCTGAGTTTATTCAGAACATTATTAAAAAGGGCGGACTTATAAAGTCTATTACTGAGTAATTGTACTTTTAAACAAGTTATTACGGATATCTTTGTTCAATTTACAATTTGACATTATTTTATATTATGATACAATAATCCTTGTGTATGAGGCGAGCATACACAAGGATTGGCGAGGATGGAAAGAACCACAGGGAACGGAAATGCTGTGGTTCTTTTCCTTTTTTGTATACAATATTTACCAAAAATTTTAAAACAAAATAGAACCGGCTTTCTCTTGGTGAAGCTCACCACAGCGGAAGGCCGGCTCTTTTTCTCTTATATACTATGTTCTCGGTACAAGGGCAGTGTAAGCACGCCGCCCTTGTGCCATATGTATTTTATGTGCTAAAGTTTACTTTGAAAGCAGCTTTTCTATTCTTGCCATAGCCTCAATAGTAGCATCTCTGTCACCAAATGAGGTCAAACGGAAGTAGCCCTTGCCGTTCTTACCAAAGCCCTCACCCGGAGTACCTACAACATTAGCCTCTTTCAGCAGCAGGTCAAAGAACTCCCATGAGCCCATACCGTTTGGACACTTTAGCCAAATGTATGGTGAGTTAATTCCGCCGGTATAACTTATACCCAGCTTATCCATAGTGTTTGCAATAATTCTGGCATTTTCCTTGTAATACTCAAGGTTTACCTTAATTTGCTCTCTGCCCTCCTCTGAGAATACGGCAGCAGCACCGCACTGTACAGGGTAAGAAACACCGTTAAACTTTGAGCCCTGTCTTCTGCCCCACAGCTGAGAAATACTAACCTTTGTTCCGTCGCTTGCTTCAACCTCAAGCTCGTTAGGAATTACAGTGTAGCCGCAGCGCATACCTGTAAAGCCGGCTGTTTTTGACAATGAGCAAATTTCAATAGCACACTGTCTGGCACCCTCTACCTGGAAGATACTTCTTGGAATATCGTCCTGTGTAATAAATGCTTCATAAGCAGCGTCATAAATAATAATAGCCTTGTTAGCAATGGCATAGTCAATCCACGCCTTTAGCTGTGCTGTGTTGAACGCCGCACCCGTTGGATTGTTTGGCGAGCAAAGATAAATAAGGTCAGCGTGAACATTGTAGTCAGGCTCTGCACAAAAGCCGTTAGCCTCTGAAGAATCGGCATAAATTACCTTTCTGCCGTTCATTAGGTTGGAGTCAACATATACAGGGTAAGCAGGGTCGGTAATAAGTACAACATTGTCATCACCGAAAATATCAACAATATTACCGCAGTCTGACTTAGCACCGTCGCTGATTCTTATTTCTTCAGGCTTTACATCTGCACCAAAGCTTTTATAATAGCCTGCTACAGCCTCTTTCAAAAAGTCATAGCCTGTGCCGCTGTCCTCGTAGCCCTTAAAGGTTTCTTTTACGCCCATTTCCTCTGCACCCTTTTTAACAGCCTCAACAACGCAAGGTGCTATAGGAAGTGTTACATCGCCGATACCCATACGGATAATGTTTGACTTCTTTTCAGGATTTTCCTCAATATACGCATTAATCTTCTTTGCGATATTAATAAAAAGATAGTTCTTTTCCAGCTTTAGGTAGTTTTCATTAATCTGTGGCATTCCGTTTCTCTCCTTTACAATTCTATATATTCACCGATTTATATATAATTCTGTAAATGCTGTTTAAATTACTTCTCTAAACTAGCCTTTACAAATTCTCTGAACAGTGGGTGTGCAGACTGTGGACGGCTCTTGAATTCCGGATGATACTGAACAGCTACATAGAATTTGTGGTTAGGAATTTCAACAGCTTCAACAAGCATCCCGTTAGGAGATGTACCTGTTACAATCATACCGTTTTCTTCAAAGTCAGCTCTAAACTCGTTGTTAAACTCATAACGATGACGGTGTCTTTCGGAGATTTCCTTCTTACCGTATGCTCTGTCCATAATTGTATCCTTGCGAATTTTACAAGGGTACGCACCAAGACGCATTGTTCCGCCCATTGCCTCTATGCCCTTTTGGTCTTGCATAATATCAATAACCTTGTGGGCAGAGCTTTCGTCGAATTCACCTGAGTTAGCGTCGCTCCAGTGCAAAACATCTCTTGCAAATTCAATAACGGCAGTTTGCATACCAAGGCAAATACCCAAATATGGTATATTGTGCTCTCTGGCATATTTCGCAGCCGTAATTTTGCCCTCGATGCCTCTGTTGCCAAAGCCGCCCGGTACCAAAATACCGTCTGTATTTCCAAACAGCTCATCGACAGTGTATTCTGTAACAAGCTCTGAGTCTACCCAGTCTATTTCTACCTTGGCAGCGTTTTCGTAGCCTGCATGGTTAAGTGCCTCAACCACCGACAGATAAGCGTCATGCAGCTGTACATATTTACCCACAAGTGATATTTTAACCTTTTTATCTCTGGACTTAATTCTTTCAATCATATTCATCCATTCGGTCATATCGCCCTTTGGCAGGTTAATGTTAAGCTCACGGCAGACAATATCTGAAAAATTGTTTTCCTCAAGCATAAGCGGTGCTTGATAAAGCACAGGCAGTGTAATATTCTCTATTACACAGTCGGACTTAACATTGCAGAACAGTGCAATTTTCTTGAAAATGCTTTCGTCAATAGGCTCGTCACAACGCAAAACTATAATATCAGGGTTAATACCCAAAGAGCGAAGCTCCTTAACGCTGTGCTGTGTAGGCTTTGACTTATGTTCGTTAGAGCCCTTTATATACGGTACAAGTGTAACATGAATGAAAATGCAGTTTTCGCTGCCTACCTCCAGCGATACCTGTCTGATAGCCTCCAAAAACGGCTGGCTTTCTATGTCGCCTACAGTACCGCCGATTTCTGTTATTACAACATCAGCCTCTGAATGTTTACCAACATTGTAAATAAAATCTTTAATTTCGTTTGTAATATGAGGAATAACCTGAACAGTTTCACCCAGGTAGTCACCCCTACGCTCTTTTTCAAGAACATTGGAGTAAACCTTACCTGTTGTTAGGTTAGAAAACTTGTTAAGATTTTCGTCAATAAATCTTTCATAGTGACCAAGGTCAAGGTCTGTTTCGGCACCGTCCTCGGTTACATAAACCTCGCCGTGCTGATACGGGCTCATTGTTCCCGGGTCAACATTTATATATGGGTCAAGCTTTTGTGCTGTAATCTTTAGGCCTCTTGACTTTAGCAAACGACCAAGTGAAGCAGCTGTAATACCTTTGCCTAAGCCCGAAACAACGCCGCCGGTTACAAATATATATTTTGTTTCCATATTATTATACCTCTCTGTCGAATGTTATAGCTCAACTGTGCCTTCAAATACACGCTCAGCGGCACCTGTCATATATACTGTGTCGTCTGTATAATTAATAACCAGGTCTCCGCCCTTTAGCTGAACGGTAATATCCTCGCCCTTTTTGCAGAAGCCGTTTTCAACAGCTGCCACTGCAACTGCACAAGCACCTGTACCGCAAGCCCAGGTTTCGCCGCTGCCACGCTCCCAAACACGCATTTTAATAGTATTTTCGTTAATAACTCTTACAAACTCTGTGTTTACTCTTTCAGGGAAAAGCTTGTCGTGTTCAAACTTAGGACCGATTTTTTCAATGTCTAAGCCCTCAACATCGTTTATAAATACTACACAGTGCGGGTTGCCCATTGAAACGCAGGTAATGTTAAACTGCTGACCGTCTATAATAACAGGCTCGTTTACAACCCTCTCCTTGTCAGTAGCTACAGGAATCTTAGCCGAGTTAAGCTCTGCCTTGCCCATATCTACCCTTAGTCTTTTTACCTCGTTATCCTGCTTATATACCTTAAGGGTTTTTATGCCGCTTAGTGTTTCTACTGTAACAGTTTCTTTGTTTTGGTCTACAATATTGTGGTCGTACAGGAACTTACCTACACAACGAATACCGTTGCCGCACATTTTGCCCTCTGAGCCGTCCAGATTAAACATACGCATTTTAGCGTCTGCAACATCTGACGGGCAAACAAGGATAACACCGTCGCCGCCAATGCCAAAGTGTCTGTCAGACAGTCTTACGCTTAAGCCCTCAGGGTTATTTATATTCTGGTCAAAGCAGTTGAAGTAAATATAGTCGTTACCGCAGCCCTGCATTTTTGTAAATTTATACTTCATCTTTTCGCTCCTCATATTGTTTATGTCTACAAGCTCGGTATTATACTGTGAGTACCTGCTCATTAAGCACTCTACCAAAGCGTTTGCCGTATCTATAGATGTTAAGCAAGGAATATTTCTCTCTACAGTTTTTCTTCTTATCTTTACGCTGTCTCTTGTAGGAATACGGCCCTTTGAAGAGGTTGAAATAACATAGGTAATCTTACCGCTTTCAATAAGCTTAAGTGTGTTATGCTCTCTTGATTCGTGAATCTTCTTAACTGTAATAGCATTTATTCCGTAAGCCTCAAGAATTTTTGCCGTACCTGCCGTTGCATAAATGTCAAAGCCCATCATAGCAAATTTCTTAGCCAAGTCGCCGATTTCGCCCTTGTCGCTGTTTCTTACGGTAATAAGCACTCCGCCGGATTTTTCCATCTTGTAGCCCGCTGCAACCAAGCCCTTGTACAAAGCCTCCTCCAAGGTACCCGCTATACCAAGCACCTCGCCTGTTGACTTCATCTCAGGTCCCAAGTGGTTATCAACATTTATCAGCTTTTCAAAGGAGAATACAGGTACCTTTACAGCTGTATAAGGCGACTTTCTGTACAGGCCCGTACCGTAGCCCATATCTGCCAGCTTTTCGCCAAGCATAGCCTTTGTAGCCAGGTCAACCATTGGCACGCCTGTAACCTTGCTGATGTACGGAATTGTTCTTGATGAACGAGGGTTTACCTCAATAACATACAAATCGCCCTTATAAATTAGGTACTGAATATTTACAAGGCCCTTAGTATTAAGCGACAAAGCCAAATCCTTTGAACTGCGGATAATTGTCTGCGTCATTTCGTCGCTTAGGTTCCACGCAGGGTATACTGCAATAGAGTCGCCTGAGTGTATGCCGGCACGCTCAATGTGCTGCATAATACCCGGAATAAGAATGTCGTCGCCGTCGCATATAGCGTCAACCTCTATTTCTGTACCCATAAGGTATTTATCAATCAAAATTGGATTTTCAATATTTTGTGAAAGAATAATTGCCATATACTCAACAATATCATCTTCGTTGTAGGCAATAATCATATTCTGTCCGCCCAATACATAGGAAGGACGCATCAAAACAGGGTAGCCAACCTCTTCGGCAACCTTTAGGGCCTCCTCGGTTGTCATAACCGTAAAACCACGAGGTCTTTTAATGTGGTGCTTTTCAAGCAGCTCATCAAAACGCTCTCTGTCCTCTGCCATATCAATGCCGTCTGCCGATGTACCCAAAATGTTTACACCGTTGTCGCTTAAGAACTTTGTCAGCTTAATAGCTGTCTGACCGCCAAAAGCAACTACAACGCCGTATGGCTTTTCTGTTTTTATAATGCCCATTACATCTTCGTTTGTAAGAGGCTCAAAGTACAGTCTGTCTGATGTATCAAAGTCTGTTGATACTGTTTCAGGGTTGTTGTTTACAATAACAACCTCGTAGCCTGCTTCCTTCAAAGCCCAAACGCAGTGAACAGACGCATAGTCAAACTCAATACCCTGACCGATTCTTATAGGGCCTGAGCCAAATACTATAATAGTCTTTTTGCCCTTGTAGTTTTCCTCTATAAACTCCTCGGCCTCGTTTTCCTCGTCAAAGGTTGAGTAGAAATAAGGTGTTTCTGCCTTAAACTCTGCCGCACAGGTATCAACCATTTTGTAAACCGGAACAGCAGGATTTTCAATTTCACAGCCGGTAATCTTTTTAATTACTTTGTCAAGGTAGCCCATTGTCTTTGCCTTGTGGTAAAGCTCAGGTGTAAGCTGACCCTTTGCCATTTCTTTTTCTATATTAACAAGCTTTAGCAGCTTTTCAAGGAACCATTCATCAATTAAAGTAACTGCATGAATCTCGTCTACTGTTACGCCTCTTTTAAGAGCCTCAAACACGCAGAACAGTCTTTCGTCGTCGCATACAGAAAGTCTTTTTCTTATGCTTTCGTCAGACATTTGCATAAACTTCTCGTCATTCAGTGTGTTGTGAGAAATCTCTGCACCTCTTACAGCCTTCATTATAGCCTGCTCAAAGGTAGGAGCAATAGCCATAACCTCACCTGTAGCCTTCATCTGTGTGCCAAGTGTTCTCTTAGCGTAAACAAATTTATCAAAAGGCCACTTAGGAAACTTTACAACAACATAGTCAAGTGCCGGCTCAAAGCAAGCATAAGTAGAGCCTGTTACGGCGTTTTTAATTTCGCTTAGGTTGTAGCCGATGGCAATTTTAGCGGCTACCTTAGCTATAGGATAGCCTGTTGCCTTTGACGCCAAAGCCGAGGAACGGGAAACTCTTGGGTTTACCTCGATAACCGCGTACTGGAAGCTTTCGGGATTAAGTGCAAACTGACAGTTACAGCCGCCCTCTACGCCCAGTGCGGAAATAATATTCAGCGCCGCACTTCTAAGCATTTGATACTCTTTATCAGCCAATGTAACAGCAGGTGCTATTACTATACTGTCGCCTGTGTGAACACCCACAGGGTCAAAGTTTTCCATAGAACAAACGGTAATAACATTTCCTATACTGTCACGCATTACCTCGAACTCTATCTCTTTCCAACCGGCTATGCACTGCTCTACAAGAACCTGCGTAATAGGTGAAAGCTCCAAACCGTTGGCTGTAATTTCACGAAGCTCCTCTTCGTTATTTACAATACCGCCGCCTGTACCGCCCAAGGTAAACGCCGGACGAATAATAAGCGGATAGCCTATTTCATTTGCAAAATTAACCGCACTTTCAACATCATTAACAACCAAAGACGGAATTACAGGCTGACCTATGGCCTCCATAGTATCCTTAAACATCTGTCTGTCTTCTGCCTTGTCAATGGTTTCAGGGTTGGCACCCAACAGCTTTACGCCGTTTTCCTCCAAAAAGCCTTCCTTTGCCAGCTGCATAGAAAGTGTAAGACCTGTTTGTCCGCCTAGTGTAGAAAGCAGACTGTCAGGCTTTTCTTTTTGAATAACTCTTTTTACTGTATCTAATGTCAACGGCTCAATATAAATTTTATCAGCCATTGCGTTATCTGTCATAATTGTAGCCGGGTTAGAGTTAATAAGAATAACCTCCAAGCCCTCTTCCTTTAGTGCACGGCAAGCCTGTGTACCTGCATAGTCAAACTCTGCTGCCTGACCTATTACAATAGGACCGGAGCCTATTACCAAAACTCTCTTTATATCCTTATTAATCGGCATTAATAACATCCTTTCTTTTCATAAACGGGTTTATATTTTAAAGGTATTTATTATCAACAGTGTTTATTTTCTTCAATAAGAGAAATAAACCTATCAAAAAGGAACTCTGTATCCAGCGGACCACCGCAAGCCTCCGGGTGGAACTGTACTGAAAAAGCAGGCATATTTGTATAGGTTACACCCTCGCAGGTGCCGTCGTTAGCATTAACAAAGCTTTCCTTTGCATTAGCCGGCAAAGACTTGCTTACTACCGCATAGCCGTGGTTTTGGCTTGTAATGTAAACTCTGCCTGTTTCAACATCTGTAGCAGGCTGGTTTGCACCACGGTGTCCGTACTTCAGCTTGTCCGTTGTAGCTCCCTGCGACAGTGCCAAAAGCTGATGTCCCAAGCAGATGCCAAAGGTAGGAATTTTCTTTTCACACAAAAGCCGCAGCTGCTTAATAATCTCCTGATTTTCCTGTGGGTCTCCCGGGCCGTTTGAAAGCATAATGCCGTCCGGATTAATAGCCGCAATTTCTTCAGCTGTAGCTGATGCAGGAAATACAGTAACATTGCAGCCATGCTTTAACAGCGAACGCTGAATGTTAGACTTTGCACCAAAGTCCCACAAGGCAACGCTGTACTTTGGATTTTCGGCAGTAAATGAAGCAACCTCCTTTGGAGTTACGCTTTCTACTGCGTCTACTACCTTGTACTGCTTTATTTCCTCTAAGTCCTTGTCAAGGTTGTCAAGAGTAGAGGTTATTTTGCAGTTCATTACACCGTATTCTCTTACTATTCTTGTAAGTGCTCTTGTGTCAATGTCATATATTCCCGGCACACCGGTATTCTTTAAAAAAGTGTCAAGAATCCCCTCGCAACGGAAGTTGGACGGCTCTTGACACCTATTTCTAACAATATAAGCCTTTAAAGCAGGCCGGCTGCTTTCAAAATCAGATGGAATTACACCATAATTACCAATCAACGGAAATGTCTGTACAACAACTTGTCCGTAATAGCTAGGGTCAGTAAGTGTTTCAAGGTAACCTGTCATAGCAGTAGTAAAAACAATTTCACCCACTACATCCTTCTCAGCGCCAAAGCCCTTTCCCTCAAAGACCTTGCCGTTTTCCAAAATAAGAAATGATTTACGGCTCATTTAATCAATCCCTTTCCTCTGTTTTTGCTTAATAAATTACATTTCGTAGGTTGTTAATACCTGTTCAGCTACATTTTTTTTACTTATTCGTAAATCCATAGCTTGCTTCTCAAGATATTTATGAGCCTGCGGCTCACTCATAGCCAAGCACTGCATAAGCACACACTTAGCTCTGTTTATCACCTTGATTTCCTCAAGCTGCTCTTTTAGCTTTTTATTTTCTTGCTGTATTTCCTTTATTTTGCTGCTGTAAGCTCTAAAAGCTATAATACACTGGTGCATCTGAGCAGCGGTAATTGGTTTTTCCACCGTTACCACGCCGTGCTTTAAAAGATGATTTCCCACTTTAATAAAGGTATCGCCGCTAACTGCAACAACCACCCCGGAATCGGTATGTTCCGACAAATAAACAGAAAGATTTATACCTACCTCATCCTCTAAAGGAGTGTAAATAAAGATTAAATCAAAAGCTTCTATGGCTGTACACAGCTTGGCCTTTTCGGCAGACTGTGCGGTTTTAAATCGGTCAAAGCCCTCCTGCAAAAGCAGTGCCTTTAACCCGTGGGCAGACTTTTCGCTTTTAGTAATTATTAGAACATTACTCATACTGAAAAATCACCCGCTAACCATTTTAGTTATAAAAAAACAGAACAACGCAGGAAAAATTTTGTTTTTAATCATAGTTCTGCATTGTAGCCTCACTTAAACTACATTATACATAATTTTGACCTATTATGCAAGTAATTTTATTTCCAAAGCTAAAACAATATTTCGTATTTATATCGCAATATTAAATAACGGTATTTATAAATTATAACGCCTCGTATCCGCCCAACAGCGGCAAGGTAAATAAAAATGCAATTCGCCCTGCCGCACAAAAGCCTACTGCTACAAAAACGGTGCTTGATGCCGCTGTGCCGTATCGTCGAAAATAGTTACAAATTTAATATTGTAGTAGTCACATATAATTTTTCCGTTACTGTTAAGCTCTCTTAAAATAATATAGTTTGCCCCCACATTTGTAATATAGCCACGCTTTATGGCTGTGTTGTTATTGCCCACTAAAAATTCAATTTCAGCCATTTTTCCTACCTGAGTACGCAAATAGCCGTTCATATACTGCAGGCTGTCTGTGGAAACAATGGTTGCGTTACCTGTGGTCATTTGCGGCGTCATATCTTCTGAAATGTCCTGGTCCTGTGCCAATGTAGTGGCAGGCGTTTGGGTAAGCCCCGAATGGTTGCCTATAAGCTGGGTGCTCATTTCGTCCTCCGGCTCTACAAACTGCTGTACCGTATTACCGCTGTTTATAGGCGTAGGCATATTGTCAACTATAGGGTTTGCTGTGTAGTCGCTTAATGTAGCGTGATTTTGGTTTTGATATTGAAAATCTATAGGCTCGCTTGCACCGCAGTTTTTAGTACAGCCCGGCTGTACATAGGGCATCATCTGCATTTGCGGAGGATATTCGTACATAGTGTTGGGGTTGGGGTTGGCGTTAGTGTTATTATTTAAGCTGACCGATACTGATGTATCAGCGTTATTTGCAACGGCATTTCGGTTTTGACCGCTGCTTCCTTCAGACACCATATTTCCCATATTGATTTGGTTAGCATTGTACAGCCGGTTCATTGTGTTCATTGAACTTATGTTGTTTATGCTTTCTCTGCCGGTGGCTATCGGTATGGGCTGTCTTGCGTTTTGGTTGTAGTTGCCGCTTGACTGATTGCTTACCTGGTTATTTAAGCCATACATGGCATTCGGGTCCATATTATTCATTTAGGCAGCCTCCTATGTTGAAAGATATTTTTCCGTAGGCGAATAAAAGCAGTGCTCACCTACACGGTTGTAGATTATACCAATACCTGTTGCCGGAAAATAATTTGGACATGTTCTGCTGTAGGGGTTAAAGAAAAACAGGGAATTTCCTACAGGACTGTAAGAATTTCCCGCCAGTGCCCAATCCGCTATGTCATAATGCTCCTTGTCGGGTATAATATTATAAACATTTTGAGGATTATAAATACCGTCTACCGATGTTCTCATACATACAAACTGTCCCGGCTGTTCTATAATATTTCGCACATTGCCACCGTTGCTTACTCTGCTGAATTCCCCGTTTTCGGCTCTGGCCCTATTCATAACAACACTGGCAACGGCACGCATACCACTGTCTCCCTCACCGCCGGCTTCACACTTTATTAGCCGTGCAAATAATTCTCTTGTATTCAATGGCATAAAAATCACCTTCTTTAAATTAAGCCGCACTACATATTATTCATAAAGCAGCATTAAGTGAAATAATATTTGCAGCTTAGAATTATTTTGCTGTGTATTATTGCCAAAAGAAAAAGCCCGAAAAACCGGGCCTTAATCATAGAACATATAAGCTATAAAACAGGCAGACCAACAGCTGTACTTGCTGTCGGCCTGCCTTTATTTTTACATTCGTAAAATTACTGTATTAAATTATTCGTCTTTTCCGCAGCACTTTTTGTACTTCTTGCCGCTGCCGCAAGGGCAAGGGTCGTTTCTGCCTACCTTCTTTTTCTTGCGAACTGTTGTATTTGACGGTTGGTCTGAGCCGCCGCTGGTTGAGGTTGGTGTAGCCATTTGCTCACGCTTTATGACCGTTTCGGAGCCTTGTGCCCCTTGCTCCTCCTCGGCTATTTCCTTGTTAAGCTCCTCTACCTGTGTGTTTTCGCCCTTTTTCTCTGCCTCGGCCCTTGCAGCCTGAAGCTCCTTTAGGCGTTCCTCTCTTATTACCTTGGCACGCTCAATATCGGCAAGCTGTCTTGCCTGAATTTCTGCAATTTTCTTTGGTGCAGACAGGCAAAGCTTAGCGGTATTTTCTCTGATTGACTCTATCATTTGGTCAAACATATCAAAGCCCTCTAAACGATACTCAACAACAGGATCCTTTTGTCCGTAAGCACGAAGTCTGATGCCCTGCTTTAGGTTATCCATATCGTCAATATGCTGCATCCAGAAGGTATCAACACTCTTCAGAAGATATACACGCTCCATTTCACGCATTGTATCCTCAGGAAGAAGCTTTTCGTTTTCCTCGTAAATTTCAGCAGCCTTGTTTTGAAGAATTTCAACCAGCTGATTGTTGTCCATATCTGCCAGTTCATCCAAAGTGAAGTTCAGGCAGTCATCGTCAGAGCTCAGCAGCCAGCCTGTGTAGTAGTCCTTTAGGCTTTCTATATTCCACTGCTCACGCAAAATAGCGTCGTCACAGTACAGCTTTACGGTTTCCTCAATGTTTTCGTTAATCATCTTAACTACAACATCTCTAATATTTTCACCGTTAAGCACTTGGTCACGCTGAGAGTAGATAATTTCTCTCTGCTTGTTCATAACATCGTCATACTGAAGTACATTTTTACGAATAGCAAAGTTTCTGCTTTCTACCTTTTGCTGTGAGCTTTCAATAATACTTGAAAGCATTTTATTTTCAATAGGCATATCGTCAGGCGTATTAAGCCTGTTCATTACAGCCTCCATACGCTCGCCGCCAAACAGACGCATTAGGTCGTCCTCTGTTGACAAATAGAAGCGGCTCTTACCCGGGTCGCCCTGACGGCCTGCACGACCACGCAGCTGGTTATCAATACGGCGTGATTCGTGACGCTCTGTGCCTATAATGTACAGTCCGCCTGCCTTGCGTACCTCGTCTGCCTCGTCCTTTAGCTCGTCCTTGTACTTTTGGTTTAGCTCCTTAAAGGTTTTTCTTGCATTCAGAATAGCCTCGTCGTCTGTTGCACCGTAGCTTGTAGCCTGAGTAATAAGCTCCTCGTCAAAGCCCTCTTTTCTCATTTCCGACAGTGCCAAAAATTCGGCATTACCGCCCAAAATAATATCGGTACCACGGCCGGCCATATTTGTTGCAATTGTTACAGCACCCTTTTTACCTGCCTGTGCAACAATTTCTGCTTCCTTTTCGTGCTGCTTTGCGTTTAGTACGTTGTGTTGTATGCCACGCTTTTTAAGCATTTTGCTGAGCACTTCTGACTTTTCAATGGAAATAGTACCAACCAAAACAGGCTGACCTTTTTCGTGACACTGAATTATATCTTCAATTACGGCATTAAACTTGCCCTGCTCGTTTTTGAAAATCAAATCCGGCTCGTCTATTCTCTGTACAGGACGGTTTGTAGGAATTTCGATAATATCCAACTCGTAAATCTCGCCAAACTCCTCTTCCTCTGTCATAGCTGTACCTGTCATACCGGAAAGCTTTTTGTACAAGCGGAAATAGTTCTGGAAAGTAATGGTTGCAAGGGTTTTGCTTTCGTTTGCAATCTTAACACCCTCTTTAGCCTCTATAGCCTGGTGCAAGCCCTCGTTATATCTACGGCCGTACATAAGTCTGCCGGTAAATTCATCAACAATTATTACCTCGCCGTCTTTTACAACATAGTCAATATCACGGCGCATTGTACCGTATGCCTTTATCGCTTGGTTTACATGGTGCTGAATAGTCAGGTTGTCCGGGTCTGTAAGGTTGTCAATATTAAAGAAAGCCTCTGCCTTTTTTACGCCTGCCTGTGTAAGCGTAGCTGTTTTTGCTTTTTCGTCAACAATATAGTCAATGCCCTCTGACTTGTAATATTCTTCGTTATCCTCTTTGGCGTCAACCTCGGCGAACTTTTCGCACTTTAGTGTACGGGCAAATTTGTCTGCTTTTTCGTACAGGTCTGTTGACTTATCGCCCTGTCCTGAAATAATAAGAGGTGTTCTTGCTTCATCAATAAGAATGGAGTCAACCTCGTCCACAATGGCAAATGCGTGGCCACGCTGAACCTTTCTCTCCTTGTACACTACCATATTATCTCTTAGATAGTCAAAGCCAAGCTCGTTATTTGTACCGTATGTAATGTCGGCGTTGTAGGCCTTTTTTCTTTCATCACTGTCTATATCGTGAGTAACCAAGCCTACAGACAAACCAAGGTAGTTGTATAGCTTGCCCATCCACTCGGAGTCACGCTTAGCCAAATAATCGTTTACTGTTACAATATGAACGCCGTTGCCTGTAAGACCGTTTAAGTATGCCGGTAGGGTAGCAACAAGGGTTTTACCTTCACCTGTACGCATTTCTGCAATTCGTCCCTGATGAAGAACTATACCGCCTATAACCTGTACAGGATAATGACGCATACCTAAAACTCTGTCTGAGGCCTCACGACATACTGCAAAAGCGTCCGGTAGAATATCGTCGGTGGTTTCACCGTTTGCCAGTCTTTCTTTTAAGACATTTGTTTGGTCTTTAAGCTCTTCTTCTGTCATAGCCTTGTATTTGTCCTCAAGCTCAAGCACCTGATTCATAATAGGCTTTACTCTTTTAAGCTCTTTTTTGCTGTAATTACCAAATAATGATTTAAAAAAACTCATTAGTAATCCTCCTAAACTGTAACCTTCTTCTTTATTCTATAAACAAATCGTTTTTAATAAACTTGCCATTGCATAAAGTTTGTAATCTAGGATATTATAACACAACCGTTTCAAAAAATCACTAATAATTTATTAATTTATTTCGAAACAGATAAATATTCTTATATTTATTAAAGGCAAATCTATTTTTTAATACTCTTTAGCTTTTGCAAGGTTTTTTAGAATTAATTAATAATTAAGTAAGATATGTATATATATTATCCTCCTAAGCATATTCATTATCTTAGGGAGTGGTGTGTTATGAATAAAAACGGTACTAAAAAGCTAACTGCAAGTATAGCTATAGGCTTAGGCACAGGTCTGTTTTCTGTACTGCTTACCCTGGGAAATTTCAAAGCCTATTCTGCACTGCTACAGCCGCCGTTGGCACCGCCGGGGTGGCTTTTCCCTGTAGTATGGACAATACTGTACATATTAATGGGTGTGTCTGCATATTTAGTTTATGAATGTGACACCGAAGAAAAATACATAGGTCTTGCGGTTTATGTCCTGCAGTTGATTTTTAATTTTTTGTGGCTCATAATTTTCTTTAACATAAGAAATTTACTTTTTGCCTTTGTATGGCTTGTTTTTCTGTGGATATTGGTTTTGGCTATGACCATAAGCTTTTACAAGGTTAATAAAACCGCCGGACTTTTGCAGATTCCTTATTTGCTGTGGGTAACCTTTGCCGGTTATTTAAACATAGCGTTGTATATTTTAAACAAATAAACATCCGCCACGCTTACATATTGCTTTAGCGTGGCGGATATTTTTTAGTTACTTAGATTTTGTATCGGTCTTTTTACCGGAGTCGGTTTTTGACTTTGTCTGTGATTTTTTTACAGCTTTCAAAAGCTTAGTATTCTTCTCTCTTTTAGCCTCCATAGCTGCTTTCTCGTCTTGGACAGTCTTTGGCGCAGAAACAGTGTCAGAAGCTTTCTTAGCTGCAGGCAGTTCCTTTTCAGCCGCAGTCACTTTAGGACTGCTTACCTCCTTGGCGGCTGTTACGGTTTTTTCAGTATCAGCCTTTGGGGCAGACGTTTTATCCACAGAGCTTTCCGTTTTCTTTTCTACAGTTTTCACTACAGGCTGCGGAGTGGCAGTTTTCTTTTCTGCCTTTTCCTTTTCAGCTTTTTCTTTCTCTGCCTTTTCCTTTTCGGCTTTTTCTCTTTCAGCCTTTTCCTTTTCGGCTTTTTCTTTTTCAGCCTTCTCTTTTTCGGCCTTTTCCTTTGCCTTTTGCACCTCTGGGTCAACATAGTCGAACTCAAACACGCTTACGCTTAGAGGCGGAATAGAATATCTTACACAGTATGGCATATTGTCGCACTCTTCCTCCTGAGGAATAAGTGTTTCTTTAACATAGCTGCCTGTACCGCCGTATTTCTTATCATCACTGTTAAGAACAAGCTTATACTCCACATTACACGGCACTCCGATTAAAAAGTTTTCGTGAGGAACAGGTACAAAGTTGCAGATAAACATAAGATACTTCTCGCCGGGAGTTTTAGGCTTACGAATAAAGCTAACCTCACTGTGGCTCCAGTCGTCACAGTTAATCCACTGAAAGCCGTCATATGTAAAGTCCTGCTCATACAAGGCCGGATATTTTTTATAAATTGTCAGCAAATCCCTTACAAAGTTTTGCAGCATTCTGTTATTGTCTACCTGGTCAATCAAGAACCAGTCAAGCTCCTTGTTGGAATTCCACTCGTCATACTGTGCAAAGTCTTGTCCCATAAACAGCAGCTTTTTGCCCGGGTGTCCAAACATAAAGCCGTATGCAGCTTTTAGATTTGCAAACTTCTGCCAGTCGTCACCCGGCATTTTGTTTATCATAGAGCATTTTCCGTATACAACCTCATCATGAGAAAGCACAAGAATAAACTTCTCCGATGTTGCATACACCATACTAAAGGTTAGCTCGTTGTGGTCGTGACATCTATAAATAGGGTCTGTAGACATATATTTTAGGAAGTCGTTCATCCAGCCCATATTCCATTTAAAGGTAAAGCCCAAACCGTCGTCCTCTGTTTTTGCTGTAACTCCAGGGAATGAGGTTGATTCCTCTGCCATAATAGCAGAGCCGGGGTTACGCTTAGAATTAACAGAGTTCAAGTGCTTTAGGAACTGAATAGCCTCCAGGTTTTCTCTGCCGCCATAAATATTAGGCAGCCACTGACCATCCTGCTTGCCGTAGTCCAGGTAAAGCATAGAAGCCACTGCGTCAACACGAAGTCCGTCAATATGGAATTTTTCAATCCAGAACAACGCACTGCCTATTAGGAAGTTGCAAACCTCGGTTTTTCCGTAGTTAAAAATATATGTACCCCAGTCAGGATGCTCACCACGGCGGGAATCCGGATGTTCATACAGCGGTGTGCCGTCAAACCTTGCAAGTCCGTGTGCGTCCTTAGGGAAGTGTGCAGGCACCCAGTCTAAAATAACGCTTATGCCTTGGTTATGCATATAGTCAACAAAATACTGGAAATCCTCCGGCGAACCGAAACGGGAGGTTGGCGCATAGTAACCTGTAACCTGATAACCCCAAGAGCCGTCAAAAGGATGCTCCGATATACCCATTAGCTCAATGTGGGTATAGCCCATTTGCCTTACATACTCGGCAAGCTGCGGTGCAAGCTCACGGTATGTAAGGAATTCGTCCTTGTTTTCACCCTTTTTTCTCCAAGAGCCAAGGTGAACCTCATATATTGCCACAGGCTGAGAATCAATGTCTGTATTTTTTCTCTTTTCCAGCCACTTCTCGTCTGTCCACTTATACTTAGTAACGTCGGTAACAATAGAGGCTGTGTCAGGACGCTTCTGCTGATAATTACCAAACGGGTCGGTTTTCATCATTAGTGCGCCCCAAGATGTTTTTATTTCGTACTTATAAAGAGCGCCCTCTGTTATACCCGGTATAAACAGCTCAAATATACCAACATCATAAACCTTATTCATTTGATGTATTCTGCCGTCCCACTGGTTAAAGTCGCCCACAACGCTTACTCTTGCCGCATTAGGTGCCCATACGGTAAACAGCGTACCTGTTATGCCGTCTATGGTTTTTATGTGTGCACCAAGCACCTCCGACACATTGTATAGTGTACCGCTGCCAAACAGATACGCCTCCTCCGAGGTTGTTTGCACAGGAAATCTGTAGCAGTCCTCTGTTGTGTAGGGCTGTCCCTCATAAGGGGTAATCTCTAAGTAGTAAGGCGTGGTAGAATCGCAGCCCAGATATGCTACAAACAAACCTGCCTCGTCAATTTTTTCCGCCTGAAATTTATGGCTGCTGCGTTTTTCAATTACCGCTACCTCTGCCGCACGCGGGTTATAAACCGTAACAACAAAACCCCTGTCAGTTAAATGTGCCCCTAAAATTCCGCCGGGGTAAACAGAATCTCCGTTAATTACATTTATCATATACTCGTAATTAAACAAGCCCTTAATATCCTCCATTGTGACCTCCTTGCATATACGGTATTACCGTTATATAACGCTAAAAGCATTATTTAATGTTTAAATAAATTAATATGTTTTAATTATATATTACTTTATAAAAAAATTCAATATTCGCCGGAAAAAATTTTGTATATAATTACCACCTGATTTTCTCGTAATTATTACAGTCCTTTTCCCTGCTGCTCATAAATATACATAATTCAGTTTAATTTTTTCGTTATTTATTACAGCTTAATGTCGCTATTTATCTAAATCCAAAGCACTGCCGCCATAATCGTCAAACATTCTACAGGTATGCTCCTTGTTGTACAAAAGCACAGACAGGTTATTCATCATTTTTTCTATAATGCTTATGGAATTGTCAACCTCTTGGTCTGTTATGCCGTCAAAAACCTGCTCAATAAAAGCCTGCCGCCTTTTGCCGAATATTTCCTTATCCCTTCTGTATTTATCGGTAAAGCACACCCTGCGCTTACGCCTGTCCTCTGCGTCGTACTCCAAGGTAAGGTACCCCTTTTCTGTCAGCTTAACAACCATTTGCTTAATATTTTGGTGAGAGCTTCCTATTTTGCCCGCCAAATCATTAAGGGTTGGCGGCTCGCTTTTAAAATAATCCTCCATAACCCACAGCAAATACTCCTGCTTTAGAGAAATTGAGTTATAGTACTTCTCACCAATAGCCTGATACTGGTTGCTGACTCTGCAAATAGTTGAAAACAGCTCTGTTTGCTGTCTGATTTTGTCCCGAGACACTGCATCGCCTCCGTAAGCTTAATAATATGTAACACATTACATATTATATTGCCAAAGCCCCCAAAAGTCAATGTGTTATAGCCACAGATTATTATTTATTCTTTAGTTAATATAACCAATGCTGTATTTTAACGCAGCCGGCATTTTAAAGCTAAAGCGTAAAATTTTAAAAAATAAAACATTTCAAAAGGGATTACTCTGCAATATCCTTACTTTCCACAGGGCATACCCTGACTAAATCCGCAAGGCTTAGCTCAACCTGATAGCCAACCTTGCCGGCACTGAATATTACGGTGTCAAACTGACCGGCTGTACTGTGAATTGTGGTTACAAACTGCTTTTTCATACCAATAGGCGAACAGCCGCCGTGAACATAGCCTGACACCTTTAGCAAATCCTTTTGCGGAATCATTTGTACAGACTTCTCCCCTACAGCCAAGGCCGCCTTTTTTAAGCTAAGCTCTTTATTTACCGGCACCATAAAAACATAATAGTCTTTTGTTTTACTGCCCTGTGTAACAAGGGTTTTAAACACTCTGTCAGGGTTTTCACCAAGTATTTTAGCTATATCGTTACCGTTTGTACAGCCTGTTTTGCTGTAGTCGTAATGCTTGTAGCTTATTTTTTCCTTATCCAGTATTCTCATAACATTTGTTTTTACATCCTTAGCCATAGCAGTCATACTCCCTTGCAATTTACATATTGCTCAATAAAAATTATAAAACATATTGCACAGTATTTCAACAGCAGCTGTATGCACTGTTGAAAATTTTACAAAAGGCACTTGAAGCCTCCCCGTAAGCAGTCAGAAATAACTAAACATAAAGGGTATGTGCCGCAAGTGCCTTTTCAATATACAGTCAGTAAATTAAAATATTTTTTAAACTTTTAACAAGCTGATTTCCTTATTAAAGCATCAGCAATTACTTGGGCCGTTTGTTCCTGTTGCGTTAAATACTAAACCCCTTGAGCAGTCAAGCTTAACGGTTGTACCCGTTTTCAACAGCTTAGTTGCGTTTTTAGCACCTATAATAACAGGCTTATCTAAAGCCATAGCAACAATAGCGGCGTGTGAGGTTAGTCCGTCCTCTTCGGTAATAATGCCTCCGGCTGTTTTCAGCAGCGGCAAAATGTTGTTTGTAGTTTTAGTTATTACCAAAATGTCGCCTGCGTTAAAGTTTGCCTGTGCCTCCTCTT
>FR891338.1:34169-50142 GCA_000435335.1 Clostridium sp. CAG:964
TTCCGATTCGCATACGCACAGGTGGCCGCAGTAGGTCTTTGCATTTACAGCAGTACCCGAAGCAAGCACATCACCTACCAGATGAACCTTAAGCATATTTGTAGTACCCGATACGCCCAGAGGGATACCGGCGGTAATAACAGCAAGGTCACCGTTGTGCACCAAGCCCTCTCTTTGCGCAACCTTTACTACATGCTCAAACAGTGCGTCTGTGTTGCTTTGCTCCTCTACCATTATAGGAATAACACCCCAAGACAAGTTCATCTGTCTTCTTACCTTTGGCGAGGTTGTACCGCAGATAATAGGGCAAGCCGGACGGTATTTTGAAATTTCTCTTGCAGTTAAACCGGACTTTGAAACCGTCATTATAGCTACGGCGCCTAAGTCGTGTGCTGTTGTACAGGTTGCGTGAGAAATAGCAGATGTAACATCAGGACGCTCTGTAATATCTCTTTTACTGAACTTCTTTATATAGTTAATGTCACGCTCTGTGCGGCGGGCAATTATATCCATTGTGTGCAATGCCTCTACAGGGTATTCACCGGCAGCTGTTTCACCGCTAAGCATAATTGCGCTTGTACCGTCGTAAATAGCGTTAGCTACATCGGTTGCTTCTGCTCTTGTAGGTCGAGGGTTTTTAATCATAGAGTCAAGCATCTGTGTTGCTGTAATAACCTGCTTGCCTGCCTCATATGCTTTTTTAATAAGCTTTTTCTGAATAACCGGTACATCTTCAAGAGGAATTTCAACACCCATATCGCCTCTTGCTACCATAATACCGTCAGACGCCCTTATAATTTCGTCTATATTTTGAACGCCCTGCTCGTTTTCGATTTTTGCAACAATTCGCATATTGTCGCAGTTGTTAAGAGCAAGCTCCTGTCTTAGCTGGAAAATATCCTCAGGTGTTCTTGTAAACGACGCTGCTATAAAGTCAAGGTCCTGTTCAACGCCAAAGGCAATGTCAGCCTTGTCTACATCACTTATAAACGGCAGCGACAAGCTAACACCGGGTACATTAATACCCTTATGCGAAGCAATATAGCCCTCGTTTACAACCTTACATTCAATGCTTGTTTTTGTTAGGTTTTGTACCACCATTTCAATCAAGCCGTCGTCTACCAAAATCTTGTCACCTGTTTTAAGGTCTTTCGGCAAGCCCTTAAAGGTAATGGAACAGCACTTGTTGTCGCCCAGACACTCATTTGTAGTAAATGTAAATATCTGTCCTGTCTGCAAAAGCTCTCTGCCATTTTTAAAGTTACCTGTTCTTATTTCAGGGCCTTTTGTATCCAACAAAATGGCAACAGGCATTCCCAGCTCCTCTCTCAGCTTTTTTATTTTATCTATTCTAACCTTTTGTTCCTCATGAGTGCCGTGGGACATATTGATTCTGGCAACATTCATACCACCCTCAATAAGCAGACGCAGTACATTGTCATCGTCGGTAGCCGGACCCATAGTACAAATAATTTTAGTCTTTCTTGTTTCACTTAGCATTATGTGCAACCTCCTTATAAACTACTAGCAACATTATACAACAGCACTTTAAAAATAACAATTCTTTTTTAAGGAAATATCTTTCACAGAAAATTGTTTTGCATATACTAATGTAAATTTTAGGTGAAGTTTTATAGAATTTTATACGAAATTTAAACTCTACGCAGGCAGCAAGGTGTAAGGCACTATATATATGTAAGCTTTTGCAAAATTTTTAGGCTAATTTACAAAATTAATATTTTACCTTGGCTGTCAAATAATATACTTGACAAGCAGGTTAATGTTGTGTATAATATCTAGCAGTGTAAAGAAAATTGCTTTACAGAGGCTTGGAGTGGTGAGATGGATAAAAAATTGACGGTATCACTGTTGCTGGACTTTTATGGGCAGGTGTTGTCCGAAAAGCAATTTCATATAATGGACTACTATTATAACGATGACCTGTCTTTAAGAGAAATATCGGAAATACTGGGTATTACAAGGCAGGGAGTACACGACACAATAAAACGGTCAGAGGCTTTTTTAGAGAAGCTTGAACAGTCTCTTGGGCTGTATGCAAAGTGGCAAAGGCTTCAACAGCAGCTTGAAAGCATTGAGGGTGCTGTTAAAGAAATAAACTGTGAAAATAACCGCTTGTGTAAAAATGAAGCTATAAAAAGCAACTGCCTGGTAATTGAACAGGCAATAGACGATATGAAAAACAATTTTTAACCGAAAGGGTGATTTCTTTGGCATTTGAGGGTTTATCAGAAAAGCTAAGTGCCGCATTTAAAAAGCTGCGTTCAAAGGGTAAGCTTACAGAAAACGATGTTAAAGAAGCTATGCGTGAGGTTCGCCTTGCTTTGCTGGAGGCCGATGTAAACTATAAGGTTGCCAAGGACTTTACAAAGCGTGTTTCGGAGCGTGCAATAGGCTCTGATGTTATGGAAAGCCTAACGCCTGCACAAATGGTTATAAAAATTGTAAATGAAGAGCTTACAGCGCTTATGGGCGGCGACGAGGTTCGCATAAAATGGGCGTCAAAGCCACCTACAGTTATTATGATGTGCGGCTTGCAGGGTTCAGGTAAAACCACCCACACCGGCAAGCTGGCAAAAATGCTGAAAAAAGAGGGACACAGACCTTTGGCTGTAGCCTGCGACATTTACAGGCCGGCGGCTATTGAGCAGTTAAAGGTTGTAGCCAAAAGCGTAGATGTTCCCGTTTTTGAAATGGGTAAAACAAACCCTGTAAAAATAGCGAAAGAGGCTGTAAAGCACGCCAAAGACTACGGCAACGATGTAGTTATTTTGGATACTGCCGGCAGACTGCATATAGACGAAGAGCTTATGGGTGAGCTTGCCGACATAAAGAAAGAGGTTGACCCACAGGAAATTCTGTTGGTTGTAGACTCTATGACAGGTCAGGACGCAGTTAATGTTGCAAAGTCCTTTAACGACCTGCTTGACATTACAGGCGTAGTTTTAACAAAGCTTGACGGCGACACCCGTGGCGGTGCTGCATTGTCTGTAAAGGCCGTAACCGGCAAGCCTATTAAGTATGCCGGTGTAGGTGAAAAGCTAAGCGACCTTGAGGTTTTCCACCCTGACAGAATGGCAAGCCGTATTCTTGGCATGGGCGATATGCTTACTCTTATAGAAGAGGCCGAAGACAAGCTAGACCAGAAAAAGGCCGAAGAAATGGCTCAAAAGCTGGCTAAAAATAAATTTGATTTAAACGACCTGCTTGACCAATTTGCCCAGATAAAGCGTATGGGCCCAATAAAGGGCATACTGTCAAAGATTCCGGGCGTAGACAGCGGCAAGCTGGACAGTATGGATATAGACGACAGAATAATGGACAGGAATGCTGCTATTATACTATCTATGACAAAAGAAGAAAGAGAAAAGCCGTCAGTAATTAATCCTTCACGAAAAAAGAGAATTGCCGCAGGCTGCGGTATGAAGGTAGAGGATGTAAACCGCTTGCTGAAGCAGTTTGAACAGATGCAAAAGGTTATGAAGCAAATGGGCGGCAAAAAGGGTAAAAAACGCCGTTTTAAAAACCTGCCCGGCTTAGGCGGTGCTATGGGCGGAAACCCGTTTGGCAAAATGTAATTTTAGTATTCATCCAAGAAATTGGTGAAGATATATGTTTAATTTTTCCGGAGGTGAAATATAATGGTAAAAATCAGACTAAGACGCATGGGTGCAAAGAAATCTCCATTCTACCGTGTAGTTGTTGCTGACTCAAGATACCCAAGAGACGGTCGTTTTATCGAGGAAATCGGTTACTACAACCCAATGGTTAATCCTGAGGAGGTAAAGGTTGACGCTGAAAAGGCTAAGAAGTGGATTTCTAACGGTGCACAAATGACTGATACAGTTAAGCTGCTTTTCAAGAAGCACAATGTACTTGACTAATCCTTAGTAACAAAAGGAGTTCAACTATGGAGCAATTATTAATTACTATGGCACAGGGGCTTGTTGAAAACCCTGAAAGCGTAAAGGTTGATACTGACGAGCCAAATGAAAACGGTGTAATTGTGTATCACCTACATGTTGCTGAAAGCGATATGGGCAGAATAATCGGCAAGCAAGGCAGAATTGCAAAGGCAATTCGCACAATTGCAAGATCAACTGCTGTCAGAAGCAACACTAAGGTAATGGTTGAAATAGACTGATTACATTGGGGCGTATCTGAAAACGAAAAATATATGAGCATTCCTTACGGGTAAATCATTTATTTTCAGTTTTCAGATACGCTCATTTTTTATAAAAATATTTCTGCACAAAAACAGCGGCCTGCAAAAGCAAGCCGTTGTTTTGTATTTTCGGACATTTTAAGCTACAGCCCTTAGGCAAGTAGATAAAACCTAAAAATATAAATTTGTATAGCCTTATTCAAGCTCAAAAGCACCTGTACAAAGCTGGTAGTACTTTCCGTGCTGTTCCAAAAGCTGTTGGTGTGTGCCACGCTCAATAATTCTGCCATGCTCAAGCACCATTATAACATCGCTGTTTTTAACGGTTGAAAGTCTGTGGGCTATTACAAATACGGTTCTGCCCTTCATCAGACTGTCCATACCTGCCTGAACAATAGATTCTGTTCTGGTATCAATAGACGATGTAGCCTCGTCAAGAATCATTACAGGTGGGTTTGCAACTGCCGCACGGGCAATGGATATAAGCTGCTTTTGTCCCTGCGAAAGGCTTCCGCCGTCACCGGTTATCATAGTGTTGTAGCCGTCAGGCAGCATTTTTATAAATCCGTCTGCATTTGCAAGCTTTGCTGCATCTATTACTTCTTCGTCTGTTGCGTCCAACTTGCCGTAACGGATATTCTCCATAATTGTTCCGGTAAACAGGTTTACATCCTGCAAAACAATACCCAAAGAATGTCTTAGGTCTACCTTATTAATTTTATTTATATTAATGCCGTCATATCGAATTTTACCGTCGTCAATATCATAAAAACGGTTAATCAGGTTTGTAATAGTTGTTTTGCCTGCGCCTGTTGAACCTACAAAGGCAATTTTCTGTCCCGGCTTAGCGAACAAATCAATATCGTGTAAAACCGGTTTGTCAGGCACATAGCTAAAGTCTACATCGTGCATTACAACCTCGCCCTTCATTTGGGTGTAGGTTACTGTTCCGTCACCGTGAGGGTGCTTCCACGCCCAAGTACCTGTGCGCTCCCTGCACTCTGTAATTTTGTCACCGTCAATTTTTGCACGAACAAGCGTTACATAGCCGTCGTTTACCTCCGGCTCCTCGTCCATTAGGTCGAATATACGCTTAGCACCTGCCATTGCCATAATAACCATATTCATTTGCTGTGAAACCTGAGAAATAGGCTGCATAAAGCTTCGGCTAAGATTTAGGAATGAGGCGATAGCACCCAGTGTAATAGCACCTGTACCAACAGCTACCGCACCCCCAACTATAGCGAGAATAACATACAGCATATAGCCTAGGTTGCCCATCATAGGCATTAGAGTGCTTGCAAAGGCGTTAGCTTTAAAGGCGTTTTGTGCCAGCTCCTCGTTTTTCCTGTCAAACTCCTCCTTTGCTTTTTCTTCGTGATTAAATACCTTAACAACCTTTTGACCGTTAATAAGCTCCTCAATGTAGCCGTTTACATTACCAAGGGATTCCTGCTGTGCCATAAAGTATTTGCCGCTTCTGCCCGTAACCTTTTTAACGGCAAACAGCATTAAAGCTAAGAACACTGCCACAACCAATGTCAGCTGCCAGCTGGTAATAATCATTGTTATAATGATAGCCGCCAAGGTTATAATTGACGAAAACATTTGCGGCAAGCTTTGTGAAAGCATCTGTCTTAAAGTATCGGCATCGTTTGTATAGTGGGACATAATGTCGCCGTGGGAATGGGTGTCAAAATATTTAATAGGCAGCTTCTGCATTTTTTCAAACATTTCGTCACGAATTTCCTTTAGTATCTTTTGGCTCATAACGCCCATTAATCTCATATATAAATACGAGCTGACAATACCCACTACGAAAATGCCGATCATAGTAATTATAAGCTTAGCCATACCTGTCAGCACAGGGTTTGTACTGGCCAGTGCCGGCGTAATATAGTCGTCGATTAACAGCTGTAAGAAAACTGACGATGCAACATTGGTAAGTGAGCTTAATATTATGCATACGGCAACCACTATAATGGTTACCTTGTGCTTTAACAAATAGCCAATCAATCGCTTTACTGTTTTACCCTCAAGCTTTTGGTTAGGAAGCCTTACTCCCTTTGAAATTTTACCCCGGGGCATTTTAGCCTGTTGTTGTGCCATTAATCTTCATCTCCATTCTTCTGAGAATAATACACTTCACTGTAAATCTTGTTATTGTCAACCAGCTGTTCATGTGTTCCTACAGCGTCTATACAGCCGTTGTTCATAACAATAATTTTGTCTGCGTTTTGTACCGAAGCTATACGCTGTGCAATAATAATTTTTGTAGTATCGGGAATTTCCTCTGCAAACGCCTGTCTGATAAGAGCGTCTGTTTTTGTATCTACCGCACTTGTTGAGTCGTCCAGTATAAGTACCTTTGGCTTTTTCAGCAATGCCCTTGCAATACAAAGCCTTTGCTTTTGACCTCCAGAAACATTGGCACCGCCCTGCTCAATATATGTGTCATATTTATCTGGAAAGCCTTCTATAAACTCCTCTGCCTGAGCCAGCTTGCAAGCATGCTTAATCTGTTCGTCGGTTGCGTTTTCGTCACCCCAACGCAAATTCTCCTTAATTGTACCGGAAAACAGCACATTTTTTTGAAGCACTACAGATACGGCGTCACGCAGCACCTTAACATCATAATCTCTTACATCTACATCGCCAACCTTAACCGAGCCTGTAGAAACATCATACAGTCTTGAAATAAGCTGTATCAGGCTTGACTTTGACGAGCCTGTACCGCCGATAATACCTATTGTTTCGCCTGATTTTATGTTAAGGTTAATATTCTTTAGGCAATAGTTGTCGCTGTCCTTTTTGTAAGCAAAGTTTACATTTTCAAATGATATGTCGCCGTTCTTTACCTCTGTTACAGGATTTTCAGGGGAGTGAATATCGCTTTCTTCATTTAATATTTCTGAAACTCTCTCTACAGACGCCTTTGACATAGTAAGCATAATAATAATCATTGTTACCATCATTAGGCTCATAAGAATTTGTGTAGCATAGGTAATAAGGCTCATTAGCTGACCTGTAGTAAAGCCAACCTGCGGGTTATTGCCTGACGCTATAATCATTCTTGCGCCAAACCATGAAATCAGAATGATACTTCCGTACAAACAAAACATCATAACAGGCGAAGCTCCTGCCATAAGCTTTTCTGCTGTTGCAAAATCCTTGAATATAATTCCCGATATGCCTTTAAATTTCTTTACTTCGTAGTCTTCTCTTACAAAAGACTTAACTACTCGTATGCCTCTTACATTTTCCTGAACAACATTATTCAGCTTGTCATAGGTTTTAAACACTCTGCGGAAAATAGGGTTTACTACCTTTATGAATATAAACATTACAGCAGCTATAATAGGCACGCAGGCTACATACACCCATGCCAGCTGTGCATTAATTGTAAACGAGGCTACAATAGCTACAATAAACATTATAGGCGCACGCACCGCTATAGCCAACGACATTTGATAAGCATTTTGAATATTGGTTACATCGGTGGTCAGTCGTGTTACTATACTCGAGGTTGAAAACTTGTCAATATTTGAAAAGGAATAATTCTGCACCTTGTAGAACATATCCTTACGCAGGTTTTTAGCAAAGCCTGTTGACGCCTTTGACACCGTAATACTTCCCACTACGCCAAAGGTAAATGACAATATTGTAAAGCCAACAAGTATTAAACCCATTTTCCATACATAATCCATATCGCCCTTATCTATACCATAGTCGATAAGGTCTGCCATATACAGGGGAATAAGCACCTCCATAATTACTTCGGCAATTTTTAAAATTGGAGTAATTATAGACACCCACTTATATTCCCTTACACTCTTTAATAATGTAAACATATAATCCTCCTATTATATTTCTAATATATTCATAACGCACCCTTACAGCATAGAATGCAGATTATCTTTTATTATGCCTGCAACACGAATAAAGGCCTCGTAGTCCTCAGGATCCACACCCCTTAAAGCCTGGCTGTCAACATACTGTAAACTTGCAACTATAATTTTATGCATTTCTCTTCCCTTTTCTGTAACCACTATCTTTTTCAGTCTTGCGTCGTGCTCAACCTCTATACGCTTAATATACCCGTTATTTTCCATACTCTTTACAATAGCGGTTACTGCCGAACGGGTTACCGCAAATTCCCTTTCGATGTCACGCTGATAAACATCTTCGGAACTATTATGGCACAAATATCCCAATATCCAGCCGTGCATCATGGTACAATGGTCGATATTCAGCTTTTTTCCCTGCTGAATGGTCACCCTCATTAGAAAATTGTTGATAGATCTTAGCAGCTTGCCCGCCTTTGAGGGATCCTCAACATATAATTTTTTATTGTTCATAATAACACCTCCTTTGTAATGTTTACTACTTAACTGTTTAGTGTTGAACAATTATAACACCATAAATATTCAAAGTCAACAGATATTTGTCAAACAATTTTTAATGAATTACTAACAAAGCATAGCATATATTTTTGTAGAAATTCGCAAAAAAATAAAGGCTTGCAGAATATATAATACTCTGTAAGCCTGTGTTATATTCTGTTGTGTGTTGTTTAAGCAAACAGAGAGCTCATACTGTCAATCTGGAAGCTGCTGGCAGAGCTCATTACACCGTTAAGGAACAATACATCTGTAATGCCGTTGTCTTTACAATAGGACACAACATTGCCGTCGTAATGTCTGAAGTCAATAGCATGAACCTCGTCGTAGTTGTTTACAAGCCACGGTACAAAGGCGTTGCCGTATGATTCCTTAATTACAAGAATTTTTTTGCCGTTCTTTGAGTCTGCATTTACAATTTTAGTAACCGGGTTATCTCCCCATATAAACACGCCGTAGGTTTCTGAGCCTGCAGATGCGTCCTCATAATACATATTGTCCAGCTCTGTAAATTCTGTACTGCCCTGCTGCATTAAATACATAGTGTAGGTTTCGCCCATATCGTAGTATTTAACTGTATCCGGGTTATTTTTCAGTGCCTCAACATTTGTTGCAGTGTACAAGGAACCCACAAAACCGTTTATTTCCTTTGAAGTAAGGGAGCTTTTGTCTACAGGAGTTTCACCTGCTACCTTACAGAACTGCTCATATGCATAGTACGAACCGTCTGCTGTCCAGTGGTGGTCTGTGTTAAAGAATTCGTACTCTGTTTTATGACTGTCCATAGCATCATAAATATTTACACTTTTTATGTCGGAACCATATGTGCTGAACACACTGTTTAGGTAGTCCTGCTGATTATTACTTGAAACAGCACTTTTCAGTCTGTCAGGCAAGCCAAAGGCTATGTGCGTAGGTACAACTAAGTTATATACATTTATAGAGCTGTCGAGCTGCTGCCTGTAATGTGTAATGGCGTTAGCGTAGGTTTTTGCCATATCCTCGGTACCGTAAAACTGTTCAAAAGCCTTGTTGTCCCAAATATAAATACCAGAATCGGTTTCATAACCGTCCTTGCCGTTGTCCTTAATTGTATTGCCGGTTTGCTTCACCGCCTGTGTAGGCTTGGTAACAATATTTGCCACAGTAGCTACCTGCGTTGCCTCTGTTGCTTTGTTATTTAAGCTCTGCTGATTTTTCTCACTTTTGCTGACACAGCTTGAAGCACAGGATGCAATACCAAATACTAACAACAAAATCATAGCCATAGCCAATACAATAAGAATAATTCTCTTGCGGCGACGCATTTTTTCTTTTTCTCTTTTCCTTTTTAAGCGACGCTCCTGCTGCCTTTTTCTAAGACGCAGATCCTCCTCGTTAAGGTTGTTTCTATCCTCGTCCATAGATAGCATCCTCCTATAATCTATATTAAGTATAGCTACGCTATAATAAAAGCCTATACCAACTTTATTATACTTTAGAAGCAGTTAATTTTCAACGCATTTTATAAAAAAGTTTTTATATTGCTCGGTTTTTTATATAATTATCAAAGATAGAACAAAATTATTTCGATAAAAACGATGCAATTGCGTCAAGCATTTGTCCGGCATCATTTTTGCCCAGCTCATACATTTGCTTAAGCCTCTCCGGATCCTGTTCCATTCTGCCCACACTTATGCTTTCGCTTGGTCGAAGCACAAGTATATTCCCCTGATTTTCCTGCTGCTCTATATATTTTAATGTTCTGTTGTAAACAGCGTATCTGTTTCTAAGTGCCGTAACAAACGCCGGATATTTGCGGTAGTACAAATTAGCCAAAAGATTATTTTCAGGCTTTTTTATATAGCCCCTTGGTCGTGTTAAAACCACCAGGTTTTTTTCATAGCCCATATCCTGAAAGGCCTTTAGGGGTATGCTGTCACATATTCCGCCGTCAAGATACTTTTTGCCGTCTATTTCCACAATTTGCGAAACATACGGAAGTGATGCAGATGCTCTTAGATAATCCATATTTTTCCCACGCAGGCTTTTGCACTGTATGTACTCCGCCTTGCCTGTTTCTACATTACTGCAAGTAACATAGTAAGCTACAGGCGATTTTTCAAAGGCATCATAGTCAAACACCTCCAGC
Organism: Clostridium sp. CAG:964; assembly: GCA_000435335.1. Lineage (GTDB taxonomy): Bacteria > Bacillota > Clostridia > Oscillospirales > Acutalibacteraceae > CAG-964. Next base: position 44,884 of record FR891338.1, read on the forward strand.
TTGTTGGGCAAAATATTGTAAGCAAAGTCAGTACCTACGACATTTCCCGTTGTGATTAATGAGTAAATGCTCATATACCTTTTTTCCTTTGCAAACCTTATGTTGTATCTTAAATTTCTCTCATATTGATTAGAAACATAAGAACAGCCGTTTACTGCGCCTGCCGAAGTACCTATAAGCCCGTCTGTCCATATATTGTTTTCCAACAGAACATCCAGTACACCGGCGGCATAAATTCCCCTTTTGCCGCCGCCCTCAAGGACTAAGCCTGTTTTCATAACCATTCGCCCCTTACCTTATTATTTACCGTCATGTATAAAATTAAACAGCTTGTATATTGCAAGCCAACTTTTCTCCTGCTCAACCTTACCTAAGCCAATAAACCTGCCCTCGTATGTACATACCCTAAGCACCTCTGCATCTTGCAGATTGCTTATTCTAAGCCTTGACAAATCAAGCTGACCTCCGTTGCAAAAACGCTTTGCCTGAGGCAGTGAAACCTTAACCTGCCTGTATACATTAAACAGCAGGCTTGTGTCCTTTAAAACAGAATCAAGGGCACCTTCGTTTCCAAGCTGTTTTGCCTGTTCAAGTGTAACAGCGTCATTAAGGGTATATCCGCAAGCCTTTGTACGACATAGTGATGTCATTATACCGCCGCAGTTAAGCCTTACACCTATGTCGTCTATCAGTGTTCTTATATATGTACCCTTTGAGCACGCTATACGCAGCTTGCCTGTATGTGTATTCTCGTTATACTCCAACAGCTGTAACAGGCTTATATTCACCTGTCTTTTTTCACGCTGTACAACAATACCCTGTCGGGCAAGCTCATAAAGCCTTTTGCCGTCCTGCTGAACGGCAGAATACATTGGCGGCAGCTGTAAAATATCACCTGTAAACTCCGGCAAAATATTCTGAATATCCTGCTGTGTTACATTTACAGGCTTTTCACTTTGCACCGTACCCCATACATCAAGAGTATCGGTAGTAAGCCCCAGCTTAAACTCCGCTTCATATTCCTTGGTGCTGTCGGGCAAAAGGGACTGTGCCTTTGTAGCACTGCCAAAAAGCAACGGCAAAACGCCTGTTGCCATAGGGTCAAGAGTGCCGGTGTGTCCTACCTTTTTGGTTTTTGCCACGCCACGCATTACAGCTACCACATCAAATGAAGTAAATTCCGCCGGCTTATTTATAACAATTACACCGTCCATATATTCACTGTTCCTCAATATACTTTTTAGCTACGGCAAGTACAGCCTCTTTTGCCTGCTGCAGAGTTCCGTCTACGGCACAGCCTGCCGCCGCCTTGTGACCGCCGCCGCCAAGCTGACCGCAAATAGCACTGGCGTCTATGCCCTCGTTTGTTCTTACCGATATTTTATAGGTTGTATCGTTTTTCTGCCTTATTGTAATGCCTATAAGCACGCCTTCTATAGTGCGTGGAATTGCCGATATTCCCCCCACCTCGTCCTCAGGAACATTAAACCTTTTCAATATTTCCCTTGTAGTATGTGCAACGGCAATTTTGTCATCACAAAAATACTCCATATTGCCGATAACATAGGACTCTAAGGCCTTTTTGTTTTTTGACACTGTTTCAAACATTGCCTTGTTTATTTTAGCGGCGTCACAGCCGCAGTCCATAAGCTGTGCGGCTGTGGTGTGGGTTTTTGATGTTGTGTTTGTATATCTGAAGCAGCCTGTATCGGTAGCTATTCCTGTATAGAGGGCGTCTGCAATGTCCTTTGTAATGGTTACATTCAGCTCACCTGCAAGCTCAACTATGTTTTCGCAGTTGGAAGCCAGCGTGTTTACATAGTAAATACGGGCAAAAGGATTATGCGTACTGTGGTGGTCTATAGCAAGCTCTACCTGCTCTGCGTATACATCAAGCTCACCTAAAAGCTTAGCGTCGGCAACATCTACGCTTACATAATTTTCTACATTAAAGTCCTGCCGCTGCACAAGCTGTTCTAAATATAAAAACTTTTGGGGAGGTCTGCCGCCGTTTACAAGCACTCTTGCCTTTTTGCCCATTTGCTGAAGCATACTGCACAAGCCGTAAGCAGAGCCAAGAGTATCGCCGTCCGGAAACTGATGTGTAAGAATACCAAAGCAGTCGTTGCTTTTAAAAAACTCTGCAGCCTCGGCTAAATTACAGGTTTTCCTCATCTTCTTCCTCCTCTTCGGGAATATCAAGCTCTGAAAGTATTCTGTTAATATTAGCACTGTACTCTATTGAATCGGTTGCATAAAACAGCGGTGCCGGGACATGACGCAGCTTTAGCCTGTGGCCCAGCTCCTTTCGTATATAACCGGCTGCATTTTTCAAAGCCTTTACCGCCTCTTTGCTTTTTTCCATACCGTACATTGAGCTTACATATACACTGCAATACGATAGGTCGTTTGTAACATCTACCCTTACAACACTTATTAATGCGTCACTTACACGAGGATCCTTCATTTCACGCAGTATAGCTGTAAGCTCACGCTTAATGTCCTCTGTAGTACGGTCCATTTTATATCCTGCCATATTTCTTCTCCTTGTAAATATTTCCATATATTATTAGTTTCTGTTATATAAATTGCCGGTCATTTTTAAACAGGTATATAATACCTTTAATTTTGAAAGCAATGTTTATTATAAATTCAAAATTGGCGGACTACAGAGGGTTATTTAAAACCTTTCTATTGTCCGCCTGTTAATACCAAGCACTGTTAAAATACACCGGGCTTTTTATAAGCCTTTGCTTTTGCAGTGCTAAGTATAAATATTATGGGTAATTAATCTCTGTATTCTTCTATTTTGAACACCTCAAGAATGTCGCCCTCTTTAAGGTCAGAGAAATGCTCAAGTCCTATACCGCACTCGTAGCCTGCCGCAACCTCTTTAACAGAATCCTTGAAACGCTGAAGTGAAGACATTGTGTCCTCGGCAACAACTATGCCGTCACGAACAACACGCACCATAGCGTTACGCTCAACCTTACCGCTAAGTACATAGCTGCCTGCAATAAAGCCAACATTCTTAATCTTAATAACACTACGGCACTCTGCCTTGCCCAGCTCAACTTCTCTTGTTTTTGGTGCAAGCATGCCCTTCATTGCCTGCTCAATTTCTTCTATACAATCGTAAATTACACGGTACATATGAAGCTCTATGCCGTCACGCTCAGCTGTAGCCTGTGCTACTGCGTCAGGACGAACATTAAAGCCTACTACAATAGCATTTGATGCCTTTGCCAACATAACATCAGACTCATTAATGGCACCAACTGCACCGTGGATAACATTTACTCTTACCTCGTTGTTTGAAAGCTTTTCCAAAGACTGTCTTACTGCTTCTACAGAGCCTTGTACATCTGCCTTAACAATAATCTTAAGCTCTTTAATTTCACCCAGCTGCATTTGGTCAAACAGGTTGTCAAGTGTAACCTTTGTTTGTGCGTTAAACAGCTCTTCCTTAGCCTTTGCCTTTCTCTGCTCTACAAGCTCTCTTGCAAGGCGCTCGTCAGATACTGCGTTAAAGATGTCGCCGCCTGTAGGCACCTCGCCTAGACCGGACACCTCAACAGGGTATGACGGACCTGCGTGCTTAACCTTTTCGCCTCTGTCGTTAGTCATAGCTCTTACACGGCCTACAGAAGTACCTGCTACAATAATGTCGCCTACATTCAGTGTACCGTTCTGTACAAGCATAGACGCAATAGGACCTCTGCCCTTGTCAAGCCTTGCATCAATTACAACGCCCTTTGCGCTTCTGTCCGGGTTAGCCTTTAGCTCCATAACATCGGCTGTAAGCAGAACCATCTCAAGCAAATCGTCAAGACCTTCTTTTGTTTTTGCAGAAACAGGAATACACGGTACATCGCCGCCCCATTCCTCAGGAACAATGTTATACTCTGTAAGCTGCTGCTTAACCTGCTCAGGGTTAGCGCCCGGCTTATCCATTTTGTTAATTGCTACAATTATAGATACTCCGGCAGCCTTTGCGTGGTTAATAGCCTCTACAGTCTGCGGCATAATACCGTCGTCTGCGGCAACCACCAATATGGCAATATCCGTAGCCATTGCACCTCTTGCACGCATTGTTGTAAATGCTTCGTGACCGGGTGTATCCAAGAATGTAATTTCACGGTCGTTTATATTAACACGGTATGCACCAATATGCTGTGTAATACCGCCTGCCTCACCTGCTGTAACATGGGCGTGACGAATTGCGTCAAGCAATGAGGTTTTACCGTGGTCAACATGGCCCATTACAACAACTACAGGAGCACGCTCTACAAGGTTGCTGTCGTCATCCTCGCTGTCGTCTATAATTCTTTCTTCGATTGTAACTACAACCTCTTTTTCGACCTTTGCGTGGAATTCCATAGCAACAAGTGAGGCTGTGTCAAAGTCTATAGTATCGTTTACGCTTGCCATTACACCAAGCATCATCAGCTTTTTGATAACCTCGGCAGCTGTAGCCTTTAGTCTTAGAGCCAGCTCGCCAACCTGAATTTCCTCAGGAATAGAAACGGTAATAGGCTTCTTTTTACGCTCCATAGCAATACGGTTTAAACGCTCCTGCTCGGTTTCCCTTTTACCTCTTCTCTGCTTGTTTCTCTGCTGTGAACGCTGGTTAATCTTCTGCTTGTGTGCTGTTTGATTTTCGCTCTTAATTTTTTCACTTGCCAGTCTGTCATACTTTTCGTTGTATCTTTCTACATCAACAACTACCTGACGGGTATCGACAATTTTTCTTTCCCTTCTGTTCTTAAACTGAACATTACCGTTGTCGCTTTTACTGTTGTCGCTTTTGCTGCTGTCCGACTGTGCCTGCGGTTTGCTGTCCTGCTTCTTTACATTCTGCTTTGCAGCTGTATTTTTGCCGTCCTGCTTTTTACCCTGCTTGTCGTCCTTTGCCTGCGGCTTTCTTTTACTGTCAGATTTTTTATCTGAATTTTCGCCGGCCTTATCTTCAGTGCCCTTGTCTGCACTGCCGTTGGCAGCGTAATATGCGTCAAAGCTTTCCATATTATTTTTCTGTGTGAAGTAATCAAATACTATGTTTAGTTCCTCTTCTGTAAGTACAGCTGTTTGCTTTTTAGGTTCACCACCAAAATACTTACTTAAAACATCTATAACATCTTTATTAGCTACACCAAGGTCGCTTGCAACCTCACGCAATTTATATTTTACCATCATAAGCAACTTACCTCCTTATTCATCATCAGCTAACTGCATTAGCTTCTTTGCAAATCCTGCGTC
>FR891338.1:50202-67207 GCA_000435335.1 Clostridium sp. CAG:964
CCTGACTTAGCTGCTGCTTGCTGCAACTTAGTGTTCGTATTTCTACATTATTTTTTTCTGCCTCCAGAGCAGCTTCTCTTGCTGTACGCTGTGACGCATCACCGGCTAACAGCACCAAGCAGGATTTGCCATTGTTTATTTCCTCTATAACCGCATCGTTACCTATGGTCATTTTACCTGCTCTTCTGCACAAGCCCAAAAAGGACAACAGCTTATTATTCAAGGCTCTTCATACCTTCTTCCAACTGGCTGTAAACCTCTTCGGGAATTTTGCAGGCAAAGGCCCTTTCCAGACGGCGTGCCTTTTGTGCCATTTGCAGGCACTCCAAGCTGTGGCACACATATGCACCTCTGCCCGGCTTTTTGCCTGTAGTGTCCAAGGAAACCTCGCCCCTTTGCAAAACCTCACCGTTTTCATCTTTTATATCCGGTGCCTTTACAATGCGAATAAGCTCCTTTTTAGGCTTCATTTCCATACAGCCTGTGCACTTCCTTAGAGGTATTCTTTTTTGTTTCACTTAACCACTGCCTTTCACGGTTTAATGCAAAAGTATTTTGAAATATATTACTCCTCAGACTCCAAGTTCAATATAGCGTCTACTGCATTCTGAACCTTCTCATCCTTCTCCCTGTCTAAATCCTCTGCAATTTCTTCATTTTCTACAAGACCTTCGGGTGTGTCCTCAACGGTCTGCTGCAAGCTGTCTGTATCTGCTTCTTCTATGCCGCCTTCAAAATCCTCTGCGTTATCGCCAGGCAGCTTTGCAGCATCGTCAGCCGGTACAAAATCGTCCTCTTCTTCTCCAAAGAAACCGCTTTCAGGGCGAATATCAATTTTCCAGCCTGTCAGCTTTGCTGCCAGCCTTGCATTCTGTCCCTTATTGCCGATAGCCAGTGAAAGCTGACCATCGGGTACTGTTACACGGCAGGACTTTGAGCCGTCTGCCGCAAGCTGTACATTAACAACACTTGCCGGTGAAAGTGCAGCCGCAATAAATCTCTTAGGATCATCGTCATAAACTACTATGTCGATTTTTTCACCGTTAAGCTCATTTACAATAGTGTTTACTCTTGCACCTCTGGTACCAATGCAAGCACCTACAGCGTCAACCTGGTCGTCCTTGCTGCATACAGCTATTTTTGTTCTTGAGCCTGCTTCTCTTGAAATAGACTTAATCTCGACAATTCCGTCATAAATTTCAGGAACCTCTGTTTCAAACATTCTCTTTACAAACTCAGGGTGAGTCCTTGAAATTAAAACTCTTGGGCCGCCCTTTTCTCTCTTTTGAACATCAGAAATGTAAACCTTTATCTTCTGTCCCTCTTCAAGAATCTCACCGTCTACCTGCTCACCGTGAAGCAGTACAGCTGTAGACTTATTTATTCTTACTGTAGCATTGCCTGTTTGCGGGTCAACTCTTTCTACAGTAGCCGTAACAAGCTCGCCGATTTTGCTTTGGAATTCAAGCATAATCTGGCCCTTTTCGCCCTCGTTAATGCCCTGTCTTATAACATTTCTTGCGGCATTAACACCTATTCTTCCTAATGCCATTGTGTCCATTTTTACCCCTACATAATCACCTATTTGGGCGCTCGGGTTAATTTCTCTTGCTTTTTCTTCGGAAATCTCAATGTTGTTGTCAAAAACCTCCTCAACAACCTCCTTTTGAAGATAAGCATCAAAAATATAATTGTCCTTATCAATTACAAATGTTACATTGTCATTGCCGTAGTTTTTGCCTGCTGCAATTTCAATAGCTCTTTTAATTTGCTCAAACATATAATCAGACGGCACGCCCTTATCCTTTTCAAGCTGTGCAATGGCCTCGAATAGCCCCTTGTTATCCATTTTTCAAATCAACCTTTCTTAGTTTTATCTTAAAATTACATATTAAAGTCGTCAAGCTTTACCCAGACGCTGTCCTTTTTGTTAAAGGTAATATCTCCGCTGTTTGTAGCTACAGTACAGCTTTGTTTGTCGGCAGAAGCAAGCACACCCTTAAACTCCTTGCCTACGCCCTCTATAGGGCGTATCATTTTAACCATTACATCAGCACCTATAAACTGCTCAAAATGCTCCGGTCTGGTAAGCTCTCTTTCTATACCCGGTGAGCAAACCTCAAGGCAATAGCTTTTGTCAATAGGGTCTGCAATGTCAAGCGGCTCGTCAACAGCACGGCTTACCGCCTCACAGTCCTCTATGGTAATACCGTTTTCACTGTCTATAAAAATTCTTAAATACCAGTTGGCTCCCTCTTTTACAAAGCGAACATCCCACAGCTGCAGGTTTAGCTCCTTAACATAAGGCTCTACAATATCCCATACGGCACTTACCGTGTTTTTACCTGCCATAACGCACTTCCTTTCAAATTCAGCTTATTTATGCTTTTGTACAAATAAAAAGAGCGGGCCGCTTTACTTCCCACTCCTTACTTCTAATACTTATTTAATCTCTAATTATTTTATCACAAAATATTTTTAATATCAAGCGAAAATTTTCCAATTTAATACCAAACCGAGAATGGTTTTACAAGCATATTTTATTCAAATAGCTACATCTTTAAATCTGTACTAACTGCTTTTGGCGATTATAACGCTCTAATATCGCAAAAGCGTTGAAAAATTGTAAAAATGCTTATAAAGTCTTTTACAATCCTTAAAAATGTTGTATAATAAATTTGTATATCTATAAGAAACAGACTTTCAGCAAAATATAAAACAAGGAGGTATAACTGTGGGTGAAGAAGAAAAGAAAAACAAGGTAAGGCTCAAAATATGCGGAAGTCAATTTTTAATTACCGCAGACGAGAGCCGGCAATACATTCAGAAAATAGCCGGTATTGTTGACAAAAGAATAAAGCAGCTGTCAGACAGCGACCAAAAGCTGTCTGTACAAATGGCAACAATAGTAGCTGCACTGAACTACTGTGACCAGTTGGAAAAAGAAAAGGTTATAACAAGAGAGCTTATAAAGAAAACCGATGACTGCGAGTCTATAGCAAGAGATGCAACTATGCAGCTAAACAAGCTGCTTGTTGAAAACCAACAGCTAAAGGAAGAAAAGGCAGGACTGCACCGTGTAATAGCGGAGCTGAAAGCAGGAACATATGTTGAAGAAGCTTCCAAGCCGAAAACGGACACCGCTGTGGCCGATAGCCATACAAAAACGGCACCAACAAGCACAAAGGCTGTACCGACAAGGCTTAACAGCGTTACCGAACAGAAAGCAAGCGGCGTGCAGGACCGACTTTTTACCAGGGACGAATTTGCCGATGTGGTTACGGACGAAGAGCTTATGAATTTACTTAACGAAGAGAGTTAAACTATTGTGAGTACAATTAACAATAATAACACCAACACGCCTGCACAGCAAAATAACCGCAAAATGGAAATTCTTGCACCGGCAGGCTCTGTGGAGGCTCTTACGGCGGCCGTTCGTTCGGGTGCTGACGCTGTGTATTTAGGCTCTACAAGATTTGGAGCAAGAGCATCTGCAAAAAATTTTGACTGTGAGCAGCTTAAAGAGGCGGTGGAGTATTGCCACCAAAGGGGCGTTAAGCTGTATCTGACAATGAACACCCTTATAACCGACCACGAAATGGAAGCAGCCGTACAAATGGCACAGCAAGCCTACAAACTGCAAATTGACGCAATAATTGTGCAGGATGTAGGCTTTGCCTCTGTTTTGCACAAAGCTATGCCGGGGCTCCATTTACACGGTTCAACACAAATGAGCGTACACACTCCGCAGGGTGCAAAACTGCTGTACAGCCTGGGCTTTACCAGAGTAGTGCTTTCAAGAGAAATGTCTAAGGAAGAAATTGCACAGGTATCTCAGGCTTGCCCCGGTATAGAGCTTGAGGTTTTCGTACATGGTGCACTGTGTATGTGCGTGTCGGGACAATGCTACTTCAGTGCTGTACTGGGAGGCAGAAGCGGCAACCGTGGTCAGTGTGCCCAAACCTGCAGACTTCCGTTTATGGTAGAGGGTGGCACAGGTCATGACCTTAGCCTAAAGGATATGTCAATACTGCAGCATTTGCGTGAGCTAAACGCCATCGGCGTTACCTCTGCAAAAATAGAGGGACGAATGAAGCGGCCGGAATATGTAGCCGCCTCTGTAAATGTTGCCAGACAATTTTACGATACAGGCACGGCTGCCGCAGAAAGCTGCAGCCGCCTGCAAAGCGTTTTTTCACGCTCGGGCTTTACAGACGGCTACTACACAGCAAGCAGAGGTGCCTCAATGTTTGGTACACGCCAAAAGGAGGATGTAATATCTGCCACAACAAAGGTGCTTAACCAAATACACAGCATATATAAAAACGAGTACAGCCATATTCCCGTTAAAATGGAGCTTACATTACAAAAGGACAAACCGGCGGTGCTTAAAGCGGCTTTAACCGATGATAAATCTGTCTGTACAACAGTACAGGGAGAGCTGTGCCGGCAGGCTGTAAATAAGCCTTTAACCGACGAAAAGGCAAAAGAACAGCTGTACAAATCCGGCGGCACGCCATACAAAACAAATACAGTGGTCTGCAACATTGAAAGCGGTGTTACACTGCCCTTGTCGTCCCTTAACAAATTAAGACGAGAGGCACTAAATCGGCTTACAAATGTAAGAATGTCAAAATACCACTGTGAAGAGCCTTTGGAAATTAATCTTCACACTACAAACACACGAACACAAAAAGAAGACATTCCCCTTAGGGCAGTGTTTTCCGACTGGGACATTCCGCAGGAATTTACGCAGTGTGAGCTTGTGTTTGTGCCTGAAGCAACACCAACGGCGGTTATAGAACAGCTGCTGCTTCAAGGCTTTAACTTAGGCATAGAAATATCTGCCGGTATGTTTGGCAGAGAGGAGCAAATTAAAAGCCGTTTGCTAAAGGCAAAGGCTTTAGGTGTAAAGCATATACTTGTAAATAACCTGGGGGCTATACCTGTTTGTAAGGCGCTTGGTTTTAGCATACACGGCAGCTTTAGACTGAATGTAATGAACACAGAAAGCGTCTGCTTTTTTGAGTCACTTGGCATTACCGACATTACTGCCTCATTTGAGCTTACCCTGACGCAAATAAAAGCACTGGGCGGTACTGCAAAAACAGGCGCATTAATATACGGCAGACTGCCGCTTATGCTAACCAGAAACTGTCCCGGTGTAAATTCGTCAACAAAAAGCTGTAAGGAATGCGGCGGATTGGGTTACATTACAGACAGAAAAGACATTAGCTTTCCATACAAATGCAGCGGCGGATGTACTCAGATATTCAACAGCGTTCCGCTTTATATGGGCGACCGTTTAAGAGAAGTGGAAAATGTTGACTTTTACACAATGATGTTTACCACCGAAAACACAGAAGAAAAGCTAAACGCACTAAATGCTGTTAAAAATAAAAGTAAAATAGACGGCGGACACACCCGAGGTCTGTATTACAAGGGCGTTTTATAATATAAACGAACACAGCCCTTGTAAGCCAAATGGTGCTCCGCCGCAAAGAGGTAAATTAATGGATATAAAAATACAAAAGCTGAAAGAAAACGCAATTATCCCTACAAGGGCTACCGACGGCTCGGCAGGAATGGACTTGCACGCCTGCATAGACAGCCCTGTTACCATAGAGGCCGGTCAGCGTGTAACTGTTCCTACAGGCATAGCCGTTGCCCTGCCGAGTAACCAATACGGTCTGTTTATATTTGCCAGAAGCGGCTTGGGAATAAAATATGGCATAGCGCTTTCAAACGGTGTGGGGGTTGTTGACAGCGACTACCGTGGTGAAATATGTGTAGGTCTGCAAAATTCGAGCAATAAAAGCTACACCGTAGCACCAAACGACAGAATTGCACAAATGGTGGTAATGCCTGTATGCACGCCGAATATAACAGAGGTTACAGCTTTGGACGATACTGCACGCAGTACAGGCGGTTTCGGCTCAACAGGCAAGTAACCTTTCTGATTTCTATACAGAATGCTTTTGACACAAGGCTTCATTATTTAACAATATAAAAACACAGTTATAAACAAAACACAAAAGTCACCCTTAGCTAATGATATGCACCTGTCTGCTTAACAGGTCATACCAAAATATGGGTGACTTTTTTAAATTTATACTTGTAAATAAGAATATATTTTTGTACAATTAGTGTTAGACAATCCATTAAAAAGCAAAAACTTTTTTAACCGAACAGGTAAAAAATCGGCAGGGTATTTTAATGGTGTGTAGACTGAAATCAACAAAAAACAGTATTGAGGTGTTCATTATGAATCAAGAACAGCTTGTTAAAAACAACAGCAAATATTCTGTAGGCTTTAATATATTCAGAACAATAATGGCAGTATTGGGCTGTGGAATGTTTGTGTGGTTTTTGCTGCCGTTTATTACTTTTGGCATTTTAAACCCATACAACCTGTTTGGTATGACTGTAAGCATACTTGTTGCGGTTTATTTTGCCTTTAAGCCTGTGTTTAAAAAAATACGGGACAAATTTTATCAAAAAGCATTTAGCAAAATTTTATGGAAGCTGGGCAGATTTTTAATTTACGCTTTCTTTCTGTACGGACTTGTAATAAGCACTGTTATGATAATCTGTGCAAGCATTGCGCCAAGCCAAAATGCCTCTGCAATTATACTGGGGGCACAGGTAATAGGCGACAGACCAAGCATTATGCTAAACGACCGCATTACAGCCGGAAAAAACTATTTGGACGAAAATCCCGACGCCATATGTGTTGCTACCGGAGGACTGGGCAACTCTGCAAACATTACAGAGGCTCAGTGTATGTATAATGTACTTACAGAAAGCGGCATAGACAAAAACCGTATTTTCCTTGAGGAGTCTGCCACAAACACGCAGGAAAATTTAATGTATTCCTACGACATAATAAAAAAGCAAGGTGCAAGCACAGACATTGCCATTGTTTCTGACGGCTTTCATCAGGCAAGAGCGTTGCTTATAGCACGAAAGCTGGGTATAGACAGCAAAATTGGTGCTGTAAACGCCAACACCAATTTAATATTTTTACCAACCTTTTGGGTAAGGGAATGGTTTGGCCTGCCATATGATGCTCTGTTTAGGTAAACAGTCCCGTTAATCCTTAATATTACTCATAAAATTCATAGCTATCGCCGTAACGTCATCATCGTAGTTGTCGTTACGGTTTTCTTTTGCCTCTGTAATAATTACCTGTGCCATTTCCTGTGCACTTCCGCTTTTCCAGTGCTTCATAATATCCATTATCCAGCTATCCCCCGACACCACAGCACCGTCAGAAACCATTAGCACCCAGTCGTCATTTCCCAGTCTTAGAGTTCTGTGCTCCAGCTTAACATCGGTTAAAATTCCCACCGGCAATGATGAAAAATCTACCCTCTGTACAACACCGTCCTTCTTTATATATGTTGCCGCCGCACCGGCCTTCATAAGGTCTGCTATACCGGTAAAAAGGTCTATGCATATAATATCCAGAGTAGCCAAAGACTCGTCGCCGGACTTTACCATTAAAGCGGAATTAACCACCTGCAATGCACAGTCAAAGCCCAGTCCTGCTTTTATAAGCTTTGTCATTATTCCCTCAGCCATACTGCCGTCTACTGCCGCTCTGCCGCCTGTACCCATACCGTCACTGATAAGTGCCACCATTCTGCCTAAGCCGTCTGTAAAGTAGCTGTAGCAGTCGCCGCATAATCTGCCTCTGCCGCTAATGTGCTGTGCACTGCCTATTTGCACATCATATAAAGCACGCTCGCTCATTTGTATGCGGCACCTGTTAGGCACCATACTTATACAAGGCGTATCCATATATCTGCCGCAGGCCTTTGAAATTTCTTTAACCAGCTGTGCTTTTTTTATAAGCCCCTTGTCGGTGTCCTGCACCTCCATTTCAACAGTCATACGGTTCATTCGGTCTGTTCTGCAGCTAACCTCCATAGGCGTAAAGCCCTGCATTTTCAGCACAGTGCTAACCCTTTCGGAAGCAGCTGTGTCAAACTGACTGTAGTTTTCAAACTCATCTGCCATATCCTGCAAAATTTCTCCCAAGCCGGAAAACTGCCCTGCCACCACAGAGCGTATTTCGCCTACTCTGCGTTCCGCCGACAAGTACGACATATATGAATCATAGTTTTTATTTATAACCTCCACCAGCTCAGGCACCTTACAGCATTTTTTACTGTAGCACTCCCCAAAGTCCTTTGCTGTTAAACTGCCCTTTTTCAAAATAACAGGCGTCATTTTTTCAAAATCGACTCGGCTTTTTTCTTTATCCCTTTCCCAACAGTAAGACCTTAAACCACAGCCGCAGCATACTCTTTCCACCGACTTTGCAAACACATTACTTATGTTATACGAGTAAAGCTCCTTCATTTTGTCAGCCACACTGTCTACCGAGCGGGAAACATTTTTAAGTGCCTTTGAAGCGTAGCTAAGACGCATAATAACATTTTTTCGCAAGCCCTCCGAGCAGGTTTTATCTGCCGACGGTGTAAAAATTTGTGCCACTGTATTACCCAAATCCTTTGGCAGCAGCATAAAAATAACACCGGCTATAACACTCTCGTAGATTGACGCAATTATCATTGTAACATCTTGAGATTGAAAGGCCATTATCAGATTACACACCAGAAACACCAAAGCAGTACCGACCCTGCCTACCGATGAAAAAAGCCCTGCCATAATTCCGCCAAAGGCGTAGCTTCCCGCCAAAAAAGTAAGGTTATTGTCAGCCATACTAAATATTACGCCTGTAGCCACGCCCGATATACAGCCGCCGCTTACAGCGCCGTATCTGGAACAAAGCATTATTACAATTATAGCGCAAATTCTTCCAAGTGAAACTCCGCCAAAGCCTATTGACGACAGTGCAAGCAGTAAAATACATCCGCTCATAACCAAGCAGGCAAGCTCCTGTTGGTTAAGGGAGGTTATTCCACGGGTGCTTTTAAGAATATTAATGGTCTTAAAATAAAAATACGCTCCCACGGCCGCCAAAAGTGCCTCTATAACCGCCATAATAATTAGGTTAATTTGATAATTACCCACAGCCGCCAGCACAATACCTGTGGCCAGCATAGGCAGGCTTGCTGTTAGTACAGGATACCATATGTTTTTGTTAAGCTTTTTTAAGTCACTTAGTGTCCATCTGACAGCCCCCACAGCAAGCACTGTAGCTATGTACCTAAAGCTGCTGCCGGGGGTAATAATTAAATACCCCGAAACCGAGCCTATAGTAGTGGCAATAAGTCTTTTAAAAGGCACAGCCGCCGTCAAAGACGCACCAAAGGGTGCATATGAGCCAAACACAGCCCCTCCCGAAAGCATAAAGCCCGCCACAAAATACACAAGCTGTGACACAAATGCCTTTGCTATTTTAGATGAAAACGCCTCTGTTATTCCCTTTTTTTCTTTTGCTGCCGCCTGTTCTTTCAATTTTATTACCCTCCGATTTCCTCTTGTTTGTATAAAAATTATATAGCCTGTCCTAAAAAATTTATGTCGCTATAGGGGAATAAAAATTGAAATGTTATGTTGCATTTTGGCATAAGTATAGCTAAACTATTTTTGCTTATTTTACAGCAGCTTCCCAACCAAGGGTAAAAAGGCAGGTGGTCTAACAAAGAGTACAGGAGCAATCACCTTAGCCCATATACGCCGAGTATATTTATTTTTTAATCAACATTAAAATCTGTAAGGCTTTTAACCCTTTTAAAATATGTCCCCTCTATTTTCCTAAAAAACGGCATTTAAACTTAGTCATAAAGAATGTTTATTATTCGCAAAATCAGTCAAATAAAATTTTTAAAAAAATTGTTGACAAAACATATACCATACGATATAATATAGAAGTCGTCGAGAGACGGGTAAACAAATTTAACACTTCGAGGTGTAACTCAGTTTGGTAGAGTGCTTGGTTTGGGACCAAGATGCCGCAGGTTCAAGTCCTGTCACCTCGACCATATAAAGTCATTGTAGTTTTTAACTGCGATGGCTTTTTGTTTAGTGTTATTAGAGCTTTTTTAAACCTTGAATTGTAATAATTGCCCTACATTAGCGATATTGCAGAAAACAGCATACCGAATTTACAAAATTTAAAATTTAGTATTGACTTTATAAACAAAATGTAATATAATAATTTTTGTTCGGTAATGAACACGGTACACTATATGCGGGTGTGGCGGAATTGGCAGACGCGCTAGATTTAGGTTCTAGTGTCAGCAGACGTGGGGGTTCAAGTCCCTTCACCCGCACCAGTGCGAAATTGTTCAAACGGAACTTTAAAAAGGGATTGCTGCAAACCGTTTGGTTTGGCTGCAATCCCTTTTTATTTGACCGCTTTACCCTGCTACAGAACAATTCAAAATGCAGAGTGTTTTCACCATAAATTTTCTTTATTCCTTATCTAAGATTAGTCATATCTGTTTACATTTTTTAATGGCAATAGCAAATAGTACACTTTTAAAGAATATTAAAAATTAGGTGTTGACAATTTGTTAATAAGCTGATATAATAATTTGGCAATAGCAACGGATCATTAGCTCAGTTGGTTAGAGCAACCGGCTCATAACCGGTAGGTCCCGGGTTCGAGTCCCTGATGATCCACCAAATCCACCGTAATTTTGATTAAATTGCGGTGGATTTTTTATAATTTATTTTTTGTATTTTATTTTGTAGGCTCTTTCTCTTACCCCAACTTTTATTGTAAAACCAAAAAGCCCCTGCTTCCAAAGGCTCTCAGGCCTGTGGAGGCAGGGGCTAATATTTTTATGTTAAGGTATGGCTATTAAGCAAGCATTACTTTGTCAGCTTTTCCAAAGCAGCAATCTTTGTACTCAAGCAGAACAAATTCATTGCAATTTCAAGCTCCTCTACCGGCGGCAATGTAGGAGCAAGACGAATGTTGCTGTCCTTAGGGTCTTTACCGTATGGGTAGGTTGCACCTGCACCTGTCAGCACAACGCCGGCATCCTTACAAAGCTGAACAACTCTCTTTGCACAGCCCTCAAGAACATCTACACTTACAAAGTAGCCGCCCTTAGGGTTTACCCACTGTGCTATGCCCAAGCCGCTAAGCTCTGCGTCAAGCTTATCTGTAACAGCCTTAAAGCGAGGCTCCAGCACTGCTCTGTGCTTTTGCATATGGGCCAAAAGTCCCTGATAATTTCCAAAGAACTTAACATGACGCAGCATATTCATCTTGTCATAGCCTATAGTTTGAATTGTATATTTCTTTAGGAAGAACTTCATATTTTTTTCAGATGCTGCCATACAAGCCACACCTGCACCCGGGAAGGTGATTTTTGAGGTAGAAGCAAAAATAATAGGAAGATCCTCGTTGCCGTACTTTTTGCATTCATCCATAATATTCAGCAGAGTATCGCCCTGCTCGGCAATGTCGTGGATAGCATATGCGTTGTCCCAAATAATTCTGAAATCATCAGCAGCCGGCTTTAGCTTTGCAAAGCGGGTTACTGTTTCATCGGAATATGTAATACCCTGTGGGTTAGAATACTTAGGAACGCACCAAATGCCCTTTATAGAGCTGTCGTTACTAACAAGCTCTTCAACCATATCCATATCAGGCCCCTGTGAAGTCATAGGTACTGTTATCATTTCAATACCAAAATATTCTGTTATGCCAAAATGTCTGTCATATCCAGGTGCCGGACACAGCCACTTTACCTTGTCCAGCTTTGCCCAAGGAGTACCGCCGTTTACATTAGCTGTCATCATTGCAGAAACAGTGTCAAACATCATATTCAGGCTGGAGTTGCCGCCTACCATAATTTCATTTTCTTCTACACCCAAAAGCTCTGCAAACATTTCTTTTATCTCAGGAATACCTGTAAGCACACCGTAGTTTCTGCAATCCAGACCGTCAGCTGTTTTGCAGTCGTCGTTTGAAACGATAGTCTTCAGCAAGCCCTCGGAAAGATTTAACTGCTCTGCACCCGGCTTACCTCTGGACATATCCAGCTTTAGCCCCATATCACAGTACTTTTTATATTCATCCTGCAGCTGTTCAAGCTGCTGTGCTAATTCTGATTTTGACATATTAAGGTAGTTCATTTCTCGAAATCCCCTTTTATATAATTAATTTTTCACTAAACCTTATTTTAATATATTTTAAGAGAAAATGCAAGTTCAATTTAATAATCTTGCATTTTTTGTTATTTCCAACAAGTATAATTTTTTTTAGGCTTTTTATTGTTGAAACTGTTGCACCCTACAGCTGTGTTTTATGAATTTACCTGTTTTAATAATTTCATAAGTTCACAGCCGTTGCCTTCGTACCCATTTAGTCCTCTAAATCATTATATGCATATTTTATAAGCCGCTCCATTAAAATATACGCTTGTAGATAAGGCTTAAAAATTATTTTTGTTTTTTTAAAATTTTTCTTGACAATGTGTTTATTGAGTGTTAAAATAATAGAGCTGTGAAAACACATAAGCTGGTGTAGCTCAGTTGGTAGAGCAGCTGATTTGTAATCAGCAGGTCGGGGGTTCGAGTCCGTCCACCAGCTCCAATTTAATATGGGAGATTTCCCGAGTGGCCAAAGGGGACAGACTGTAAATCTGCTGGCTAAGCCTTCGGTGGTTCGAATCCACCATCTCCCACCATAGCAAAAACNNNNCCATCTCCCACCATAGCAAAAACCGTTTTCTTACGAAAGCGGTTTTTTGGTTTTTGTACCATTTATTTTCAGTATTTGCCGATAATTATTTATTGTAAAGATTTAGCCTATATGAATAATCGGTTAAGCCTAAAATTAAAAGCCCTATGTTGAAGTTAAGCAAGCCTAAAAGCAAAGCCTTATGTCAGCAGTGGAATTACCACCGGAGCAAAAGCCTTATAAGGCATATATCTGTTTAAGCTAAAAGGCTATAAACGCCAAACCGCCCCTTGGGAGTAGGAACTAGGTATCTACTCCCAAGGGGCGGATATTTTTTATACATTATATATAGGAAGTTTTCATCCAACAGCTATATATTTAAGCAATTACAAGCTTGTATACAGTTACATATTTGAGTAGCCCATAAGCTTAGTATCTACTGCTTTGGCAGCCTCTCGGCCTTCCCTTATGGCCCATACTACCAAAGACTGTCCACGGTGCATATCACCGGCAGCAAATACATTTGGTACATTTGTGGCATAAGAGCCTGCTGCTGTTTCAACATTTGTTCTGGCGTTCAGCTTTACGCCAAATGCATCTGCAACATAGCTTTGTGTTCCCAAAAAGCCTGCTGCAATAAGAACTAAATCGGCCTCAAGCTCAAACTCGCTGTCCTTTACAGGTACCATCATCATTCTGCCCGTTTTCTTGTCCTGCTTTGGTTCAAGCTTTACGCAGATAAGCTTTTTTAGGTTGCCCTTTGTATCCTTAACAAATTCCTTAACAGTTGTCTGGTACATTCGTGGGTCGCTGCCGAACACCTCTATAGCCTCTTCTTGACCATAATCGGTTTTCAGCACTCTTGGCCACTCCGGCCACTGGTTGTTTTCTGCTCGCTTTTCAGGAAGCTTAGGCATCATTTCCAGCTGTACTACAGACGCACAGCCGTGACGAATAGCCGTACCTACGCAGTCGTTGCCTGTATCACCGCCGCCAATAACAACAACCTTTTTGCCCTTGGCTGAAACATACTTACCGTTTGTAAGGTTAGAGTCCAACAAGCTCTTTGTTGTAGCAGCTAAAAAGTCTACTGCAAAAAATATACCCTTTGCTTCTCTGCCCGGTGCCTTAATATCTCTTGGATTTGACGCACCGCAGGCAAGAACTACAGCATCGTAATTCTTCAGGATTTCTTTAGCGTCGTAGTTTTCACCAACATTTGCATTTGTAACAAACCTGACGCCCTCCTCCTTCATAAGCCTTATTCTGCGTTCTATAACATGCTTTTCAAGCTTCATATTAGGAATACCGTACATAAGCAGTCCGCCTAAACGGTCGGCACGCTCAAAAACAGTTACATTGTGTCCACGCCTGTTCAGCATAAATGCTGCCGCAAGTCCGGAAGGACCTGAGCCTATAACAGCTATTTTTTTGTTTGTGCGAACCTTTGGCGGCTGCGGCTTAATATAGCCCTCCTTGTAGGCTGTTTCGATAATAGCAAGCTCGTTTGCCTTACAGGTAACAGGGTCGCCGTTTAATCCGCAGGTACAGGCCGCCTCGCACAATGCAGGACATACTCTGCCTGTAAACTCAGGGAAGCAGTTTGTTTTTTGCAGGCGGGCAAATGCCGCTTCGTAATTTCCCAAATATACAAGGTTGTTCCACTCCGGTATCAGGTTGTTAAGAGGGCAGCCGGAAACCATACCCTTTATCGGCTGACCCGCCTGACAGAACGGAACACCGCAGTCCATACATCTTGCCGCCTGCTGAGCACGCTGCTCAGCAGACAAAAAGTCGTGAAATTCGTTATAGTTTTTAATTCTGCTCTTTGGCGAAGAAGCATGACAGTTTACTCTTTCAAATTCCATAAATCCAGTTGGTTTTCCCATTTTCTTCTCCCCCTTACCTTCTTGTGTTAGCGTAGAACGCCTCTATTGTTGCCTGCTCGCTGCTTAAGCCCTTTTCTTCCATTTGTACAATGGTATTAAGCATACGCTTGTAGTCATATGGAATAATCTTCTTAAACTTAGGAACATAGTCATTAAAGCTTGCTAAAATATCCTTGCCTCGTTGCGAGCCTGTTGCTTCAACATGCTCCTGAATCATTTCCTTTAGCTCCAGAATATCGTATTTATTAGTTAATTCCTCAACAGAAACCATAGCCTTGTTAAGGTGCTTGTACAGCGTTGAATGCTCGTCAAGCACATATGCTATACCGCCGCTCATACCGGCTGCAAAGTTTTTGCCTGTTGCACCCAGCACTGCAACTCTACCGCCTGTCATATATTCACAGCCATGGTCGCCTACGCCCTCTACAACAGCTATCGCACCGGAGTTACGCACGCAGAAACGCTCGCCGGCTACACCGTTAATAAACGCCTTACCGCTTGTAGCACCGTACAGTGCAACATTACCTATAATAATGTTGTCCTCTGCCTTAAACTTGGCGTCGCTTGGCGGATAAACTACCAGCTTACCACCTGACAGGCCCTTACCGAAGTAGTCGTTGCTGTCGCCTACAAGCTCAAGTGTAAGTCCCTTTGGAATAAAGGCACCAAATGACTGTCCGCCGCTGCCGTGGCACTTAATTGTAAATGTATCTTCATCAAGTGAGTTCTTGTACAGTCTTGTAATTTCTGCACCGAATATTGTACCCAGTGTACGGTCGGTGTTGGTTACATTAATGTCAAGAGTTGTACTTCTCTTATCCCTTAAAGCCGAACCCAGCTTTCTTAGAATAACCTTTTCGTCTATTGTCTTTTCAAGCTCAAAGTCAAATACCTTTTTCTCGTTATAACCTGCAACCTTAACATTTGCAAATTCTGTTGACAAAATCTTGCTCATATCCAGGCTGTTGGCACGGTTGTAAGGAACTTCCTTTTGCTTTAGCAAATCTGTTCTGCCTATAAGCTCGTCTACTGTGCGGATACCCAGCTTAGCCATATATTCACGAAGCTCCTGTGCAACAAACTTCATAAAGTTTATTACATATTCAGGTTTACCCTTAAATCTCTTTCTAAGCTCAGGGTTCTGTGTAGCTATACCAACAGGACATGTATCCAAATTACAAACACGCATCATAACACAGCCCATTGTAATAAGCGGTGTTGTAGCAAAGCCGTATTCCTCGGCACCCAAAAGTGCAGCCACAAGAACATCTTTACCTGTAAGCAGTTTACCGTCTGTTTCAAGAATAACCTTGTCACGCAGGTCATTCATAATCAATGTCTGGTGTGTTTCCGCAACACCAAGCTCCCATGGCAGACCGGCATTGTAAATGGAGTTTCTAGGTGCAGCACCGGTACCGCCGTCATAAGCTGATACCAAAATTACCTGTGCGCCTGCCTTGGCAACACCTGCGGCAATAGTACCAACGCCTGCCTCTGAAACAAGCTTTACAGAAATTCTTGCTTTCATATTGGCATTTTTAAGGTCGTAAATAAGCTGTGCTAAGTCCTCAATAGAGTAAATATCGTGGTGAGGCGGCGGAGAAATCAATCCAACGCCCGGTGTTGAGTGACGACACTTTGCAACCCACGGGTAAACCTTGCCCGCCGGAAGCTGTCCGCCCTCGCCCGGCTTAGCGCCCTGTGCCATTTTAATCTGTATTTCCTGTGCACTTACAAGATATTCGCTTGTTACGCCAAATCTGCCTGAAGCAACCTGCTTAATAGCGGAGCAACGGTTAAGTCCGTCTTTGCCTATTGTTAAACGCTCAGGTGACTCGCCACCCTCACCGGAGTTGCTCTTGCCGTGAATAGTATTCATAGCAATAGCCATACACTCGTGAGCCTCTTGTGAAATAGAGCCGTAGGACATAGCGCCTGTTTTAAATCTTCTTACAATGCTTTCAACAGGCTCAACCTCGTCTATAGAAATTCCGCCGTCCTCAGGGTAGTTAAAGTCAAGCAAGCCTCTAAGCTTAATTGCCTTTGTTTCATCGTTAATCAGCTTTGAATACTCCTTGTATTCCTCGTAGTTGCCTGTTCTTGTTGCCTCCTGCAGCAGGTGAATTGTAGCCGGAGTATACAAATGCTCCTCCTGACCGCTTCTTTCCTTATGATTACCTATTGAATTAAGTGTATCGTCAACTGCAAGTCCCAATGGGTCAAATGCCTCTGAATGGCAGTAGTCAACATCCTTTTGAATATCCTCTATGCTAATACCCTCTACTCGGCTTACTGTGCCGGGGAAATATTTGTCGATAACATCAGAGTTAAGACCGATAGCCTCAAATATCTGTGAGCCTTGGTACGACTGAATTGTTGAAATACCCATTTTAGACGCAATTTTAACAATGCCGTGAAGAACAGCGTCGTTATAATCGTCTATAGCCGCATATGTGTCCTTTTGCAGCATACCCTCGGCAACAGCGTGCTTAATAGCGTCGTG
>FR891338.1:67257-97247 GCA_000435335.1 Clostridium sp. CAG:964
CAGAAGCACCGTAGCCAAGCAGTGTGGCAAAGTGGTGTATCTCTCTTGGCTCGCCTGATTCAAGAATAAGCGACATAGAATTTCTTTTCTTTGTCTGTACTAGGTGACTGTTAAGTGCCGCTACTGCCAAAAGTGACGGAATAGCAACATGGTTTTCGTCAACGCCACGGTCAGACAAAATAATGATATTGGCACCCTTTCTGTATGCTCTGTCAACCTCTACCAACAAGTGCTGCACAGCCTTGGCAAGGTTGGTATTTTTATAGTAAAGAATAGGAACAATTTCAACTCTGAAGCCCGGTTTGTTCATATTTTTAATCTTCAAAACATCTATACTTGTTAGTATAGGGTTTTCTATCTGTAAAACATTGCAGTTTTCAGGGGCGTCCTTCAGCAGGTTACCCTCCCTGCCCAAAAACATAGTTGTAGATGTAACTATTTCCTCACGAATAGCGTCTATCGGCGGGTTTGTAACCTGTGCAAACAGCTGCTTGAAGTAGTCAAACAGTGGCTGATGCTCCTTTGAAAGTACAGCCAACGGACTGTCGGTGCCCATTGCGGAAACTGTTTCGGCACCTGTTTGAGCCATATTCAAAACCATTGTTGAAATCTGCTCGTAATTGTAGCCGAACGCCTTTTCCAGCTTTGCAAGCTGCTCCTTTGAGTATTCCTGTACCTTTTGGTTTGGAATTTTTAAATCTCTTAGGTGAACAAGCTTAGAATCAAGCCACTCGCCATACGGCTTCTGCTGTGCATAATAAAGCTTTAGGTCGTCATCCTTTATAACCTTACCCTTTACTGTATCTATAAGCAGCATTCTGCCCGGACGCAGTCGCTCTTTCTTTATTACCTTGCTGTTTGGTACATCTATAGCACCTACCTCAGAGGCAAGAATTACATTGTCATCGTCTGTAATGTAGTATCTTGACGGACGAAGACCGTTACGGTCAAGCACCGCACCCATAATGTCACCGTCTGAGAACACAATAGAGGCAGGACCGTCCCACGGCTCCATCAAAGTTGCATAGTAATGATAGAAGTCCTTTTTATCCTGAGGCATAGCTTTGTTGTTTGCCCACGGCTCAGGAATGGCAATCATTACAGCCAGCGGCAGCGGAATACCGTTCATAACCATAAACTCAAGTGTATTGTCAAGCATTGCAGAGTCCGAACCGCTAGGGTTTACCACAGGGAAAACCTTAATCAAATCATCGTCGCTTAATGTATTTGATGTCATATTTTCCTCACGGGCAAGCATTTTATCTGCATTGCCACGAATGGTATTAATTTCACCGTTGTGAACAATAAAGCGGTTAGGGTGTGCTCTGTGCCAGCTTGGGTTTGTGTTAGTTGAGAATCTTGAGTGCACCGTAGCAATAGCAGACTCGTAGTCAGGATTCTGCAAGTCGGCATAGAAGCTGCGCAGCTCTTTAACCAAGAACATACCCTTGTATACTATAGTACGGCTGCTTAGGCTTACTACATAAGTATCGTCGTTAGACTGTTCAAACACACGCCTTGCAACATACAGCATACGGTCGAAAGGAAGGCCCTTTTCAACATTTGCCGGCTTTTTAACAAAGCCCTGCATAATACAAGGCATTTTGTCAAATGCTCTTTTGCCAAGTACATTTGGGTGCGTAGCAACTGTACGCCAGCCGATAAACTCCATGCCCTCTTTTTCTACAATAAGCTCAAACATCTTCATAGCCTGATGTCTTGGAAGCTCTTCTGTAGGGAAGAAGAACATACCCACACCGTACTCTCTTTCGCCGCCAATGTTATAGTTTAGCGACTGAGCTATTTTTGAGAAAAATTTGTGAGAAATCTGAACCATAATACCTACGCCGTCGCCTGTTTTGCCGTCAGCGTCTTTACCGGCACGATGCTCCAAATTTTCTACTATTTTCAGTGCAGCCTCAACTGTTGCGTGGGTTTTTATACCCTTCATATTACAGACAGCACCTATACCGCAGTTGTCGTGCTCAAAACGAGCGTCGTACAGTGTGTCTTTTGTTTGCTGCTTTGGAAAAACCTCCATATTCTGCATTAATATCTTCCTTTCTGTAAGGTTAAGTGAATTGCACCCTTTAATATATGAAATGCAAATTTTTTATATCAATGTTACGAGCCTAATATAACACTTTTATTTAATTATGTAAAGCTGTAAATAGTGCAAATGCAAGCAAATTTTGCATTTTTGTTGTGCTGCAGCACACAAGCATAAGGTTCTTATATGAATTATTTTATATAGGCGGTTTCATTCAAAGCCTACATTAGCGGTAGGTATTGAGTAATTTATATAAAAAATAATAAAGATGAAATATTTATCCCTTAAAATTGCAAAAAATCAACCTCACTGTCTATTATACAGACTTATTTGCAGCTTTTCAAGTCATAATTGCAAGAAGCGAGTTAGTGCAATTGCATAAAATTTAAAAAATAATTATTTTTTTGATTTTCGCAAAGCCTTAGCCTACTCAGCCGCCGGTTTGTTTATTTTTGCTTAAGTCACTGTTTAAGCTGTTTTTTATTAAATTATATGTTAGCTTAGACTAACATATAAAGCTTCAGGTCAAGGGCAAAAATTCAAGGCTTGCATAATTGCAATATACAAACTGCAAAATAAAAAAATCAGCCATACTAAGAGCCTACCGCCCTTAATACGGCTGTTATTTATATAAACAGATACTAATGTATTATTTAATTTTGACCGAAAAGTATTACGCTTAATATAAAGCACGGCTTATACATTGAATCTAAACAAAACAACATCGCCGTCCTGCATAACATATTCCTTGCCCTCACTGCGAACAAGACCTTTTTCTTTAGCAGCTGTCATAGAACCACACTTTACAAGGTCATCAAAGGAAATAACCTCGGCTCTGATAAAGCCACGCTCAAAGTCGGTGTGGATTTTACCTGCCGCCTGCGGAGCCTTTGTACCCTTTGTAATAGTCCAGGCTCTAACCTCCTGCTTGCCGGCTGTAAGGTAGGATATAAGCCCCAATAGGTCATAGCAGGCTGTAATAAGTCTGTCAAGGCCGGACTGTGTAAGGCCTATGTCGTTGAGGAACATATCACGCTCCTCCTTTTCCATATCTACCAGCTGCTCCTCCAGCTCGGCACAAATAGGAAGTACGGCGGCGTGCTCGCTGTCGGCTATTGCTTTAACCTGCTTATAGTATTCATTATTTTCAATGCCGTTTGCAAAGTCTGTGTCGCTTACATTGGCTGCGTATATAATAGGTTTGTTTGTCAAAAGTGCAACTGAATTTAACAGGGCTTTTTCATCGTCGTTACATTCAACGCTTCTTGCTGACCTTCCCTCTTCAAGGGCGGCCTTTACTCTTTCAAAAAACTCCAAGTCAACAGCATATTTTTTGTCAGCCTTTATAAGCTTTTTAGTTTTGTCTATTCTTCTTTCAATCATTTCAAGGTCAGACAAAACAAGCTCTAAATTAATAGTTTCAATATCTCTTGCAGGATCAACCGAACCGTCTACATGAATAATGTCGTCATTATCAAAGCAACGCACAACATGAACAACGGCGTCTACCTCACGAATATTTGACAGGAATTTATTTCCGAGTCCCTCACCCTTAGAAGCACCCTTTACCAAACCGGCAATATCAACAAACTCTATTGTAGCAGGCGTAAACTTATCGGGGTCATACATTTCTGCCAGCTTGTCCAGTCTTTTATCCGGTACAGAAACCACTCCCACATTTGGCTCTATGGTACAAAACGGATAGTTAGCGGACTGAGCACCGGCGTTTGTTATTGCGTTAAACAGTGTACTTTTACCTACATTCGGCAAACCTACCATTCCAAGCTTCATTTATTTCAAATCCTTTCTGTGATATAATCATCTAATTACCTATTATATCAAACAATATAATTTATAGCAACCTACAGTAACATATATTGTAATTCTATTTTCTGCGTTGTAAATAGATATACCCTTTTTAGGTAAAGAATAATCACAAAAAGCCGACACAAAAGCTCTGAAAAGCAATGTTGTTTACCGTAATTCAGCATATTAACAAGCCCTTACGCAAATAGAGTATGTCAGTATGCTGTATTTGTTTGTGCTGTATTGTGCAGTTTAAACGAATTGATAAAAATATAACAAATACACTGGATTTTCAAAAAGCTTTGTAGTACAATATGGTTACAGTAAGTAAGTTATTTTTTTAACATACTTTTTGTTCTTAAAATTTGAATATTTTGTCTTAATATAAATTCCATTAAACAAAAGGCAGTCGTACCGGCCCGGGTGCGGCTGCCCTTTGTTTGTAAAATTACAGATTATTCAATACTTTTTTAGTTAATGGCAGTTAATTTTTTGCTTTGTATTGACAAAGCTGTTGGTTAAATATAGAATATAAGTATTATTTTTAGGCTGTGAAAAAATCAGCACAGCTCTATTTACAGGAGGTATTTTTGTGAACAATAAGCCGGGTATAAAAGAAAGAATTTCAGACGGAACCTATGCGGCAATAGGTGTTATTGCAATAGCTTTGGTTATTGCTGCAATCGTATTGCTCTTTGTGACAAGTGCAAATTCTGAAAAGAGTAACGGTACAGAAGCAGGCAGTACATCTGCAACTCAAGTGAGCAATGACAGCAGCTCCTCTGACAGTTCAAGCAGTGACAGCAGGACAGTTCAGACAGTGACAGCAGCTCCTCTGACAGTTCAGACAGTGACAGCAGCTCCTCTGACAGTTCAGACAGTGACAGCAGCTCCTCTGACAGTTCAGACAGTGACAGCAGCTCCTCTGACAGTTCAGACAGTGACAGCAGCTCCTCTGACAGTTCAGACAGTGACAGCGACAACGCAAGCAAGAGCGATGACGAGCTTGCACTTGACGCAGCCAACGCCTACTGTGCAGAGAGAGTTAAAAAGCACGACACAATATCCGACATTACATACAATGACAAATTTACAGAAACAAACGGAGTATATCAGTTCGAGTTTACTGTTAAGTATTCAAACGATGCAGGCGATAAAAAGGCCGAGGTTACAGTTGAAAAGGACGAAAACGGCAAGTATGCGGGCAAGCATCTTACAATTATATCTGACGACGAATAAGCAGTATGTAATTCTTTGAAAGCTACAGAAAAAATGAACAGATTTAAAAGGTTCACGGCTTTTAGCAGGCCGTGAACCTTTTTCTTTCGTTAGTATAATAACCGTATTTTGTTACCGTCTGTTTTGATTTGCACAGGGGGGGCATTTTGAAGCTGCGGCAAGGCGTTTTTCTGTTATTTTTCAAAGTGGGATAAATTAATCTTTTTACGCCGAGTATTTACTATCATAAATAATGACAGGCTAAGCATTAAGCACACTACAAGGGCCGCTTTTTCGTGGATTAAATTGCTGAAAAGCGTTCCTACTGCGGCACCGGTAAAAAATGCAGTGTTTATTGCTGTGTAACGCAAAAAATGCGTAAAGTGCTCCTTTTCTTTAGTGGAAAAATATTTACGGAGCCTTTCGGCAGAGCTTCGCAGATTGCCCGTACACATTGTGCAGGCATATGGTGTGTTGTAAATTGCCCTAAAGCTTTGCACCTGTATGGCACTTAAAAAGGATACCACAAGCGTAACTATTATGTTAGGCACCCATGGCGGCATACAGCCTACCAAAATAAGCAGCAGTATTTCGGCAGCTATGGTTATAACCTCAATGGTAACTACCCTGTTTCGGGTAATTTTGGTATTAAGGTAGTCGGTAATAAACACACCTACAAAATAAGCCGCTATAGGTACGGCGTACATCAGGCAGGTTAAAAAGTTGCCCTCTGTTAGGTTTATTCCCATAAATATTATGTTGCCTGTTTGTGCAAAAGCAAATACTCCGCCACGGGTAATGTATGTATATGCGTCAATGAATCCTCCCGACGCCGCCATAATTAAGCCTATATGCAGTGTTTTGTGCGGGGGTGTCATAGCCTTTTGCTTTTTATTCACAGTATCACCTCATATAACCCAAAATTTACAGTTTACAAAGTGCATTTCTCTATATCGGCTTTACAGTCGGTATGAAATGCAGATAATCAGTCTTTATACTTTAAGTCTTCTACAGTCCAGTCGTTTAGCACTCTGCACATAGTTTTACCCTCAGCCTTTGCACCGTGAAGGTCGTGGTCAAGGTAGTTTCCGCATTCTTCCTTTTTATCTCCCGGAATTTCACCCTCATAATCTCTAATAAACTCAAAGGTTTCCTTTACAAGGTCTATTACCTGCTGTGGCTTTAGGCTGTCTCTTACAATTAAATAACAGCCCGTTCTGCAGCCCATTGGTCCAAAGTAGATTATGCTGTCGGCATAAGGGCTGTTGCGTACATATGTGGCAAACAGATGCTCTACGGTATGCAGTGCGCCTGTTTCCAAATAATTGCCGTTGTTTGGCTTACGCATACGAATGTCATAGGTAACGATGTCACCGTCTATTCTTGATGTATAAATGCCCTCTGTAAGGGTGTCGTGGTTAATAGTAAAGCTTGCAATTTTTTTCATACTTAATTCTCCTCTACTTTCTTCAAAGCATCAGCTTTTTCATCTCGTTTTTTATTGTATATAAACATAAGCACAGCCATTAGGCAAATTATTGCGTAGCCAACCCAGCTTAACCGGTCGGGAATTTGACCAAACACAACAAAGCCTATTGCGGCGGTGAAAATGATTTGCGAATAGTCATAAACCGAAACATCCTTTGCCGGTGCATAGCAGTATGCAGAGGTTATGGTAAACTGACCTCCGGCGGCACTTAGTCCTGCCAAAATAAGCATAGCCAGCTGTACAAGCGACATCGGTGTGAAATCTAAAATTAAAAGCGGCAGAGTCACCAAGCACGAAAAGCCGGAGAAAAAGCACACAATAATCGGCCCTTTTACTCCCCTCTGCCCTAACATTCTAACAAATGTATATGCCAATCCGGCACACATACCGCCGCACAGGGCAAGCAGTGCCGGAATAGTTGAAACATTTGAAAAGCTTGGTTTAACAACACACATAGCACCCACTAACGCACCTGTTACAATAAGCATTTGCACCGGCTTTATTTTTTCTTTTAAAAGGAAAATACTGAAAACAATAGCAAAAAACGGCGACATCTTGTTAAGAATAGAGGCGTCTGCCAAATCTAGGTGGTCAAGTGCGTAAAAGTTACACAATATACCCAGCGTGCCGAACAGTGACCTTAAAAAAAGCGGCCCAAAGGCTTTCTTTGGCAGTTTTAAGCTGGTATGATTTTTTATCAATATTGCACCGGCAAAGAAAAAGGCCACAAAATTTCTGAAAAAGCTTTTTTGTACAGAGGGCAGGTCGCCTGCCAGCCTTACAAACATCATCATCAGTGCAAAGAAAAATGCTGACAGAATAATTAAAATTATTCCCTTATTCAGCGGTTTCATATTTTTCCAACTACTCATTGCGTAACGCCCTCTTTTATTAAACTAATATACATTATATCACACCTTTTGCCTGAATTCCAGTTTGAGGCATACCACCAAGCAAAACTAATCCATATTTAAGCAAAGGACATTTTTTGAGCATAATTGCAATGCAAAAGGCTGAAAATGTACCCGCATTTCCAGCCTTTGTTTAACAATATTATACCTCAACCACTGTTTTTTTACTGCACACTGTTTCTCCGTCAATGTCAGTAATGTATGAGGCCTTTTTTAACAGCTCTTCGTTTTTCTTATCAACTGTTATTACTGTAAGGATAAATCCCTTGCCCGCATTCTGGGCTGATGTATTTTTATAATATGTATACCTAAGTGATGTCATACCTTCCGCAACAACAATTTTATCAATATTTACATAATCATTTGCATTTTCAAGCGGCAATAAGCATAGGAACAGAGAGTTATCTTTGAAAAATGCGTCATCATAGTTTTTCCCGGCAGAAAGCAACTCATGCACATCGTTTTGCGTATTTTTTCCAACCGACAACCGGTCAAACATATCTTCCCACTCGTTTACGCTTGTTATAGGCAACATCTGATGTGTATAACAATCATTTACAGATTGCTGTATATTGTCGTAATCCTCCTCCGGAATATTAAACTTACAGTAAGTTCTATTATCGGAAGTGTCGGAAGTATAAATGTTATTTAATGAAAAATAATATTGGTCTGCTTTGAATTCCAGATTTTTACATGAAATGGAATTTACGGTAATTAAAGACACCACACTTATAATTATGGCTATTACCTTGGTTTGAATAGTCAAGTGTGTAAGAATACACAGAAGCAAATCACAAACTAACAGTATAAATACCAAAACATAAAATAAAATATTTGAAGCATTAAAAAATAATATAACAGAGAAAATTATTATTGCCGATGACATCAAAAGAAGTATGGCGGCTGTTGGCTTTTCAAAGTCTATGTCAAACTTTCGTACGATGAAAAAAACAGCCAACATTGCAGCTATAAATATTAATAACGATAGCTGTAAATATCCTTCTTTATATAATTCATCATAATTATACATTCGCAACAGCTTTAAAAAAGTTATTAATCCCAAACTGCCACAGACAAAGCATGTAACAACATTTATTACAACTGAAAAATTGTTTCTTTCCTCCGGAAATTCATAATTATTAAAAGTATTATTCAAGTCTATGCCACCTTCATATTATTTTTCCTAATATCTGGTTATATTTAACTACTCCAAAATATCTGCTGTCATTACTATTCTCAAAATTATCTCCTACAACATAAAACTCATCTTCAGCTAATTCAATAATTTTTTCATCTACCTCGGATGTATAATATGTTTTTATACCGTTAATATATAAATAGCCTTTCTTTTGTTCTACAGAATCATGTGGCACGGCAACTATTCTTTTTATGTAATCCTTATTGTCAAGTGTAAATACAATAACATCGTCTCTTTCAACACTTTTATTATACTGCATTATAACTAATTGACCGCTGTTATATGTTGGTGCCATAGATTGCCCTGAAATTATAATCAATTTAAAATTTGTGGTTAGTATTAAACCTATAACTATAATAAAGGCAATACAAATAAAAGGAATATATTTTAGATTCTTATACATCTTGTTGCACATTTTTCTATATCCTTATCATGAGTAACTACTACAACAGTTTTTCCGCTTTCGTTTAGTGATTTTAGCAGTGAAAGTATAACATCTCTGTTTTCTACATCTAAGCTGCCGGTAGGCTCATCTGCCAAAATCAGCTCAGAGGGCTTTAGCATAATCCTTGCAACAGCAACTCTTTGCTGTTCACCTCCGCTTAATTGAAAAACCTTTTTATTTTCATAGTTTTCAAGACCAACCGACTTAAGGGCCTCATTTATTTTTTGCTTTTTCTGCTCTTTGCTTAACTTTAGATACTTTGTGCCTACCTCTAAATTTTTTATAACAGTTTCATCCTCTATTAACCCATAGTTCTGAAACAGATAAGAAATGTGATATCTTAAAAGCTTATTGCCCTCTTTTGATTGAAAAAATGGATTTTTTATACCACAAATTTCAACATCACCGCTGTCAGCCTTATCCAACAAACCAATAATATTTAACAAGGTAGATTTGCCTGCACCGCTTTTACCGGTTATAATAACAAATTCCCCTTTTTCAATTTCTAAGGAGTAATCATTAAATACTACATTTGAACCATAACTCTTTGATATATTTGACAATTTAACAATACTCAAGTTTATTCCCCTTTCAGAACACTTAAAATATTTTTTTGGTTTACTCGTTTTTCGGTTATAAAAAATACGACTAAATCTAAAATGATTATAAGCAGAAGACATATTGGCTCTATTATCATACTAAAGTATGTTTTCATAATAATACAAGCCACAGTCAAAAATAAAATAATACCTATCAATAAAATAATATACCTTTTATAGATGTCAAAGAAAGACACACCGCACAGCTTTTCTATTGCAATTTTTTCCTTGTTATTTTCTATATAAATTTTTGCCATAAAAATTGACAGGATAACAGAAGAAATTAAATAAACCATAGAAAAAGCTAACTGATAAACAAAATCCTGCACATATGTACTTATTACATTAGAAAATGTATTTTCAACAAAAGGTGTTTCTAATACAACATCCTCAATTCCTGCCTGTTTCAGGTATGGCAACAATTCTGAGTAAGGGTCATCTGTATTGACCTTTAAAAGATAAAACTGGTTTGACATACCCGGAAGCATTTCTTCTGTCATTATTTCAGAATCGTAGATAACAATATCGGGGTTATCCAAATGTCCCAGTGTTGTTTGACCGGTCATGGCATTAAAGCTGTTTATGGTTTCATTTTCTTTATAAACAATCATATGCAGGTCATTAATATTGGCAGTACCAAAGTACATCTCCAAAAGGCTATTATACTCGTCGTATAAACCTTCTTGAGTGTACCCTCTGCTTTCAGAAACCAATATATTAAGCTTTCCGTCAATAAAATCCTTTTCAGATATTAGGGTACCGTCAGCTTTGTGTATTGGATTTACTGACAGATAATTCTTGTCTATTATTATTTCCTTTTGCCCGCTGTATTCTGCAAATGAGCTTACTCCGTCCGGCGCAGTTTGATAATTTAAGCTGTTAATGTATATACCGTCAAACTTGTCAACAGTAATATCATAAAACTTATTAAATTTGGGTACATATTCATAATATACATCTTCATTATCCAAATCTACCTTTTCTGTGTAAAGATTGGTAGCAGCTCTGTTGTTAATAACAGATGAAATGTTTTTTGATTGAACAAACAGGGAATATGAGTTATTAATAAGCTGAAAGCATATAGACAGGTTTATAACAAGCATAATCAAAAACGCAATTTTAGAAATAAGCGACACTATAAAAATTGCTTTCTTTTTACTTTTTCCTTTCAGGTACAAACCGTAATTATTGCTGGTTTTCACTACAATAACGACCGTAACTAGGAAAATGGCAAGTATGCCGAAAAAAGACAGCAGTATATCCCTAACAGAGAACATAAAATATGAAGTAAAAGTATTTTTATATAGAACGCTTACCAATAAAAAGTTTACAAATTCTATAATAAACAGCAGTACGCCAAATACAGTAAAGTTCCTTTTTAATTCCTCTGCAATAACATCCTTTGCCGTATAACCGTTCATCCTTTTTACGGCGTACTTTCTGCCCTGTGACAAAAGGTAGAAAATTATACTAAGGCACATAAGAACAAACAACAGCAAGTACGGCTGTTGCATATCGTTTATGCTCTGTGCAAAGCTACTGTCTGTCAGCTCAACTAACAGTCCCAATTCTTTTAAGGCTTCCATTACAGTATAAACATCGTCAGACGAAGTGTAAAAAACACAGTTTTCCAGCCTGTATTTCTCTATATAACTGAAATCCTCAATTGTAACATCACAAGTGGCAGAGGATATTCCCATGGGATAAACCTCAAAGTTTTTTACTGTAGATAGTGTTGAAAAGCACTGATTAGGGGATAAAATCTTTCCGTTATTTTTTAAATCCAACTCCTGAAAAAAATCATCCTTGTTGTTGGTTTTATACAGTATATATGAGGTTTTTTCTGATGAAAAGTCTGTTGCTCTATACATTAAATCGGCATTTATGCTTGCCATTTTTTCCTCTAAAAGCTTTACATACTCCTTATTTGTATACCGTTCATAAAACTGTTCTACGCTTATTTCCTTTAGCCCTTTATAAGGAAGCATTTCGCAATAGTTAGAGTAATTAAAAAATGTAATTATTGATAACATGGTAAAAAACACTACAAACAATAAACACATTATTTTTTTCACAGTAACACCACCATTTTTAAAATAAAAAAGGTTGCCCCACAAAAGTGGGGCAACCTTTTTATAATTATTTGTACTTTTTTAGACCGAATATTTGTTACAATTCCCACACACAGTGCCGTCAGTGTAACATATTATTTAATCAAAGTCAATATATTTACATTATATTTGTGCTTATTTTTTCTATACTGCAAATAGCTGTGAGCTGTCCGGGAAAAAATCAAAAAGTCCTTAAAGCCAAAGCTTAGGATTAAAAAACAGCCTGCTAAATACTTTTAATAATAGTTGTGCAAGCCAAACCGTCTAAATAAAAAAGCCAAGATTCTGTGTTTTAGAATCTTGACTCGTTGTCTTTTTTTATTCCCACTTTTCGGTAGGGTACACCGCTTTTTTAATTCCCACTCTTCAGTAGGGTACACCGTTTTTTTAGTTCCCACTTATTTGGTAGGGCACACCGCTTTTTAGATATATTTAATAGCTCTGTTATTACAAATACCCAAAAATAAAAATGGTGCTGGTGACCGGACTTGAACCGGTACGGTATTAACTACCGAGGGATTTTAAGTTTAGGTATTTGCAACGGTAAATACTTAAATTTAGAAAATTGACTTTTCAAGTGTATCTAAGCATCTTAATTTCGATTTATAGTAAACATGGCCATATAAATTTGCCGTGGTTGCAAAAGAGGAATGACCAAGCCATTCTTGCACAATTTTCATTGATATATCGTTATTAATTAAAATTGATGCACAGGAATGTCTGAGGTCATGAAAGCGAATTTGAGGTAAATTACATTGCTTTAGAATATTTTTAAAGTTGTAGGTTAATCTGTCAGGCTTAACAAAGCTTTTACAACCTATTGTAAACACAAAATCGTCAGGTTGTGTATCTTTTGTTATTAATGACTTCAAATAATTAGAAAAGTTTTCACCAAACGGTAAGGTGCGGTTGCTGCTACTGCTTTTTAATTTTAGACTATAAATATATATCGGCTTTCCCCTTTCATTGCCCTTTGTCTTAACAATTTTACCATTGACTGTAAGAGTGTTGGTTGTGAAATCAATATCTGAAAATTTCAATGCACATACCTCGGAGCGTCTTAAGCCAAATTGCAGTGCAAGTAATATAGCTGTTAAATATTGTGGATATTTATTCTTAACACAGTATATTAATTTTTTAGCATCTTCTTCGGAGTAGTAATGTGCCTTGTACTTTTCAGCTTTGGGCTTGTCAATTTTGTCTGCTGGGTTATCAATACGATAGCCTCTTTTATACAGCCAACGGCAAAACTTGTAAATCAAAACATGGTAATGCCTAACGGTGTTTTCTGTAACGGGGGATTTTTCCCGAATATAGTTATAATAATCCTCAATCATCTCGGGCGTAAGTTCGTTTGTATGTATGCAATACATATCAAAATATTCTGCAATTTTTATTCCATACTTCATGTAGCTGTCATATGACGTTGGCTGCACTGTATGTTTAGTCCGCTGAATATATTTTACTAACGACTTACCAAATAGTTCAGAACTCCAATTATATGTTTCCAACGAAACTCCCCCTAACATCATAACTCATTAATAATATAACATTTATCGAATTTTGTAAAATAGAAAATGTTAATATAACAAAATGCAGAGATTTTTAATTCTGTGTGTTGTTATATTAATGTCATTTCGCTGGGACAAATTGTCCCGGCTTTTTTATTAAGGAGGTTGAAAATGTCAAATAAAAATAACACAAAAAGTCCTATACTTAGTAGCAAGGAAGATTTGAAGCTTCGTATAGACAATGTTAATAAAACATTTATGACTAATCCAAAGGAGTATCTTGAATTGATAAAATTTCAAAGCAAGTTTTATAGATACAGTTCGAGGAACACAAAACTCATCTACTCACAAAACCCAAAAGCTGCATTCATTGCTTCATTTAAGCGTTGGATGGATTTAGGCTATACAGTTTTAAAGGGCGAAAAGGGAATAAAAATCTTAGTACCTATTATGAGCAAATTTATACAGCTTCCGGACGGTGATATTATCAAATACAGCTCTGCCACAAAAGCACAGCAGAAGCTTGCAAACTCAGGACAATTACAGATAATTACAAAACAAAATTTTAGGGTTGGCAATGTGTTTGACATTATGCAAACAAATTGTCCTAAATCTGATTACCCAAAATTTCTTATTGGTTATCCTTCTATTGAACATGAAAAGCTGTATCAGGCAGTAAAGATGTATGCCGAAGAAAAGTTACACTGCCCTATTAATGAAGAAAATTTTAATTCACTGTCATATCGTGGAAATTATAATATCGAGAATCATTCAATAAAATATAACTCTGTGCTTGACAGTACGCAAAAATTATCAACAACAATACATGAGATTTCGCATTCTATTTTACATGCCGGTATTAGTATTGGTACTGACAAAATAATAGAACAAGTCGAACTTGAAGCGGATTCTTTGTCACTAATGATGCACGAACAATTAGGTATTGAACCAACACCTGCAATGCAACATCATTTGTTAAGTCAGTATAGTTGCCTAAAGGAATCAAAATATGCGGATAAAATAATTGAATCTCTTGATTTTGTAACAAATAAGTATCATGAGATTGCGAACGATTTCGCTGAATCAATAAACAAATATATTCAACAGCAAAACACAATTCAACAATCGCTGGATGTACAAACTCAAAGCAATTTAGAACAAGAAAATGTAAATGAAATTCTAAATATGGATATGAATATTGAAATGTAGTTGGGACAAATTGTCCCAGCAAAATATAAATTAAGGAGAGATAAGTTATGAAAATAATTGCAGTTGCAAATCAAAAAGGTGGCGTAGGTAAAACAACAACAGTAATAAATATCTCTGTTGGTTTAGCTGACAAGGGCAAAAAGATTTTAGTTATTGACCTTGACCCACAAAATCATTTATCAAGATTTATGGGCTACAAAACTGACGGTAAGGCAACGGTAAGCGAACTGATTCATCAGGAAGTATCACAAATTCGATTGTGCGATTTTGATGATTTTATCAGGCATAGCAATTACAATGTAGATTATATTCCTTGTAACAATATGTTGTCCGGCGCAGTTTCGATTTTAGGAATGGACAGCGACAGCACATCGGTTTTAAAGCGTATATTTAATAATGATTATTTTTCTACGTATGACTACATAATTTTAGACTGTTCACCGTCGCTTGACTTAATTGTTACAAATGCACTGACAGCATGTGATAAATTGTTGATTCCGTTGCAGTCAGAACTTTGGGCGTTTGAAGGCGTTGACCAAATGTTAAACATATTTGCACGAATCAAAGGTAATAAAATACAGCAGCACTTGCTTGGTATCTTGCTTACTATGTACAGAAAAAATACAAGTATGAGTAAATCTGTTTTACAAGCAGCTAAAGACAGCTATGGAGAGTATGTGTTTGATTCTCCAATATCCCTTAGAGCAGAAGTTAGCAACAGTGCTGCCCTAAAGTCAGTTCCAATATCTAATGCAAAGAGTGATGTTGGTAAAGAATATATGCAAGTAGTTAATTACATCTTAAGAATGGAGTGAAAATAATAATGGGATTATTTAACATAACTAAACAGACTATACCAACAGCTGAGGAACAGTACGGTAAGATGTTTGGCACTAATGATGATGATGCCAAAGACAAAATTATTGAAGTTGACATAACACTGCTTGATGATATTAAAGACCAACCGTTTGCATTTCGTAAAGAAAAAGCAGAACAGCTTGTTGATTCCGTGAAACAAGTTGGCGTTTTAGAGCCTATTTTATGTAGGCACAAAAAGAATGGCCGGTACGATATTATTGCCGGCAGACATAGAAAAGCGGCAGCGGAGCTTGCAGGATTAAAAACAGTGCCAGTTATCGTAAAGGATGTATCAGTTGATGTAGCAAAATTTATTTTACTGTCAACGAATACCGACAGAAATAATGATTATTCATATTCAGAACTTGCGTTTGCATATAAAGAGCAAATGGAACTTCTTGAGAAGTTGGGCAGCAATTCAGTTACATCACAGATTGCAGAAAAGCACAACACAAACCGTAAACAAATTTACAGATATATTCGACTTACCTACCTTAGTAAACAGCTACTTAAGCTTGTTGACAATGGTCAGATTCCATTTACAGTTGCAGTTGATTTATCGTATTTTTCTCCCGAAAACCAAAATGAGATTTTTAGATATTTGCTTAATCACAACGAAAAAGTAACGATAAAGCAGGGAAAGAAATTAAAAGATTTTTCTAACGACGGTTCGACATTAACTCAGGATGTTTTGCAAAGTATTTTTAATAATGAATTAATACTTGATGAGCCGCTTGAGAAAGAAATCGAGCAATCTGTTGATACCGATGCTGAAAGCAAAAACCAAGACAGCAGTAATCATATTGATGAAAAACCTATCAAAGTCAAAGGGCAAAATTTATTATCGCAAGACATCTGCCGTGACATTATTCTGAGTATATATAATCAAAAAGACATTTGCGAATACTATGTATTCAATATGCCAACGCAAAACAAAGCCATGCGACATTTAGCAACAATACCTGTTATTGTGAAATACAAAGATATGAAAATAAGGAACGCTGTAAAAGGGCTATTAGTCACAACTGACAATGGCGAGGAGTGCCTGCTATCATATCAAAAAATCGACTTAGAAATAAGGCAAATGCTTTGTGACAATCTTTTTGATAAGGCTGCATTTGCAAAGGTTTTATCAGATAAAATAAACACTATAAATAATTAGTTGGGACAATTTGTCCCATTAAGGAGGAATATATAAATGTGTAACAACAATAAAATAAGGCCTGATAAGGCCTTACTTACAAATGTCGATGAAGTGACCAACGACAATGCTGTTGTTGGCTATTATAACGATAAGTTCATCATTTATGATTTTGTCGCAGGCGAACTTTGCTACCAGTGTGGAGCTAACTGCGAAAGTGAAAAGCTCTTCCCTATTGGTGAGTTAATGTTAGGAGAACTCACCCCTATAACTGAATTATCTAAAGCTGAGCAAGAACAAATCAATAAATTATATCCTAAGGACGCTATAGATGAAATAATAACATGCTTTTAGCTTATACGGCGGGCAAGCACACATAAAAGCTTATCTCTCTGCTTGTCCGCATTTTTTACATACACGGGGCCAGACATTACAGCTCTACTAATGACCTTTATTTAAACCTCAGTGTCTGCCCAATAATAACAAACAAGTGAAGCGTTTGCTACCCCCTTTCGCTTCACTTGTTTTAATTTTAACAGGAAATAAAAACATAAACAGAATGGTGGTAATTATGAAAATTGGAAATTATAAAATTGGACGGTATCACGGAATAATTAAGAAGATGTACGAAGACGGAAGCTTTGATTATGAAACATCATTTTCTGATGCAGCAGACCTAATGCAGAGTGTATATGCTATCCATAACTGCATCGGAAAAATGGTAGGCATAGCAACTGACAATCCACGAGTGCTTGTTGATATGGCCGTTATTCGTGGAAAAGAAAATATAATTAAAGAACTTACAATAGGAGGTTGGTCTAATGTTTGATAAAAAATACAAAGCAATTGTAATTGATACAGAAACTACAGGACTGAATGCAGGAGTAGATGAGCTGCTTCAAGTGTCAATTATTGATGATGAGGGCAAAACATTGTTTAACAGTTATATCAAACCATCAAAGACAAAAAGTTGGGATAGTGCTATGGCGGTTAATCACATTACGCCGGAAATGGTAGCTAATGCCCCTGATATTGCGAAAATTAAGCAGGAAATCAGTCAAATTATCAATTCAGCAGGAACTATTATCGGGTACAATACATATTTTGACCTAGGCTTTCTTTCTGCTGCTGGCATTGAATTTGAACAACAGCAAATAGTTGACGTTATGCAAGACTTTGCCCCCATATATGGCGAATGGAATGATTATTATGAGAGTTACAAGTGGCAGAAGCTAACCACCTGT
The DNA here is from genome assembly GCA_000435335.1 of Clostridium sp. CAG:964. Lineage (GTDB taxonomy): Bacteria > Bacillota > Clostridia > Oscillospirales > Acutalibacteraceae > CAG-964. Next base: position 85,048 of record FR891338.1, read on the forward strand.
GCTAATTATTATAACTATAATTGGGGCGATGATACAGCTCACGATAGCTTGGCAGATTGCAGGGCAACCTTATTTTGTTATCAACAAATAACAAGAAGAGCTTAAACGGTATTGAATTTTATAATAAAATTATATATAATGGAGGTGACATAAATGGGCTTAAAATATTTATTTGTACTTATTTTACTGATAGGGGTTATATTTTTGGGCATTAAGTGGATAGAAAAATTCTTTAAAAAGAAAAAATCAAATAAAAAAAAGAGAGAAGAAATCGATTCAAAAATTGATGACGCTTTTGAAACTTACAGCGATAGATTAGAACAGCTAAGCAAAGATTATGAAGATTTATATTCGGATCTTATTGAATATAAAAAAGCATCGGAAAAAGCTATTGAGGAAATGGAAAAGTATTCTAATAAGGCTATAAATATTTGCAATGAAATAATTGACTTTGATAAAACCTTTGATGAAAAATTAAAGCTTTGGTCTGAATTACTTAATGACCCGGCGAACAACCATAAGGTACAAAAGTCAATAGAAGAACACATAAGATACGATATTAAATTACACAAGGATATAGTCCGTCAACAAAACGAAGAACGCATATCTTGTAACAAACGGATTCGACAATATTTGGGATTGAAATAAATATATGAATAAAATTGCAATTAAAACTATTTTTTATATTTTAGAATACCTTTCAATGTCATTACTGACAGCAATAATTTTAATAAATAGTAATATTCTTACCGGAATATTGCAGGGAGAAATTAAAAAATTTTTTCTTATGCTTGTATCTGTATGTAATGATAATATAAGTTTTACATTTACTGTATTGCTTATATGTTTAGCGATTTGTTTCATCTCAATATTAATAATTGATTTTATGAAAGATGATGAATACACTGAAATTCTAAAGTTAAGAGAGGAACACAACAACAAGAAGATTAATAAACTTCATACAAAGTATGATAAGGTTATTGACAAGACTAATGTTGTAAAAGATGAATTATCAAAAGCCCAAAAGTCACTCCACAAGAATACCTATAATGCTGTTGATAATATGAAATTGCATTGTTTAAAAATTGAATTTCATTATGAAAACAGAAAAAATAATTATTTTAACACAAACAAAAATTTTTATGATATTGTTAAATCAAGCAGAAATCTTGATGAAAGCACACTGAAACTTATAGAGGAATTTGAGAAAGATATAAAGGAGGAAAAAGTATGAAAAAAACAATTAAAAAGATATTTATAGCAATGTGTTTAATTGCTATGACAGCCGCAGCCGCAGCTTGTGGCAACGATAATGCAGTATAATAAATTGAATATGTAATAATACTAATAATCAGGCTTAAAATTGAAATAGTAATTGCATCGCCGCCTAAATACAATGCTGCAATATTTACACATGGCTGCAATACACAGGCAACCAATAGACAAACCCTAATGAAAATAAATTTCTCATAGGCTTGTATCGCCATTGCTGTAGTGTTAAAAATAAAAGTTACTGCAAACTGCAGCACCATACATATCATAATACATTTTATTTTAAATAAATCATTCTCTGTGTATTTTGCTTGAAATATGTATGGGGATAATAACACCAGTATTGCACCTACCACTAAGGTTATTGCAGCTATAGCGAGATATATTGTTTGAAAAACGCCGTTTACCTCGTATTCCTTTTCTTTATCTCCCGTTACTTTTGCCTTAGCGTTGAACCTAACATACGAGCCGCCTATGCCCATACTGAGCAAGCTTAAATATGATGTAATGGAATTTGCAGTTGCAATAAGTCCGTACTCTGTCTGTCCCAACATACTCAAAAAAAATGGGGTATAAATAAGCGAAACGGTATTGCTTAAAAAAATATATACATATGACAGAATAGAACCTGCTTTTCTCTGATTAATAGCCAATTTTTATACCTCCAGCATATCTATAAGGGCCTTTTCAGCCAGTCGTGCCCTTTCCTTAAACTGAGGAATAACACTGCCAAGATGCTTTTTTATATTGCTTTCGTTTTTCATAATATACTTAAACGCTTCTGTAAGCTCTTCATTTGTTTTCATATTTTGTACAGGCAAAACATAGTTTTCGTAGGTGCCGAACAAATCCTTTGCAATACCCCTTGCTTTAATGGAGTAGCCTACAACAAGCGTTGGCACACAGGTAGAATACGCCGCAATGGTTGCGTGGGTTCTGGCCCCTACAAAAGCTCTGCACCTGCTTATAAAGCCCTTTAGCTCCTGGCAGCTACAGTCATTTAGCTTAATAACTCTGCCGGTATCTTTAAACCGGCTGTATAGTGCTTCAATAGGCGTTCTGTCGTTGTTATACTCCCATACCACATGGGGAATCAGGCATACATTCATATCAGTATTGCTAAGTATATACTGAACAAGCTTGTTGTAATTTTCAAAAGCAATGCTTTCCCCACTTTCATAATCATTAATAAGTGGGCTGATATTAACGCCTACCGTGTTATTCTCTAAAAAGCCTTTTGGTAATGGAAGTTCCTTTTTCTCCAATAAAAATGCCGGATCGGCAACCTGAACAGCCTTTATGCCGTGATTTTGTAGAACCTTATATGACAAGGATTCTCTTACGGTTATAAGGTCAAAGCCCTTTAAGTCTTCTACTACGTCGGGTGATAAAAGCTCATCCTCTATAGAGCAGCCCCAAAATACATTTTTACTGCATACCTTTCGTATATCCCTGTCAAGCTCTACTCCCTGCTTTGCAGACCAAGGGTAACAATAGTTGTCACCGCCAATAGAAACAGCAATTGAGTCTTTAAAGAGCGTTTTCATAAACCGCTTGTGCAGTGCATCCTGCTGCTTTAATAGCCTAAACTTAAAATAAGCTGTTAAGAAGCCCAAACTTTTTTTATTTAATGCGTCTGTTGCAACTATTTCATCAACTATCGTATTTACCCCATACTTAATATCCTCTGATGGTACCTGCGACCAAAGTACAACATCGGAGTTGAGTGCATTTTTTATAATTTGTGCAGTTGTTCTTACCAGTGCCTCACAACCGTGATTGCCGCTGCCACCGTGCATATATAATACTGTTTTCATAATAAACTCCTCAAAAGGCTAAAAGCCTATACCTGTAACAGCCCTTAGCTTACAGCAAAGGTAAAAGCTAAGCTTTGCAAAATAAAAATATTTTTTCGAGCTGTTGTTAATGGTTTTAATATCGGATAAGGATATATTGCACTGCTTTTTATAAGCTCTTATTTTTTTGCAGGCAGTTTTCTTGTCTTCCCCAGACATATATTTTAAAGCGGATTGATATGCAAACATACAAGAGCCGTATAAATCTACCTTTGCCAAGTAAGATAGCTCAGGGTAGCTTTTATCTATATATTTTTGTCTGTTAAGCTTACCCTCTAAAGCGTCCAAACGCCGTAGGCTGTAGCTTTCTCCCATAATACTGCCTTTTCTTTGAAAGTAGTAATACATAGTTTTATTTATTCGAGTAACTTTTTCTGCCTTGCCAAAAATCCGGTATGTCCAAAACTCGTCCTCGTTAAGCTTGCCTACTGCATAAGGAACATCACGCACCAGCCTTGTTTTATACAGCTTATTCCAAACATGCTGATGAAAAAGCCCCTCCGAAATCAGCTCCGACAGACTCTCGACTGCAGAGCAGGTTTTAACTGCCATATCATCTTTATAATTGTCAAACTTGTTATCTTCATAAAATTTTACTGCGCTGCACTCTACTATATCACTGTTTTCTTTTAGCATAGTATTTAACAGGGTTTCAAAAAAGTCCGCTGAAACATAGTCGTCGCTGTCAATAAAGCCAATATATTCCCCTGCAGCTACTCTCATACCGGCATTGCGAGCATCGGACAGTCCGCCGTTTTTTTTATGTATAACCCTTATTCGGCTGTCCTTTTTTGCATAATTGTCACAAATTGCAGGACAATTATCCGGTGAGCCGTCATCCACAAGAATAATCTCAAGCCTATTGTAGGTCTGGTTAATCAGGCTGTCAACACATCTGTTTAGATATTTTTCTACATTGTAAATTGGCACAATCACACTAATTAATGGACTCATAATTGTTATTCACCTATTCGTACACTTTTTTTTGAAAATATTTTGAATAAAATCTATACATTGGATCAAATAAAGCAGGAAAATATATAATAATAATTCCCAACAGCCTTGTTTTGTTGCCTAAAAGAGAGATTTTATTCTTCATATTTACAATAGTCTGTCTAACTTCATTTCTTTCATATATAAAAGTTTTTCTAACATCTTTATCGGCACAGGCTATAGTTGAGTAAACATTAATACAAGTATTTAGATATGCTGCAGTAGCTACACTTTTTAGAGCTTCGTCAATACTATCACAGATATATTTTTTTACTTTTATAGGATCAAAAATTAAGTTTTTGTTTAATTTTTGTCTTGAAGCAGATGTTGCACGAACCATATAGTGATAGGGACAAAAATCTTGAAAAATTGATTTTTGTGATTTACGGAACAAATAATAATTCCACAACAAGTCTTCGTTAATTTTTATGTTCATATCAATGTCATTAAATAAATTTGAAAAAAGTGAAGCTTTATAAAGCTTGTTACACATACCGGGTTCAACTACAGAACCGTCAAGTAAGTCGGTAATCCCCATAGCCCTATCCTGTACTTTTGTTTTATCAGTATTATGAAAATAATTTATTCTGCCGTCGTCAAAGACCATTTGATAACCACAATGTGATATGTCTGCCTCATACTTTTTGGCGTTTGCAATTAATCTTTCATACATATCAGGTTCTATAACATCGTCGCCGTCTATAAAACCAATCCAGTCACCTTTAGCTGCCAAAACGCCTTGCATTCTTGCTACAGATACTCCGCTGTTTTCAATATGTAATGCTTTGACAACATCTTTGTGCTTTTGGGCATATTCATCAATAACTTTTGCCGAATTGTCGGTTGAACCATCATCAACAACTATTATTTCAATATTTTTATATCTTTGAAATAAAATACTATCCAGTGCTCTTATAATATAGTTTTCCAAATTATATACCGGAACAACTACGCTTATTAAATCCTTAATCATAAATTACACAACATTTCCTCTACAGCTTTTACGGTTTTTTGAGTACTGAATACCTTGCCACGCTCTTTTGCTTTTACAGAATAATCTTCAAGCATACCGGGTGTTGTAATCATTCTCTTTATTCCTTCATATAGTGAAGCCTCGTTATTCTCTGTTACAATGCCGTACTCATTATTTTGACCTAACAGTTCGCAGGCACCACTGCAGTTAGTGCTTACAACCGGAGTCCCCACAATAAGTGCCTCTGTAACCGCTGTACTAAAGCCCTCTCTTCGTGAGGAACAAACATATAGGTCTGCATTTTTAACATACTTATAAGGATTATCTCTAAAGCCCAAAAAAGTAAAGGAGGCCGTTAAACCGTTGTCCTTTAAATATTTTTCATATTTTTCTTTTTCTTCACCAATACCAAGAATGTAAATATGGTTTTTAATATTTTCTTCAATAAGTCTTTTATGAATCCTCATAAGCCTGTCATAGCCCTTAGTAGGTACAATTTTAGCAACTGAAATAAGGTTTACTGTGTCCTTGTTAAAAACAACATCCTCCACTTTTTCCTCGGCAAGCCTAATAATTTTATCCGACTCATTGGTATTGTACAAGACTTCTATAGGATTTTTCAAATTAAATATAGACCGGAAATCCTCCTTAACGGTATTTGAAACACAAATTGTCCTGTTAAATCTTGAGTAGCAATTTAATGCCTCGTTATAATTTCTAAAGCTTACCGCTGCAAGCCTTTGATTGTGCTGTTCAATGTGAATCCAACTGACAAGCTTAGCCTTTGGGTTGTTACAACCGCTTACTATTCTTGCGGTAGGCCCTTCAAGATATGAAACAATAATATCATAGTCGTCTTTAATGAAGTGCGAATACAGCCTTTTTGGGGAAAACAGCTTCATTATATGAGAATTTCCCCTGACTGTTTTTTTATATCCGGGAATGTACTTTACCTCTTTGTTTAGGTACTGTTTATTTACCCCTGTATCAAACAAGGTCTGTACAAAAACCTCATATTTCGTTTTATCCAGATTGTTAACCAAATTTACTAAAACCTTTTCGGCTCCCCCATGGGCTAGATTTGGTATTAAAAACAATACTTTTTTCATATGTACCTCAAACCAAAAAATTCACAGAGTCTTTTGTTGCTCCCTCTTTTATATGCACAACAGCAGGATTGCCAATTACAATAGAGTGGTCAGGCACATCAAAATTAACATAGCTGTTAGGTGCAATAAGTACATCATTGCCAATTTTGATGTTGCCTACAACAACGGCATTAATTCCGACATAAACATTGTTGCCTATTTTAGGGGCCCCAACTCTTTTTCCTCTGTTTTCACGGCCGATGGTACAGCCCTTATGCAAATTAACATTGTTGCCCAATTCTGCTTTACTTGCAACAGTTATGTTATAGGGGTGTCCTAAATATAAGCCTTTTCCTATTTTAGCAGATGTGGAAATTTCAAGTCCGTATTTTCGAGCTAACCTATAAAGTCTAAGCTTTGTAAGAAAGGTGGGCTTTTTTTCAAACCTTCTCCATAAGAGCATATATTTAAGTCTATGTTCAAATGACAGCTTAATTATATTTTTTATTTTTGAATGGTATTTGTTTCCGGTCATTCGGTAATAATCATACTGAAAAATCTCGTTCATATTTATTTTCTCCTTACATCATACAAAGGGTTTAAAATCACAACCAAGATATTTTACTCCAGTCATCCACAAAGAACAGATGATCCTCATGCCAGTTTAAGTGATATGTTCCGAGCATCTGATATAAAAAGAACAGGGCGTAGCATATACAGGCCGCAGGCTTAATCCATTTATAATTTTCATATTTTGTCATCTCATTAATGTTCCATACCAATAGGACAACCGTATATATCTCAAAATACAGGTTAAACCTTGCGTAAACAGCAGATAAAATACCCGCTGCTGTGAAAACAGCAAAAAATAAACTCATATTAAATACAGCATCATAATATTTATATTTATTTCTCATCCTTCTTCTGTTGACATACGCCAGCACAACCGGCACAATCGCTACCATTACCCTGAAAATGTTAATGCTGTACTGCCATGTGGACGAACCATATTTTGTGCCGTAGTCCGTTTTGGACAAGAGGCTTGATACAAAATTTCCCGTAAAAGGTGAGGTCACAACAACCAGCATACCAATAATTATAATTGTCCAGGTTATTTTTCCAAACGCTTTTGTATTGGCAATAAAATAGAGAGGAATAAATATATACGCTGAGGTATGCATTTGTGCAGCAACAAAGACAATAGGCAGATACAAATACCACCTCTTTTTTACAAGCAGCGGAAAACAGGCCGCTAAAATTGCCGCCGCTAAATATTGCCGCAAGCCGTTCATTGAATGCTCCCAACAGCCCGAAACGACGAATAAATAAAAGGCAAAGCGTAAATCTCCACTGTAATTATATAGGAAGTACAGCAAAGGAAATATTGTAAGGTATGCTGTAATCTCTATATAGACTCTTGGGTCAGTGGTTATATATGTATGTATAAATGACATATACAATTGGAACAGCCATTCATTGCCTATTGCAAAGCTTGACAAGCACTGATCTATAGGCATAGCGTTATTAAAATATTTGATATACGCCGTGGTATCTCCAAATGCAAATCTTTGACCGGAAACGAAGGCTAATAAAGCTGTACCTAAAACAAATGCTACCATATATGTATCACGAACAATTGCTTTTTCTTCACCTACAGCAGGTGATTTTACGGGTTTATGCCCTATGTAGAAAAGAACAAATACCAGAATTGTAGTATAAACAAATACATTCATTTACTTAGTCCCCTCTACCCTCATATATGAGCCTTTTGATTTTTTCAGTATAAATACTTTTAATAAGAACCCAAAGGGTACACTGACAACAGTAAGAAGCTTTTCCGGTGACTCTTTTATAAAGTGCTTGTTCCGAGCCAACAGCGAGCTGGAAACATAATGTATGCAAGCCTTTATCTTTTGCTTTGTGTTTATGCTGTGCCTCATTTGCTCCTTACGCCAAAAGGCAAAGCCCTTTGGATTTCTGACATACTGTCTGTACATATTTGCGCTTGAGCCATCCATTTGATAGTCTACAATACATACGCACTTATTCAAAATTTTCAGCTTATATTTTTCATCAATAATGTGGTATTTATAGGCCAGTGATACATATTTTTCACCTTCAAAAACAGGATACGGCGGTGTGTTCTTTATAATATCTGTTCTGTATATAAGCTTTTTGTCTCCAAAACCGCCGTTATTGTAGTAGCCCATTAATGTGGTGCTGTCAATATCCGCAGGAAGCTCCTTGCCTATTACCTTTTTTGTGGAATTGGCAAAATCAAGAGCAATTATTCCTGCGTATCCTTTATCTTTATTCTCGTTCCAGCAGTTAATAATAAGCTCAACCGCATTATTCGGCATATAGTCGTCGGAATCAATGCAAACATTAAGCTCTGTATCTATATTTTCATAAGCTGTATTGTGAGCGGTATGCATACCGCCGTTTTCCTTATAAATATACTTTATTTCAAAGCCGTTGTCCTCATTAAGCCAGTTTTTAATTTCCTCATAGGGATTATCCGTAGAGCCGTCGTCAACTATAAGCCATACAAAGTCCTTACAGGTTTGATTTTGCAGGCTTTTATATGTTCTTTTTAAAGTTTTAATTCTATTATATAAAGGTGTAAACACCGTTAATGTTGCCATATTAATCACCGTAACTGAACGAAGTGTAAAAATTTTCTAATTTTCTTGAATTTTCTTTTATGTCAAAGCCTGACGCAACTATTTCGCTTAATGTATCCTTTTTACTTATTTTTAAGGCTTCAAATATTTTATCAGCCCAAAAATCTGCCGGCTCGCTTAAGCTGTACCGAAATACTCTATCTGTTTTTATGCATTCATCCGGAACATTGTCTGAAATAATACATGGCAGCCCTGCTGCCTGGGCTTCAATAATTGAGAGAGGCAGTCCCTCATATAATGACGGAAACAAAAATACATCCATAGCCTGTAAAACTCTGTTTACATCGCCTCTGCTGCCTAAAAATAATACAGAGTCAGAAAGTCCCAGACTTTTTACCTTATCCTCTATAGCCTGTTGGCCGTCGCCCGAGCCTACAAGTACAAGCCGTGCATTTTTATCTCTTTTATACACAGCATTAAACACATCAATGATAAAGCCATGATTTTTTTGCGGGTTAAATCTGCCGACATGACCTATTACAAAATTATCATTGGTTAGATTAAGCTCTTCTCTAACCTCATTTCTTATTTGCTCATTATAGGTATACATTTGAGCGTCAATAGCATTATTTAAAATGGTATAAGGCTTTCCGTTAAACATCCAGTAACCTGCTTCCTTTCCGCAGGCAAACAAGTGAGTGGCGTATTTAGGTATAAGCCTTTTCGAAAGCAGCTTAATGGGGTATTTTAAATTTTTGTCTTGGCTTTTGTTGTGCGAATGGGCAATTCTAACGCTTACACCGTTTTTTTGGGCTATTTTTAATGGATATGCACTCATACAGTCTAAGTGGCTGTGGACTATATTATACCTATGTTCTTTAAAAAAGCTGTCTAAAGACTTAAAATATGCTTTAGAAAAGGGATTTAACACCGGCATATGGTAAATGTGCCCACCCAATGACAGTATTTCCTTATCATAGGCAGCTTCCTCTTGGCGGTGTACCAAAAAGTCAAACTGAACCTTACTTCTGTCTATGCTTCTGTAATAATTCATTATCATAGTTTCAAGTCCGCCACGCCCCATATAGGTGACAACCTGCAGCACACGCAACATAATATACCTTCCTTATTTATAAAACCTTCAAAGCCCTTATCGTACTTTCTACCACTAAAGCCTTGTCAAATTCATTTTCCATTTTTTTACGGGCCAGTCTTCCCATTTCTTCACGGCGAGAAACGCTCTCCCCTAAGAAAAGCTTCATCTTATTATACAGGCTGTCGGCATTTTGAGCCTTGCAAAGCCAGCCGGTTTGCCCGTCCTCCACCGCCTCTTTGCAGCCCGGAATGTCAGAGGTTATAACAGGTCTGCCTGTTGCTGACGCTTCAAGGTTTACATTGCTCATACCCTCGTGATAGCTTGGCATTACAATGCAGTCGGCAGCAGCATAATAAGGCCTTGGCTCTTCTTGAAAGCCATGAAATTTAACTATGCCCCTTTCCTCAAGCCGTGAAACCTTTTCTTTGTATTCATCCTCAAAAAAGCCCACTAAATCCAGAACAAAGCTTTCGCCTTCGTTGTAAAGTTTTTCTGAGGCCTCGAAAAGCTCGTCCATTCCTTTTTCCTTCATTATTCGGCCTAAATACAGAAAATGGGGCTTTTCATTTGCCGGGTACGGTCTGTACTCATATTCACAAAGATTAATGCCCGCCCCTTTTAGAATAGTCTCCCTTTGCGGCGAAATAATATTTCGTTTCACAAATTCGTCGGCATTTTCCCGATTTTCAAAGAAAACGGTTTGTACCCTTTTAAATGCGGCCTTATAAAGCATTGTAACAAATTGTGCTAAGCCCTGCTTTTGAAATGCGGTACCCAGCCCCTGAACATTAGCATAAAAAGGAATATTCAGCTTGGAGCACATTAAGCCACCGTAAATATTAGGCTTAATTGAATATGTTATTACTAAATCCGGTTTTTCCTCCTTGAGCATTTTTTTATAAAATTTAACCAAGGATAAATCGGTTATGGGGTTAATTCCCCTGCGTTCCAATTTCGTTTCTATACAACGCAGTCCCATATTAATAAAATCGTCGTGATGCCCCACAAACGGCATACTTAAAACGACTTCATTATCCTTCATAAGTTCCTCTATAAGCTCTTTTCTGAAGCGGTACAGCATATAGGAGTGGTTTGTAAGAATTAATATTTTTTTACGGTTATTCTCCATTGCCCATTGCCCCCGTTCCGCCTTCTACAACGCCCTCGTGCCTAAACACACTTACGATAGTCATAAACAGGCACTTAACATCAAAGCTAAAGCTGAGGCTGTCATAATAAACCTTATCCATTTGCACCTTTACCGGTATAGGAAGCTCATCTCTTCCGTTAATTTGTGCCCAGCCTGTCAGTCCGGGTCTAAGGCTGTTTATATCATACTCATCTCGTTCAGAAATTAAATCCTCTTGGTTCCACAGAGCAGGTCTTGGTCCTATGACCGACATATCCCCCTTTAAATATATTGAATATTTGAGGCAGCTCGTCCAGGCTTGTTTTTCTTAAAAGCCTGCCTACTCCGGTTATGTACTGCTCGGGATTTTTCAGCAAATGTGTAGGGCAATCCTTTGGAGTATCAACCCTCATAGTACGAAACTTTAATATATTAAAATACTTTTTATCCTTTCCTACCCTTTTCTGCTTAAAAAAGACAGGCCCCTCGCTTGTGCATTTAATTACAATGCATATAGGCAAATAGATAATTGACAGAAACACTATTGCCACAAATGAGCATATAATATCCAACGCCCGCTTAACAACCTTGTTATAAAATGACTCTTTCCTGTTCTTCATAAATACTATCCACTCCGTAGATAAAAATAGCAGGGTACTGCAATCCATAAAAATTGCCATATACATTCGTATTATACCATATTGTCGGGTATTTTTCAATCGAATTGCCTGCTAGGTTACTTATACTTAATATTTCGGCATTTTTCAGAAAACTATTCTAATTGTGAATTACAATTTTGTCAAAATAACAAGGATATATTGAATGTGTACTGCTAACAAAAGGAGATATTCTCTTAATAGATATTATTAATAATTATATTTTGACATATATCAAGGCAATTATATAATATTTTACTGTTGAAGCGTGCAAAGCAAATACCCTGTCATAATTTCTGTAATGAAAAATTACGACAGGGTATGCCTGTTGAATATTATATTATATGATATTTTATTTTAGGGAAATTATATTTTACAGAAGAACTGTGACCAGTAGCCGGACTTGTAAACGCCACAGGCAAAATCAGTAAAATCAGGGTCTAAAATATTATTCCTGTGACCCTCTGAGTCCATCCAGCCCTTCATAACAGCGGCAGGCGTCCGGTAACCCAT
>FR891338.1:97265-146927 GCA_000435335.1 Clostridium sp. CAG:964
CGGTAACCCATAGCGATATTTTCACCGGCGGAAAAATATTTTACTCCGGCCTCCTTCAACGCTGTAAAGCAGCTGGTTCCGTTAGGTCTGTCGTGGGAGAATGACTCATCGCATTCTTTTGCTCTTACCATAGCAGCCTTGTACATATCATTATTAAATTTCAGCGGCTTAACGCCTGCTTTTATTCTCTCTTGATTAACTATTTCAAAAACCTTATAGCTAAGGGTGTAACAGTCCTTTTCAGTATCTGCGTCATATATGCTGTTGCAGCTATTTGTAGGCAGCTCTGCAGGGGCTTCGGTTGGTTTTTGTGTAGGCTTTTCGGTCGGTGCTGCCGTTGGAGCCTCGGTTGGTTTTTGTGCAGGCCCTTCTTCAACAGGGAATGTGTCTAAAATACCGCATATATACTGTAGTACATATATACTGTCCTTAATGGTAACAGAGCCGTCACCGTCAACATCTGCTTGGACAGCAGCGTCGGCTGACAGGTCATTCAGACCTAAAGTATTTCTCATAATCAGCACCGCATCGACCATACTTACTTTTTTATCATTATTTACATCGCCGTAAATAAATGAATCGCTGTTTGCGGCACCGGCTGTAGCTACTGACGAAGCAGCTATAACGCCTGTTAAAAGTGTTGCTAAAAATTTTCTCATTTTCTCTTCCTCCTGTCAATAATATATAGAATTGTTTAAGCTTATTTTATCACAATATTCACAGGTTTTCAATAATAAATATAATTTTTTTATATTATACTGTGAAACTGGCTAACTTTTCCATATTCTATAACATAAGCCTGCTTTTCCTTGCCGCAAAAAGGTCTTAATTATTTTTAAATATAAAAATTCTTAAAATGTATTTTATCATAACACGGGTATGCAAAGCAGCTTTACAAAAATTACGCACAAAACGTCAAACAGGTTGAAAAAAACCAACAACAGTGGTATAATATGTTTAGTTAAAGCGGCGGCATTCTGTTAATGCTGCGTTGCTTTTTGCTGACCGTAGCAGCAGAAAACTATAAATTCTTTTAGGAGGAATACCCTATGAAATCAATTGTTACAAAAATCGGTCTATTTGTCGGCGGCGTTCTGTTCGGTACAGCCGGTATTAAAATTCTAAGCAGTAAGGATGCAAAAAAGGTTTATACTCACACAACAGCCGCTGCACTGCGTGCAAAAGAGAGTGTAATGTCTACAGTTACTACAGTTAAGGAAAATGCCGGTGACATTTTGGCTGACGCAAAGGAAATTAATGAAAAGCGTGCAGCCGCCGAAAATCAGGTTATAGAGGACTGCTGTTGCTGTGTTGCAGAGCAGACCGAAAGCACAGAGGAGCCTGTACAGACAGCTGAAGAGAATAATCAGTAATTTTTTGTAAATTTTGTTGGTAAGAGAGCCGCCTTATACTAGGTATTTTTTTAAAGCTTATGCTTCTGAAACATATTTTTATACTCCGCAGGAAATTTACGGCATTGCAGGCTGTTGCGGAGGTGTTTCTGTTAATTGTGCTTGGTGTATAGGCGGCTTTTTCGTTGGAGGATTTATATTATGAAATGTAAAATTCTGCATGAGTCAAAGGGAAGAATGCGTATACATTTAATGTGCGGCAAAATGAATCTTGATGACGCAGATGTTTTGGAATATTATCTAAAAAATATAGATTGTGTAACTGATGTTAAGGTGTATGACCGAACTCAGGACGCTGTTATCTTTTACTCCTCAAACCGTCCAAAAGTAATTAAATATCTTGCTCAATTTTCTTTTGCAGAAGCTAGAAAATTGGACTTGGTTCCAACACATACCTCCAGAAGCCTTAACCGTGAGTTTGAAGATAAGCTGGTGTTTTCTGTTATTGGCAGGGCCTTTACAAAGCTGTTTTTACCTGCACCGGTGAGAATGGTGATTACACTGTTTCGTGCAATTAAATATATTAAGGCGGGTATTAAGGCACTTATAAAGGGTAAGCTTTCGGTTTCGGTGCTGGATGCCACAGCGGTTGCGGTTTCTCTTATACGCAGAGATTTCAATACAGCAGCCTCTGTAATGTTTATGCTGCATATAGGTGAGATTTTGGAGGAATGGACGCATAAAAAGTCAGTTGCAGACCTAGCCGGGGCAATGTCACTAAATGTTGACAAGGTATGGCTAAAGGCAGGCGGACAGGAGGTGCTGTGCCCTATCGGCAAGGTTGCTGAGGGCGACCTGATTATAGTCCGCACAGGCAATATGATTCCGCTTGACGGCAAGGTTGTTTCGGGAGAGGCCTCTGTTAATCAGTCCTCAATAACAGGCGAGTCACTGCCGTTGAGAAAGGGCGAGGGCAGCTATGTATATGCCGGAACTGTTGTTGAAGAGGGCGAATGCATAGTTTCTGTTGACAAGGTGTCCGGCAGCGGGCAGTATGACCGTGTAGTGCGTATGATTGAGGAATCCGAAAAGCTTAAGTCTACAACCGAGAGCAGGGCGTCACGCCTTGCCGACAAGCTTGTACCGTACACACTGGGCGGCACTGTACTTACCTATTTGCTTACACGAAATGTAACAAAAATGCTTGCCGTACTTATGGTTGACTTTTCCTGTGCATTAAAGCTTTCAATGCCGATTACGGTATTGTCTGCAATGCGGGAGTGCAACGACTGCAATATTTCAGTAAAGGGCGGTAAATTTTTGGAAGCTGTCGCAAAGGCAGATACCATAGTATTTGATAAAACAGGTACTCTTACATATGCCACCCCTACTGTAGCAGAGGTAGTAACCTTTAACAACCGCAGGGAGGACGATATGCTAAGGCTTGCGGCCTGCCTTGAGGAGCATTATCCTCATTCTATAGCCAACGCTGTAGTAGAGGCTGCCAAGGAGCGTGGACTTGACCACGAGGAGTACCATTCCAGCGTTGAATATGTTGTTGCACATGGTATTTCGAGTACAGTTGAAAACGAAAAGGTAGTTATAGGCAGCTATCACTTTGTTTTTGAAGACGAGGGCTGTTGTATCCCGAACGGTGAGGAGGAAAAGTTTAAAAGCCTTTCCAAAGAGTATTCTCACCTGTACCTTGCTATTTCGGGTAAGCTTTCGGCGGTTATATGCATATATGACCCATTAAGAAAGGAAGCAAAGCAGGCTATACAGGCACTGCACGACTGCGGAATAAGCAAGGTAGTAATGATGACAGGCGATAACAGAAAAACTGCCGCCGCTGTTGCTGCCGAGGTTGGTATTGACGAATTCTACGCCGAGGTTTTGCCGGAGGATAAGGCTAACTTTGTCCGCTCACAGCGTCAAGCAGGCAGATGCGTAATAATGATAGGCGACGGTGTAAATGATTCTCCGGCTTTGTCAGAGGCCGACACAGGCATAGCTATAAACACAGGTGCCGCCATTGCCAAGGAGATTGCGGATATAACAATTTCTTCTGAAAATCTGTTTCAGCTTGTTACCTTACGCAAGCTAAGTCAGGCGTTAATGTCACGCATACACAGAAATTACAGATTTATTGTGGGCTTTAACCTTATGCTTATAATCTGTGGCGTTGCGGGATTTATACAGCCAACGGTTTCTGCACTGCTTCACAATATGTCTACACTGGGCATCAGCTTAAAGAGTATGACTAACTTACTTGAGCCGCCAAAAAATAACGAAGAATAAAAAATCATCGGATAAACGAAGGCTTCAGCTATCCGGTGATTATGTCACAAAAGTGTATTCATTGTGGATTGTTCGAAAAAGTATGTCCGCAGAAATGATATGTATAAATATGAGTAAATTTTCTTTTTACCCATGATTTATAATGCTGAGAAAGTATTTACAGGTATGTTGAACTATTAAGAATAAAATATTCTCCCTGTATCCTTACAACTAATGCTAATACTAAAGGCAATTCTAGTGGCTTAACGGCAGTATTCGGTAAAATTCAGCCGTTAAGCCACTAATTAATTTTTAGCTTTTACATAGTTATACAAAAATTTTGTTTTGACCGGTATATGTACAAACGGCATTAAATGAACTTAATCAAGCAGTATAACAATTGTTTGATTCATATTATGAATTTGATTTCCACGATGAGCTATGTTGGTTTAATCACGAGAAAGAAAAAGCAGAGAAAGATACACTGCTTGAATTGCTTCATTTTTTGACTACGATCCTTCCGAGTATCGCAAATAAAAATCGAGTAATATAGCCGCTTAATATTTGTCCCATCGTTTTCGAACTGTCATAATACTATTTAACCTTATTTATCTAATGTGATTTCACAAATATCTCAAATATCAGAATGAAACGCTTTACCAAGATTCACTAAAACTTCCCACTTGCCGTAGCGTTTGCCGTCAACTCTACGGATATATTGTTTCTCTTTTAGAGAGTCTATAATGCGCTTTATGCTTCTAACAGACTTTCCTGTTTGTTCTGCAAGTTCGGTTTGCTTAACAGATGGGTTCTTTTTTATTAAATCTAACACAGCGAGCTCTTCTAAAGTGCATTTCAAAGTGTCAATTTGGCACTTTGGCGGTTTGCTTTTGGCACTTTGGAAATTGCTTTCGTCTGCATAATCAATGTGCATATATCTGTTTTTCAGTTCATAATGCGTATCTAATAAGAGATTTGAAAAGAACATTTCCAAAAACTTCGTCGTAGAATGAACGCCTTTTTGCAAATTATTGTAATTAGCACGAACCAAAGCGTTGCGGAAATACCAAGAATTTTTCTCGAATGCATCGTTATTGACACAAAAGCCGAATGTTTTCATATATTTAATCATAAACACGGCGGTGGCTCTTGTGTTTCCCTCACCGAAGGGATGAATCTGCCAAATATCCGAAGCGAATTTCGCCAAATGCTTTACCGCCACATCTACGGATAAGCCCTCGTAAGAGAATTGCTTTTCGGCGGCAAAGTCGTAATCCATAGTTTCCTTAATGCTGTTCCAATCCGCATAGGTAACAGTATCGCCATTCAGAACCCACTCTTTCTTAATGATGTTGTACTGCCTGACTTGTCCTGCATGACTGAATACGCCCTCAAATAATCTGCGATGAATCGAAAGCCACTCGGCAGGGGAAAACTGAAACGCTTTTTCACCTAACAATTTTGCAATTCTTGCCGAAACGATGTCCGCTTCTTTGGTTTCGTTTTCCGTTTCGGTGCGTACAGAACGCTGCTCATAGTAACTGTGAATACGCTTTTGTGCCTCGTCGATTGTGATTTTACCCTCGATATGCTCTTTAGCGGTGTCTAACAAATAGTCAGAAGTATTCAGCCCGTCAACAGCCTGCAAACCGATGGCGGTTTGCCACGCTTTGCTTTTTTCAGCTTTGTCGGGTTCGCCTTGCTTTATATATTCTTCAAGTTCAAATTGCCAATTCTTATCCGGCATATTTGCACCTCATTTCGGTATTATAATTCTTCAGCCTTAAAGGTTGTATATCCCTCATAATAGTAACTGTGGTCGATACCTTTCATATAAACTTCTCTGCTGTTTATTTCGTCGGTAAGCCCATCTTTCAGCAACACTTTAATCTCCACATCTTTAATCGGACTGCGTTCCATTGCGAGTAAGTAGTCCTCTTTATCTACCTTGCTCCAGTATACAACTTTATCGATTTCGTTTTTCAAGATATGGTTCAAGCCTGCATCCATTATTTTTTTGCTTTTTGAGCCTCTTAACACATCAACTAAAACTGTTATACCATAATATTTTTTCTCACTAATATGTGATAAACAATGTAACACTGTGTAAAGCACATCATTCAGGTCTTTTTTTGCATAGAATACAGGCTTAATATTTACTTTTGTAATTATATTTGATTACTTGGAAAAATTACAATTTTACATAATAATTATATCATTATATATACTTAAAAGCAATGATTATTGCGGATTTATAAGGGAAAAGCAAGAAAAAATCAAAATAAATATCACACTGGCAATGCTGAGGTTTGATAAGGCAGTATGATAAAACTTAATAAAACTAAGGCATTGCAATGGCAGATGAGGTTTTGACTGTAAAAGGTCAGAGCCTTTTTCTGTTTCTTAAATCCACACATTTGTCTTTTCGTTTTGTATTCAGTATAATGAAGTTACCAAATACAAGGAGGCTTCGATATGAAAACAAATTTTGAAAATATAGGCGGTAGTTATTTGCAATAAGGCGATTATCTTTTGCCAACTCTTACGCTACCTGATGAAAATCAAAGGCAAATCAGTGTGTGGGCAATGAGGCACAGACGCTATTTGAAATCAAGCCATCGAGTGCTTTATTACAATCTTCTTACATCGGGTAAGCTTTACAATTACCTTGCCGATGTTGAGCGTCAGGCAGAGAATTTGTTTGAACAGACAATAAAATCACTTGCTGAGCAAGAACAAGTTACGGAAAAACTCAAAGCCGAAAATATGATGTTGTGGGTGCAAAAGATGAATAATATTAGCAACAGAGCAACAGAAATCGTTAATGAACAAGTGATTTATAAATGAGAAAAAGGCACAACTTACGGAGAAAATTTTCGTATGTTGTGTCTTAATTTTTTTGTGAAATTGAATGTACAATCTTAGCGAGCAGACCATTTGGTTATCCAAACGGTAATTTTCTCGTTAGGGACACCCTAAGACCCGCTTTTTGTATTCGACTTTAATATTGAAAAAACAAAGTGGCTCAATGCTGCAAAGGAAAACATTATTGACATATAGTCAAAGAGATAAAGCAGTAGGTGTTCGTTATCGCCAAGGAGGAAAAACTGATTTTTCAGGAACAGGTAAGATGCTATATCCCGTTTGAAAAATGCGTAAATTCCGTATGCAAAAATGAGTATGAATATTATTTTGAAAGCAGTCTTCACTTTTGGTGAGAGTTGCTTTTTCTTTTTTATCATTAGCAAAATCATATTGAAATGAAGTCCAAGGTGGAGCGACATAAATATAAATCCCCAATATGCAGAAAGCATATGGATTCTGTTCGCTGCATAGGTTGATTTTATATTCAAAAATGCAAACAGATGCCTTGAAACAATTACCCCGCTGACGATTGAGCCGACAAATGATATAAGCACAAGCAAAACAAGAATATTTTGAAAAATTCTTATAGGTGTTTGCCTGCCTTTTGTTAAATGCTTTGCCCAATTTATATTGAGTGCGTGATGAACAACAAAAAGCACAAACATAGCAACGCCGACTACCTCGTGTGCAGTTGAGCCTAAAAGCTCGTAGGACATCAAAAGAAGCAGAGCAAATGTCATTAAAATATCAATTATCGGCTTTAGTTTTAATTTTGTTTTTGAATTCATACGGTTTTGTTTAAGTCTTCAGCCTCTTTGCTGTTCGTTGCCATTCCCATATATTCCATACCGTAAAGAGAGGCAAAGCGTTTCATCGTGTATTCGCCTGCGTCAAGCATCCACTTTTCGGGTGCCGCACCTTGGAATACAAAATATAGCTTTCTGCCTAAAAGCTCGCTCTCGTCAACCTTGCCGTAAAAACGGTCTAAAACATTACGAACAGA
This sequence comes from Clostridium sp. CAG:964, assembly GCA_000435335.1. Taxonomy (GTDB): domain Bacteria; phylum Bacillota; class Clostridia; order Oscillospirales; family Acutalibacteraceae; genus CAG-964. Next base: position 104,763 of record FR891338.1, read on the forward strand.
GCCGCAAATATTGTGCCAATAAAGCGGAGAACCGATAACGATTGTGTCAGCCTCTTTCATTTTTTCAATTACTCTGTCAAGTCCGTCATAAGGTAAATTTTGACCGTATGCGCCGATTGTGAAGTTAGTTAAATTAAGTGTTTCGTATTCCTTGCCGTTCAAAAGAATTGAGGCAAGATTAGCAGTATTTCCGTTTTCGTTCGGACTGCCGTTAATAAAAAGTATTTTCATAATATTACCTCTCTTAATAATTTAATGTTCGCCGAAAAGCCAAGACATAATGGTATCACCGTAACAGTAACCGCCAAAAGCACAACTGTAAATTTGTGGATTTTATTTAAGGTCAAGACCGCTTACCCAAGATTCAACCTTGCTTGATGAGGCACCTGAAGAAAATCTTTCGCCGTCCTGCCAATCGCCTGTGCCTGCCATATCGGCTAAAAGGTCACCGCTTTGACCTAAGCCCGATGATGAAGATGTGCAAAACGGAATAACGGTTTTACCGCTGAAATCATTGCCCTTAACAAAATTGTTTACAGGCCAAGCAGCAATGCCCCACCAAATCGGATAGCCGATAAATACTGTATCATAATCTGCCCAATTATCAGGCGTAGTCTTTGTAAGTGGTACATCACGCTTGCTTTCGTCGTTGTGCTCAACACTTACACGGCTGTTGTCATTAGTCCAGTTAAGGTCATCGCTTGTGTAAGGGTCAACAGGTGTAATCTCAAACAAATCTGCTCCGGAAGTGTCGGCTATAGTTTCTGCAACAGCTTTTGTGCTACCTGTTGCTGAATAATAAACAACTAATATTTTTGAACTTGTATTAGAATTTTGGGTATTTTCATCGGTAGATTTTGAAGTATCTGCCGGAGCATTCGCAGTTTGTGAAGTGCTTGAGGTTGTATTTGAATTGTCGCTCGAATTATTAGAGCAAGCTGCGAAAGAAAACGCAAGCACGAGTGACAAAAGAATTGAGGTTAATTTTTTCATAATGTTAATCTCCTTTAGTTTAATTATTTTTGTTCGTCAACAGGCGGTATCATCTCGGCATACTTTTTAAGCATTTCCGGTGTTGAGGTATAATATCTTACACCCTTATCAAGTAATGATATTTTTGCCATTTCTTCATCAGTAAGTGAAAAATCAAAAATATCAAAATTTGCCTTGATATGATTGTAATTTTTTGAACCCGGGATAATAATGTTGCCCTCCTGAATATGCCAACGAAGAATGATTTGAGCTGTCGACTTACCGTATTTTTCCGCAAGGCTCTTAAAGAGTGGCTCATTGAGAAGTGCATTATCGCCGTGACCCAGCGGATACCAAGCCTGAATTTTAATATCCTCGTGAGAAAGGAATTTTTTAAGTTCCTTTTCCTGATAATACGGGTGCACCTCGGTTTGAAGAACAGACGGCTTAACCTCGCAGATATTTAGGATTTCGCAAATCTGCTCTTCGTTAAAGTTTGACAGACCGATTGCACGAACCTTACCTTCCTTGTATGCCTTTTCCATTTGCTTATATCCTGCAATGTAGTTTCCGGCAGGCTGATGAATTAAAAGCAAATCGATATAATCTGTTTGAAGTCTTTCAAGAGTTTTGTCTACTGCGTCGTCCTGCTCATAAAATGACGGCCAAAGCTTTGTCTCAAGAAAAATATTTTTACGATCAGTGCCTGCATTTTTCATAGCTCTGCCTACTGCCTTTTCGTTACAATATGCGTTTGCCGTATCAATAAGTTGACAGCCGTTTTTGAGAGCGTAGTTTGCCGATGCTTCTGCCTCGTCAGGTGTGAGCAAAAATGTTCCGATACCCTGCATTGGCATTTCTACGCCATTGTTTAATTTTATAAATTTCATACTGATTACTCCTTTTCTGTTTGAAAATTTAATATCTAAAATTAGCTTTAGATTAAATAGTTATTTGCATTCTTCAAAAATTTGAAGAATTTCTTCGTGTGTCATCTTTTTGTATGCACCCGGTACAATGCCGCATGAGTCTGCAATTTCTTTAAGGTTGATATTTTCATCAATTCCAAGTTCCTTAAAGGTTGTCGGCATACCGATTTCCTTAATAAAATCTGCCAGGGCCTCAACACCTGCCTTTGCAAGCTCTTCGTCTGTTTTGCCGTCTTTTGAAATACCCCAAACATTAACTGCAAACTGAGCAAATTTCCTTTCGCCTGCCTTGCAAATATGTCTGTAATAAACAGGATGAAGAACGGCAAGACCTGCACCGTGATTGCAGTTAGTGTATGCGCCGAGCTGGTGCTCCATTTGGTGGCACTCAAAATCCGTCTTTTTGCCAAGTTTGATGATACGGTTTTCTGCCATTGTTGCGTCCCACATCAGGTTACTTCTTGCTGTGTAGTCCTCGGGATTTTTGATAGCGGCACGCAAATTGGTGATAACATTTTTCATAAGAGCCTCGGATATATCGTCCGATACATTGCTTTCATTCGGCTCGCTGAAATAGATTTCCATAATGTGTGAAAGAGTATCAAAAGCACCCGATACCATTTGAAATTCAGGAACGCTGTATGTGTAGGTCGGGTCAAGCATAACGAATTTTGCGTTAAGCTGAGGATAATCTTTGCCTGTTTTGATTTTAAGTTCTTCGTTTGTGATTACGGCACCGCCGTTACATTCACTGCCCGTGCCTGAAACAGTGACGATAATACCAAGCGGCAACGGTTCAAAATCAATCACACCCGGTCTTGCCCAAAAGTCAGCCCAAATGTCGCCGTCATATTTTGCACCGAGTGAAATTGCCTTACAGCAGTCCATAACACTTCCGCCGCCTACTGCAAGAATCAAATCGGCGTTGCTTTCTTTGGCAAGTTTAGCCCCCTCAAGCACCTTGCTGTAAGTCGGGTTTGACGGAATACCGCTAAACTCAACAACTGCCTTGTTTTCTTTTTTGAGTACGGTTATAACCTCGTCATAAATGCCGTTTTTCTTAATCGAGCCACCGCCGTAGCAGAGCATAACCGTGTCGCCGTAAGCTGAAAGAATATTTGAAAGATATTCTTTTACACAGCCTTTACCGAAATATACCTTAGACGAATTTTCAAAAATAAAATTATTCATAGCATTTTCTCCTATTCTGAAAATTTGATTTTATTATTTCATCGAGTGATACATTTTCATTTCTGTATCGCTCGTTTTTGTTTTTCTCGTGCTTAACGATAATTGCCTTTTGAGGGCAAGCGTGAACGCAGGCAAGGCAGTATTCGCATTTTTTGCTTCGCCTTTGTGCGTAATCCGTCAGCACAATTTGGTTGTCTGAATAGATTGACGAATTTTTGATAACCTGCGGTATGCTGACAGGATATTCGTCAATACACTTTGCAACATAAAGGCTGTTGCCCGTTGCGGTGAAATAAAATACCATAATCACTCCCTCTTTTTTATCACTTTCGGCCCACCGAAAACAGCGGACATATTTATATTATCAAGCTTATTATCAATCGCTGATACCTCATTGCTCGTTAATATAATATCTGCCGAGCCTGCGTTTTCAATCAGTCTGTCAAGCTTTCTTGTACCCGGAATAGGTACTATATATGGTTTTTTGCACATCATCCACGCAAGCGAAATTTGTGCAGGCGTTGCGTTTTTATCCTTTGCAAGCGTGTTTAACAGCTCAAGCAATTCTTTATTTTGACGAACACCGTCGGCAGTGAACTGTGGCATAACTGTTCTGTAATCCGTGCCTTTTTCAAACTTTGAGTTTTCGTTGTACTTACCGCTTAAAAATCCGTTTGCAAGCGGCGAAAATGCAACGAAACCGATATTAAGCTCCTCAAGAACAGAAAACAGCGATTCATAATGCCTTGCCATCATTGAGTAGCGATTTTGTATAGCAGTCAGCGGACAAACCGAATTTGCTTTTCTTATATTTTCCTCGGTAGCTTCAATCATACCCCAATGAGTTATTTTGCCCTCTTTAATTAAATCAGCCATTACTCCTGCGACCTCTTCAATAGGAACATTAGGGTCAAAACGGTGCTGATAGTATAAATCAATATGGTCTGTGTCAAGTCTTTTAAGCGAGCCTTCAACCGATTTTCTGATAACCTCCGGTCTTGAATTGGGTATAAGAGGTGGGTTTGTGGCATTGCTTGTTTTGTCAAATTCAATGCCAAACTTTGTTGCGATAATAACCTTATCACGGTATGGCTTTAACGCTCTGCCTACAAGCTCCTCGTTATCGTGTGGATTATTTGCCGTACCGTAAATCTCTGCCGTGTCAAAAAAGTTATAGCCTAAATCAACAGCCTTTGCGATAAGCTCGCACATTTCATTTTTATCGGCGGGTGAGCCGTAAGCGTGGCTCATTCCCATACATCCGAGACCGACAGCCGACACCTTTAAGTCCTTACCTAAAATTCTGTAATTCATTATTTCTCCTTGTGGTGAAAGTTTGTAAATGTAATCTGTTCTTTTTCGGGCAGTCCGAATTGCTCCTTGCCCAGTGCAATACTCTTTGCCATAAAAGCAATGTTTTTGCCGAGCGTTCTCATAGTCTGCAGGCCCTCTTTGTCCTGCAAAACTTCTTCTGCCTGGCCGCCGTAAACCATATTCCAATACTGACTTGTGGCAATCGGCATAGAGCTGATTGAAAAATATTTGTTGAGCACATCGTATGATGCTGTGTTACCACCTCTGCGACAGGTTGTTACTGCCGCACCAACTTTCATTGTCTTATCAACATTCGCCGTACTGAAAAACAATCTGTCAAGAAATGCGATTGCTCCACCGGCAGGAGATGCGTAATAAACAGGTGCTCCGATAACAAAAGCGTCTGCCTCGTTAAATTTAGGTGCAACCTCGTTTACAATATCATCGAATACGCACTTACCGATTTCCTTACATTTTCTACAAGCGATACAACCGTGCACATCCTTGTGACCTACATGGATAAGCTCAACCTCCATACCTTCTTGCTCCAATGTGTTTTTTAGTTCGGTCAATGCCGTGTAAGTACAGCCCTTTGCTCTCGGACTGCCGTTTATAAGCAGAGCTTTTAACTTTTTCATATCTGCCATTCCTCCGTTATTTTCCTTTTCGACTATATTATAAGAAAAACGAGGCCTCATATGAAGTCTCGTTTTGTTATTCAGTATATACCTTTGGGTTATAACTGCTTATTTAGTTTTAACTATATTCTTAGCCGCATCTAAAACCCGTCGAACATTTTCGCTTGGAGTCATCGAATGTAAAAGACCGTACGGAATGCTGTATTCCCACTCAACAGGAATAACTTTCAGCAGAGGATGAACATTTGCCCAACCCGGTATCGCAAGCAAAACATCGTTCGTGTTTTCGCATCTGTTAAATATGCTCATACTGTAAAAATCGAAATCAACAATATGTATCTGCGTATGATTTTGCCAAATATCGTCACGCAATCGATCAACATAATTGCTCCAGCCACGGTGCATAAGCATTAAATTTTCGCCGTATAAATCGCCGATTTGAAGCTTATCCTTTTGTGCAAGCTTGTGGTGAATGGATACGGCACAGCAAAACGGCTCACGGGATAATTGCAAGCCCTCGCATTTTCTGAGTTTAAGCATTGTGTCGTCAAATATTCCGCCGATAATATCAATGTTCTTTCCCAAATTCGCAAGTATTTCTTTTGCGTTTTCGGGTGTGTTCTCAAATGGAACAATTTCAAATTTTATATCCGGGCATTGCTCTTGAATTTTCGGCCACATTTGCATAAGTAATTGAGCAGGAGTTGTAGGCGACGAGCCGATACGAATAATATTTTCGCCCTCGCTCATTGCGTTTTTCGCCCTGACAACACTGTCCTTGCAATAGCCGATAATGTACTTAGCGTCCTGATAAAGCGACTTGCCTGCGTTAGTCAGTATCAACCCACGGTGCGTACGCTCAAACAAAACCAAGTCAAGTGAGCTTTCAAGCAAATTGATTTGCTTAATAACGGCAGTCGGCGTGATATACAATTCCTCTGCCGCTTTGTTAAAACTTCCTGCGTCCGCAACCTTTATAAATGTTTCTATCTGTGGATTATACATCATCCCACCACCTACATAACAAAATCAAATCACAATCTGTTGTATATCAAAATGATAAATCTTTTTCTTAATTATACTTTAAAACTCTCAAAAAATCAAATTGACTAATAAATAGCCGTCTGAACACACAGGCGGTTATTTTAATTTTTTAACTTTTTCATCTTATGGGGGTGCAAAATGGCTTTCTCAGTTCAAACAAGTGAGGGGGTAATTAAAAAATATTTGTCAGAGGGTTAATTTTTGACCTTTTTCGTTGCCTACCAAGTGAGGGGTGAAATTTAATTTACAAAAAATTACAAGCCGACATAAACGAAAAAATTGCTGATTTCAGCACCAAATCAATACAGAAACGGAGGTGAGGCAGTGAACAGATATTTCAAAACATTGAATGCCAAAAACTTTGCATTCTACAAGGTACCGAAATGGCAGAGAAAATGTGCTTCAACAATTTGAAGATTTACTTACAGAATTAAAGATAGCATAAGTTTTCACAATCGACACTGCGGCATTGCAAGTGTACAATACCTATACATTGTAATGCCCTGTTGTCCACAGAAAGGAGCAAATAGTTTATGGCAACAAACAAAAATATACAAGGGCAAGAAGAAAAAATCACCGCTCTGTATTGCCGCTTATCTCAAGACGACAATTTAGAGGGTGAGAGTAATTCAATATCAAATCAAAAGGAAATTCTTATGACTTATGCAAAGAAAAACGGATATTTACATCCGCAATTCTTTGTAGACGACGGTATCAGCGGAACAACATTTAACCGTCCCGGTTTTCAGGAAATGGAAAACCTTATTGAAGCCGGTAAGGTATCAACCGTAATTGTAAAAGATTTATCCCGTTTTGGCAGAGAGCATTTGCTTTGCGGTCATTATACGGAAATTGTCTATCCGACTTTAGGCGTCAACTTCATCGCCATACAGGAAAATGTTGATACCACGAAAGGTATGGGAACGGAAATGATGCCGTTTCATAACATTTTTAACGAATGGTATGCTGCACAAATTTCAAAGAAAATCCGTGCCGTTAATGAAATGAAAGCCTCAAAGGGTATGAGGATTTCTTCAACAGTGCCTTATGGTTACAAGAAAATTGAAGGTAACAAGGAGCAATGGTACATAGATGAGCCTGCGGCTGAAATTGTAAAAAAGATATTTAATCTTTGCATTTCGGGTAAAGGTCCGTCACAAATTGCCAGACAGCTTGAATCCATAAATCGAGAAAAATCTTTGCGAGCCAAAACCGAAAGTGCAAAGCAAAGAATATCCGATTTGGACAAGTTATTCTCAAGAATTTATGAGGATAATATTCTCGGTAAGTTATCCGATGAGCGTTATTCCCGTATGGCAAATGAATACGAAGCTGAGCAAAGCGACTTATATCAGAGGTTGAGGAAAATGAAAAAGCTCTCATTGAACTTCAAAAGCAAACTGTTGATATGAAGATGCTCTATCAAGGGCTTATGGAATTTACAGAGATGAAACAGCTTACTCCGACCGTTGTAAACAAACTTATTGAGCGTATTGAAATTCACAACAATGAGAAGAAACATTCTCACAATAATGTTAAAGTGGATATTTATTTTACGGCAGTCGGGTTATTTGACATCCCAACAGAGCAGCAGCTTATTAATACAATGGAAAGAGTAAAACAGAAAAAAACGGAAAAATCCACTTAAATAAAGAAAAGGTGTAACCCCCCTTTATCGGGATTACACCATAATTCCTTAAATACTGCCTTATTAGCCCATGGCTAAAGCCGGTGGTTTTATAACAGCCCTAAAGGGCACTTTACCAGCACACCTCTAAAGAGGTATCGCAGAAGCTAAAGCTACCTACCGCATTGGCTTCTGCTTTTATTTTTTACTCTTACTTCTTAAATGAATCTTCCCATTCTTTGAATTACAACTGATCGTATATCATATCTTCCTGCTCTTGCTTTCTGATATACTTTGCCATACCATTTTTATTTCCACCTACGGTACTGACATAATATCCTCTACACCAAAAATGTCTGTTTCCATATTTGTACTTCAAATATTATCATCGTACTTTTGCCTTTTAGATATCTCATAAAATCACTTATTCTTCGATTTGGCGGTATCTCTACTAACGAACGATTAAAGGCAGCTGACCAAATGGCTTGGACACGAAAAATGAATGCTATTCGCAATTCTGCTATGGAAATCATAAATCAGGACATAATATTTGTAAGGTGACTTATATCAACCGGGGCGATGATTATTTTGCATCATCTCCCCGATTTCATATATTCACTTATTTTAGATTATTCGCTTTTTGTTTCAGGAGCACTGATAGTGCCACTCATTGAATAGTCTTTTTCATTGTAATATAAATAGACATTATAGCCTTCTGTGTTATCGGCTGAATAGAATCCTTCAAAACTTCCCGGCTCAACCGTATATCCAAGTCCTTTGCATTCCTCGACATAAGCATTAAACTGCTCCAATGATAAGCCGTATGCATCAAACATAAAGATAATTTCATCGTCTCTGCCGCTTTCTACCACCTTGACATCCGGCTTCGGAATTTTGCTACCGAGGTCTGTTTGTGACCATTGATATGCTATCTCTGTTTCTGCTTCGGCAGAATACTTTTTTGAACCGTAATCATAATATACGGTAAAAATTTTATCCTCATCGATATACTTAATGGTAGCAATATCAGGCTCAACTAAGTTATAGTGTTTAATGTCTTTCAGATAAAAGGAGCCGTCATAATAATAACAGTTTATATTTGAAGCAGATTCGCTCGGATTAACAACTCTATCCGCTTCGGCGTGCATTGAAATCGGCCGGCTCTTGATGTCTTCCATTCCTTCATCGCTTGCTTCAAATTTTTCTTGAATATCCGAATAGAAGTTTGCTTTTTCTTCTTCGGTGACACTTATCTTTTCTTTGAAGGTAAGTTCAAAGTTAGTTATCGTATACTGCGTATTGTTCGTGTAGTTAAGGAGAACATAACGGTCACCGTCAACAACACTTTCATCAACCTTCCAAGAAATATCCTCTATGTTAATCTTTTCCTTGGCGGTACTGCCGCCGGGATTATTGGTTGTCTCGCTACTGCCGCCGGGACTATTGGTTGTCTTGCTACTGCCGCACCCGGCAAAGCATGCTGCTATACTAAGAACAACAGCTAAAATGGTAAATATCTTTACTTTCTTATTCATAATCTTGACCTCCTAAAAGTATTTGTTAATCCTCGTCAATTTCTACAATTTCGTAGTCCGGGTCTTCAAAATTATCCTCGTCATAGTCATAATCACCGGGATTAGACATATGTAGAATTTCCGCACCTTCACGGGTGCATGAGCATAAGTACAAAGCATATTCTTTTGCATCTTCTTCTGTATCAAAAACTTCATCCTTATACTCTCCGTCAAATAATACCTTAAATTTTGCCATTTTTTCCACCTCCGTTCTTGTTAAAATTTACAGATATCCAATTTACCGCTATGAACCTTCTTGTGACAGTCGTGACAGAGGGATACGATGTTTTCTGCTGTTGCTGTTCCTGAAAACTGATGGTCAAATATATGATGTCCTTGGACTTTCTGCCTTGAGCCGCAAGCCTGACAGGTTTCATAATCTCTTGCTCGGCCTGCTCTTTGTGCCTTAATGTGTGCTGATGAACGTTTCGCCATAATATTAACCTCCAATCATTTTTCTAATACCGCCTCGAATACATCCTCCAGCACTGGAGCCTCGGTGTCGGAGATGTCTTCAGCCGTTCCGTTGGATGCTGCCTAAATCTGAACCATCAGCTTTGCGTAGTCAGCGATAATTTCCTCGCACTTCACGCTGCAAAGAGCACGCTGTTCCTTGTGATTGGCAAGGATTGTATCAGCGATTTTTGTGACCTGTTCCTCGGTCAAGATGTTACCGCTTTTGCCGTAGGACTTAATACGGTCTATGATTTCCTGATTGGTGTACATGGTGTTCTGCTTGGTTCCCAGCCCGTTAAGGCTTTCGATAATCCGGCTCATTCTGTTAGTATTCATTTGAGTTTTCCTTTCTTCTTTTGAACTGACTAAAGTTTAGCACATGCTTTTTCATATATGGTTTTGCGAGAGCAGGTTAGTTTTCGGAAGGAGATTATCGCCGGCTATCTCCTTGCTACGATAAAAGAATAGCACCCGATTTTTTGTATTTGGTTTTGCCAATGCAAACAAAAGAGCCTGGACGGTAATAGTCCAAGCTCTCGTGTTTTGAGAAGTATTAGGTTGTTTTGTCTGATATGATACTGCGAACTTTGGTTGGAATGACAACCCTGTTTTTGGGGTCAACGATTTCTTTGTTCTCAGCCTCTATGCGTTCGATTGTCTTCCGGCACAAATCAAACTGTTGTGCCTCAATTCCAACCTCTAAAAGATGGTCGCATAGCTCTTGCCTTATGCGAGCGTATGAATCTGTATTTACGTGTTTAGCACAGAGGCGTGTTCCTTCATAGAGTAGAGACATAGCTCTGTCATGACAGCCCAACTCAAAGAAAATATTTGCACACGGGATAATGACATCCTCAATTTTCTGCAAGTCTGTTGGAATGATGATGTCCGACAGTTCCCGTGCATCCTTAACGAACACATCCGTGGACTTCGCACTATCATGTACCAAAGCAAAATACCAGGCACAAACCAAATAGTATTGCAGACGAACATCGGCATATTGCGAAGTGTTTTCTATGATTATTTTCTTTGCTGTATCAATGAGGTCGTTGATTTCTTTTTCTGTACCTCGACCACTTCGCATTAAAATTGTAGCCTTAGCCAGAATATTTTTTGCATATAGGTGATTGCCGTCGTGAGAAAGACCTCGCTTTGAGTAATGAAGTGTTTTCTCAATAGCATAAAGCATTTTATTTAGCAAAAATTCTTCATCGGGGTCTTCTGTATCGTAAGAACCATCAAGAAGAATATCATAATAATCGGAAACCATATTATAGTAAATGGCATAAGCCTCTTGTTTCCGGAAATGCCTTGCTGCTTTGTCTGCACTTTCAAGGCAGTCCTTCATAGCTTTGTTATCACCGTGGGCAGCATAAATTGAAAATACCAGTTCATAGATTTGCATAATCACGACCGCATCTTGTCTTATGTCACGAATGCAGTTTGTATAGTCGCTAAAGTCTATTGCCTTAGCATTGTCAGCAAGAAGGTGACTTGTTTCTGAGAAGATAAAATCCTCTCTATATTGTGGCATATTGAGCAATACAGTAAGCTGCAAGTTTATAAATAGGTTTGTGTCACAAATTACTTTCTCACGCCGGCATTGCTTAATAATACTTTCTGCCTGGAAAAGCAATTTCGTCAACTTTTCGATATCTGCAGGAGATTCATCTTTGATACGAGCGTATCGTTCACGATATACCTTACCAACAAGTCCCTGTTCATTGAACTTCTTTTCACGCCATTTGTCATTTTTCTTCATGCTGCGGTCACGATAAGCAATCAACTTCTGGAATATCCATTTGTCTTTCAGCTCCGGTGGCAGTTCTGCATCGGCGGCAGTTATATATTTTCGCAGTTTCTTCGGATAGTTGTTTTTTGTGGATTCCAAATAGATTTCCACATAGAAGTATGTCAAGAACTGCTCTGCAGCATTGATATATTCCGGTGTCCATTCCCAACGATGTACAGCCTCCCGGATTACATTATGCATAGAAAACGTATCGCCGGAAATTGTTAGCCAACCGTCCTTAATAAGTTCATTCAAATCATCCTTGGACACGAGCTGCATAATCTGCTGAAAATAATTGATGTCTATTCCGTCGTCACTGAGCAAAGAGGAAACCTTCATCAAGACTTTCTTTTCTGCTGAAAGCATATTCGCCTCAAAGAGAGCGTCTATGATATTTCCGATTGTATCGCTGGTCTGCTTGCTATCTTTTTCGTAATCAACCTTTTCCGGTGCAATAGCAGAAAAACCGTGCTCATCTGTTAAAGATGCTGCACTCGAAATAGTGATGTGACTATTGGCAATCTGCTTGGCAATCAGTTCAAGAACAAGAGTGTGTCCCTCGACACGTTTCAAAATCTGCTCAAAGCCATCTTGCTCATTATCCTCAATAGAACGACCAAGGTTGTCTTCAAAGATACAGCGAAGTGCATTCAAATCCGAAACTGCAGAGAGCTTCATTTCTTGACAGCTCTGATAAAAGGGAGCTTTCCGGCTCAAAAGGATAATCTTTAGCTCTGTTTTAAGAAGTTCCATCAAATCATCATCGAACTCGCCGGTAAAGTCGTCAATTACTAAAACAGATGAAGTTCCTCTTACAAGTTCACGAATCTTCCGGAGCTTCTTGTCAAAGTATCTTGTGCCGTTCTTGGGTTCTTCGTCTTGTCTTAATGTATTTATTTCAATATTGCTGTCATTTGATATGGTTGCCTCAATACTGCCTTTGTAATGGACATACAAAACCGTATCAAACTTTCCTCGGCGGCGTGTCAGGTATTCTCTGATAAACGCACTTTTACCAATACCACCCATACCGGTGAGAAACAGGCAGTTATAATCGGGGTTCGCCAAGAGCCTATCCAATTCTCCAAACTCACGCTCACGTCCATAAAAAATCTTAGGCTTTGCAATTTGAGTGGAATAGATTCTCGGTATCACAAGGTCGGCATACTTTTCGATTTCCTGCAACTGCTCCGAGACCTCCTGCATACTTTGGTATCTGTCTGCGTAATAAACAGCCAAAGCATTATGGAAAAAATCAGATAAGGAGCCGAAAAGTCTATCATCACACTTGCGATAATCATATTGGATTTTGGTAAAATCAAACACAGCATCCGTCTCGCAATCGGGCGCAGTAGGTGTGTAGCCGAACAAGAGATAGAACAGTAATGCACCCACGCTGTAAACATCCGTGTGAGCACCCAGACGTTTGATTTTTGAGGTTTGCAATTCAATCGGAGCAAATCCCTTAGAGTAAGAGAGTCGAACATCACTACAGCTCAGTTTACTTGTTTTTCTGACTTCTTGAATGGAAAGAAGCGAATCGAAATCAAAGAGCTGAATCTGTTTTTGGTATCCGTCAACAACAAGCACATTGTCGGGCTTGGTATCCAGGTAGAGATACCCCTGCTTATGAATGTTACCCAGGACATAAGCTACTTTCTTAACGAGTGTGATACACTCTTTTAGGCTTTCCGGTTTATATGTTGCCAATGTTTTCTTGGAAGAATAAGCTGACAGAACGTAGGAAGTACCATTCTGTCTGAAAACATCAAGCTGATTTGCCATCGAGGAATAATTGGTATCAGAATAAAACAACTGATTTGTACGTGAGAAGTCAGAACGGAGCTGCTCCTGTTTTTGAGCAAAGACCTCGGCATCATTAGCCGATGGGGTCAGACCGTTGTTTTCGTCACGAGAGATATTGAGCTTATAAGGATAAAACTCCTTTACTCTGTACAGCGTTTTATCGCCGGTATCAGTTATACGAGCTGCTTCATACACAATGCAAGAGCCACCACGACCTATTTCGCTTTCGATGACACAATGAATTGCTTCGCCTCTATCGTTGCATAAGCGAAGTGGAGTATTCGATTTCAAAGCAATTCTATGGTCCATAAGTTCACCACCTTTTCGTCGTTGTGACTTGATTATAGCGTATGGTTTTCAGAGTTTGGTTTTGCCAATGCAAAATCAATCCTCGGTATTTTCTCCCTTTATGGCAAAAATCTCGCCCATATAGTGTCTGAAAGCGATAAGGGGATTCTCGTCGTTCAACGCCCACTTAAAGAGCCAATCATAAGGATTTCCGACATATAATTCCGGATAGCCTGCATCCAAAAGACGAGCATTTATCGTGTCCAGACATCTTTCAGCATCAGAGAACTTTGCCGAATAGAAAGCATCGTTTTTGCTGATGATGAGCTTTGCCCAATGAGTATAGAAAACAAGGAAAATCAACATCTTCCGAATGATTTCATCATCACCGACTAAATCTCCACGAATGAGTTTGTCAATGTTTTGTCTGCTCGGAAAACAGTAAGCCGCCTTTAACGGCATTAGCTTGTTTTCGGATAAAACCGAAGACAGAGAGCGGTCATACTTGGCGGCATATTCTCTTTCTTGGTAGTTTGCCAGACCGATTATCTGAGAGAAGATAATCCAGGTTGAGGCATCCGAACCGGCAACTACATAATCGTATGGCTTGACCTCTTGCTCCTGTTGACGGATTTCTTCGGTAATAACTTCTGTAGAACGAGTGTCTGTCACACCTTTTCTATGTCTGTCTTCAAACCGATTATAGGTTCTATCTATAATCGTGCCCTCTTGTGCAGCCAATCCGTCTGTCTTGGAAATCTCAGACCAAAGCTCTTGGATGTATTTGATAGCAGTAGCATTGTTGTACTGGAAATCGTTTATATTATCTATGATGTACTGTATCAACTTTTCTTTATCGTCAATGCCATTTATGTATTCGATAATGGTTCCGGTATAAAGAACCTCACGGTTGGAAATGGTTTTTACCTTTTTAGGCACAGGAATACGGTCAATAATCTCTTGTGCCTCAGTATATGAAAGACCGTTTCTCATGCAAAAGTAATAAACAGCCTCGCTTATGGTGTGGCAATCAAAACCACGTTCAAACTGAACACATCTAAAAAAATTGTTAGTCTCATCAACGCCCAAGTTGAACGCAAAACAGATTTGAAAAGCCGTCTTGCGAGCAATTTTCTTGTTCGGTTCAAACCACTCCTTGAAATCACGAGGCGGTTTCACATTAGCTGTCTTGAACTTTTCACGAAGAAACTGTGCCTTTGCAGATGCATCAGCTAAATCACCTTTGTATCCATACTCCTCCATAAATGATGTTAGCGCCTCATCAAACCCACGAAACAGAGTAGCTACTTCAACCAGATTTTCTTCATAGCCGTCATCGTCCATTGACAGTGTTTCAGCCTTGATATTGAGTAATTCTGTGTATTGAGTCATATTCTTATCATTCCTTTTCGTTTTTATTCAATAACTGGTTATTCTGACAAGTAATTACTTTGCGTATCCTTTAGGTCTTGAATCTTTTGTTTCAGATGTAAACTCTAAAATATCATTTGGCGTACAATCAAGAGCTTTACAAATACTTTCTACTTTATCAAGTGCCATATATTGTCCTTTTTTTATTTTCATCATTATATTTGCGGATATGTTAGCCTCACGCATAAGCTGTGCGTTGGAAATATCTCGTTCAATCATTAAGTGTAAAAGTCTTTTATAACTGACTGCCATATTGTACCTCCATTTTTCACATATTGTATCACGGAAATGTGATTATTTCAATAGAAGTCAAATATACTATCGTTACTCCTTCTGCGTTGTAAATAGATGTGACACATTTTTAGGTAAAAAATAAATCAAAGTTTGGTATAGTGTTTTTTAAAAGCATTAGTAAAGGTTACTATGAAATATTGACAATGGTATCTTATTGAAATATAATATTCTTAATTTAGTAAATACAGAATTTTACTGCAATGGATATATTATGAATGCAGGTGGCTGCGAACATTCCAGCGTATGAATAAAAATTTATAAAAAAGTCAAATTACAAGAAATTTGCAAAAAAACGCCATTTGTACCTGTTATAATTAAGGTGTAAGAAAGCTTATTCAAAATAATGACAATTTTAAGAAAAGAGAGGTATGCGTTATGAAAAAAACAATCAAAAAGATATTTATAGCAATGTGTTTAATTACTATGACAGCCGCAGCCGCAGCTTGTGGCAACGATAATGCAGCTTCGTCAAGCAGCTCATCGGTAGGCTCAAGTGGTGTACAACAAACCGTCCTTAACGAAAGGGCTACGGAAAAAGGCACTGAAGCTACGGAAAGCAGCACCAAGGCTACGGAAAAAGGCACCGAAAAAGCTACAGAAAGTAGCACCAAGGCTACGGAAAAAAGCACCGAAAAGGCAACAGAGAAAAAAAGCGGAACTGGTTCCGGTTCTTCTAAGTCAGATAAGGACAAGAAAAGCAAAAGCTCTAAGTCTGATAAGGACAAGAAAAGCAGTTCCTCTAAGTCTGACAAGAAAAACAGCAGCAGTAAGAACAGCAGCTCCAATAACAATAACTCCAACAATAGCTCATCGGCAGGCTCAAGCGGTGTACAGCAAACCGTCTTTAACGAAAGGGCTACGGAAAGCAGCACCAAGGCTACGGAAAAAGGCACCGAAAAAGCTACAGAAAGTAGCACCAAGGCTACGGAAAAAAGCACCGAAAAGGCAACAGAGAAAAAAAGCGGAACTGGTTCCGGTTCTTCTAAGTCAGATAAGGACAAGAAAAGCAATAGCTCTAAGTCAGATAAGGACAAGAAAAGCAATAGCTCTAAGTCAGATAAGGACAAGAAAAGCAGCTCCTCAAAGTCTGACAAGAAAAATAACGAAAATAAGAGCAATAACAACAGCTCCGGCAACGGCGGTGAAATAACCTATTATTACACCACTACAACAACCGGCGGCAGTACAGGAGGCAGCTCCGGCAGCAACAGCTCTGCACCTAATCAGAACAGCAGCTCCGGCAGCAACGGCTCAAGTAAAAATAATAATTCCGGCAGCACAGGCAAGAGCAACGGCAAGAGCAACAATTCAAGCAGCTCACAGGCAAACCCACACGCCGGCAAGACTTGGCACGAAGCTGAGTACAAGGTTATTAACCACCCTGCCGAAACTGAAAAGGCAACGGCTCAAGTAAAAATAATAATTCAAGCAGCTCACAGGCAGACCCACACGCAGGCAAGACTTGGCACGAGGCTGAGTACAAGGTTATTAACCACCCTGCCGAAACAGAAAAGGTATGGGTTGTAGACCAGCCAGCAACTACAAAAGAAGAGCCGGTTTATGAAACACACGATGTTACTATTTGCAATGTATGCGGAGCTGACATTACAAATGCTGAGTATAGAAAACAACACCTTATTGCACACACTAAAGCAGGCGAAGGTGGAAATTACCACAATGAATGGCGTGAGATTCAGGTAGGTACAAAAACCGTAACAGTTCCCGAAAAAGGACATTGGGAGAAGAAGGTTGTAAAGCCGGCGTGGACTGAGAAAAGGCTTGTTCGTGAAGCAGGTTGGTATTGATATATTAAATGCATAATTAGTTAAAGTAAAACAGTCACTTTTTTGAATAAAGAAAGTGGCTGTTTTTTTGCCTGTGAAGGTATAAAATGAATAGTTTTCTTGAATAGGGCGAAAGCCCTATTTTTTATTGAAGGCTTTAAATTGTGCTAATTTTTTTATTTTTTTATAATTTATTTTGTAGGCTCTCTTCCTTACCCCCACTTTTATTATAGAGCCTTATAAATTTAACCTAATTCTGCATATTAATCTGTTCGCCCTTGATTGGTGCATAGGCAATTAGCTTATCTCCGTTTAGGTCTTCCTTATGCATATCTACTCCGCTGATTTGGTGGTTTTCATAGGTATTGTAATAATAAATTCCCTTGTCTGTATTGCAGCAGGAGGTGTACAAAGTAATCTCGTACTTGTCTTTTTCAAGCTTGCAGCATCCCCTTTGTTGGTCTACACTGCCGAGAATATGGAAAAACTGGCTTACACTTTCTTTCTCGGAATCTCCGGAAATAGAATTCATCTTTACAAAGGCTGCACGCACAAACCTAGACTGGGAGGACAGATCTCCGGGAAGGCCAATAGCACCCATTCCGCGACTGTACCGGTTCAGCTCTAAGTCCCTTGAGAAGGTATTGCTTTTGTTTTCTGCCGAAAGCTGCATATAGTTGTTCAGATTAAACATTTGATAGTTAAAGGGTGGATTATTGGTAAGGATTCCTATAGGGTTATCATAGATTTTTAGCCCCTCCTCCACCGATTCTAAAGTAATGCATTCGTTTTTGTCTGCAATAATCCAATGAAGCTGAGCCGTAGGCAGATTTTCCGTAAACGGTGTATCAATCAAATTGATACGCCCTAAAATCTGCCGTGCCTCCTTTACGGTGGAGCATTTTCCCAAAATTAAAGGAATCAGCTCAAACTGGGTAATATTGTCCTTTTCTCCCGTCGGCTTTTTGTAATGGGCATTTCCCACAAAATTTAGCCCTGCTATTCCAAGTCCCTTCTCATTAACTGCATCATAATATAAAGGATAGTCCTGCATAACACACGCCATTCCAATCATTGCATAATGGTTTTTTATCTGACCGCCGTTTCGCAGGTTAAGCACATAGCCTCTTGGCGTAATTACTATCTGATCTCCATAAGAAATTTCATAGTCTAAGGTTCTTCCAAAATAAAAATCCTTTGTTTTATAGGTTGCGGCCGTACACATAATTTCTCCCTCCGATAATTCACTTTTATTGCTTAATGGCAGGCTTGAACAACTGCTGTTTTAAATAGCTTGCCACATATTATATTTACCATACATATGTCACTCTATTTAATAGGAAAACCACAGATATTCCTATTAATACCAGCCGGCCTCACGCACAAGCACCTTTTCTGTCCATGCGTTTTTAACTACCTTTACCTCAAAGTGACCTTTTTCCTCAACCTTTATTGTTTTTGTGCCTGTCTGCACCTTTTCTGTTTCTATACTAAATTTACCTGTATGGCCTTTGGAAATTTCTATGCTGCTGTGCTCGTGGTCAAAGGTAATATCTTTGCCGCAGTCACTGCATATTGTAACCTTTTTAATACTGTATATAGGCCTTTCGTATGTAAATCCGGCTTGGTCTACTACCCAAACCTTTTTTGTTTCTGCGTCGTGCTTAACATACTTATACTCTGCATTATGCCATGCTTTGCCTGCATGGCTATTTTCAAGGGCTGTGCCTGAATTTGATGAGCTTTGTGAACTGCTTTGACTGCTGCTTGTTGAGGAGCTGTATGAGTAACTGTAAGTGCTTTGCGAATCGGTGCTTTTGCTGTTATTTTCATTGTCGTTTTTATCAGCTTTAGACGAACTGCCGGATTGGCTTTTGTCCTTACTCTCTTCTCGGGAGCTGTTTTTGCTGTCATCCTTATTCTTCAGCTTTTCCTTCAGTATTTCAAAAATATCATTTTCGGTGCTTTCATCGTCAGTCTGCTCCTTGGTGCTTGCTTGCTGTACCTGACTTGAGCTTGAAGATGAGCTGCTTGAAGAGGATGAATCATTGTCAGAGCTTCCGCAGGCAGTAGCAGCTACTGCTACCGAGGCTATAATTATAGCCACTAATACTTTCTTTAATGTTTTCATAATATTTCTCCTTTCAACTAAATGAAACATATTAATATTTTATAAATAATTAACTATGCCCTACACAAAAAACAGTGCCTTTTGGTGTGAATTAGATACTTTTCAGCACTATTGCACACATCGTATCAAACATTGCACAATAAAGGGTGACATAATGAAAAATATATGGTATAATGTGTGCAAGTGCTGATAGTTCTAAAATAATAACCGTTGGTTTATTGTGTATAAACAGTGCAAAATAATTTATGGAGGCATAATATAATGAACGAAAAGAAAATCCCTTACAAAATCTATCTTGATGAAAGCGAGATTCCTACACAGTGGTACAATGTGCGTGCTGATATGAAAAATAAGCCGGCACCACTGCTAAATCCGGCTACACTAAAGCCGATGACTGCACAGGAATTAAGTCCTGTATTCTGCGACGAGCTTGTACAGCAGGAGCTTAACGACACTGACCCATACATTGACATTCCTGAAGAAATTCAGAATTTCTACAAAATGTACAGACCGTCACCGCTAATAAGAGCTTATTTCTTGGAGAAGGCTCTTGGCACACCTGCAAAAATTTACTACAAGTTTGAAGGTAACAACACCAGCGGAAGCCACAAGCTAAACAGTGCTATTGCACAGGCTTATTACGCTAAAAAACAGGGCTTAAAGGGTGTTACAACCGAAACAGGTGCCGGTCAGTGGGGTACTGCACTTTCTATGGCGTGCTCTTACTTCGGACTGGACTGCAAGGTTTATATGGTAAAGGTTTCCTACGAGCAAAAGCCTTTTAGGCGTGAGGTTATGCGTACCTATGGCGCAAGCGTAACTCCTTCACCGTCAACCGAAACAGCTGTGGGAAGAAAAATCCTTAAGGAGCACCCGGGCACAACAGGCAGCCTTGGCTGTGCAATTTCTGAGGCCGTAGAAGTGGCAACCTCTACACCGGGCTACCGTTATGTACTTGGCAGTGTGCTTAACCAGGTACTTCTTCACCAGTCTGTTATTGGTATAGAAGCAAAGGCCGCACTTGAAAAATATGGCGTTAAGCCTGATATTATTATAGGCTGTGCCGGCGGCGGTTCTAACCTGGGCGGTTTAATTTCCCCGTTTATGGGTGAAAAGCTAAGAGGTGAAAAGGACTACAGAATTATAGCTGTTGAGCCTGCCTCCTGCCCTAGCCTTACAAGAGGTAAATTTGCTTACGATTTCTGCGACACAGGTATGGTGTGTCCTCTTGCAAAGATGTATACACTAGGCAGCGGCTTTATTCCGTCTGCTAACCATGCCGGCGGCTTGCGCTACCACGGTATGAGCTCTACCCTTTCACAGCTTTACCATGATGGACTAATGGAAGCAACCTCGGTTGAACAAACCTCAGTATTTGCTGCAGCAGAGCAGTTTGCAAGGGTTGAGGGAATTTTACCTGCACCTGAAAGCAGCCACGCAATAAGAGTTGCTATTGATGAAGCACTAAAGTGCAAAGAAACAGGCGAAGAAAAAACTATTCTGTTTGGCTTAACCGGTACAGGCTACTTTGATATGTTGGCTTACGAAAAGTTCAACGACGGCGTTATGACCGACTATATACCAACTGATGATGACCTTAAGCCGGGCTTTGAGGGTATTCCAAAATTCCCGGGTAATGAATTTTAATTTGAACTAAAAAGTTAAAAGTTAAATTTTACAGCACATTATGTGCATTACTTTCTAAAACAGGTGTTGGCGTACAGCCTCACCTGTTTTTAATTTATTGATTTTTAGGGGCAGACATAAGTGTTGCCGGCAGTGACGAACGAATCATAATTACAAAGTAATTAATAAATGTTTCTCTTGGGCGTTTATCCCTTTCGGCAAACCAATCTACAATAGCTCCTGCTATTGCTTCGGCATACAGGTTAGCTAAAAAATCCTTAAAATCGTCTGTTACGCTTAGCCCGTACTCCTGTTCCACACCGTCTATAAGACTGCGTGTAATTTCAAGAAAATCGTCATCCAAAAATCGTTTCATTTGAACCATTCCCAGACTGTCAAAGGCACAATTAAGAATATGTGTATTCTTGTCAATATAATCTATTACAAAGTTAATTGCGTCTTCATAATCAACCAACAGGTCAAACTGCTTTACAACCTCTATAGCCTCTTGCTCAAACATCCACTTAAGCAGTGCATATATATCCTCAAAATGATAATAAAAGGTTTTACGATTCAGCTTGCAGTCCTCTATAATCTCACTGACTGTTATTTTTCCAAAAGGCTTTTTCATCATAAATTTTTTCAGCGAAGCCGCCAAAGCCTGTTTTGTTTTTAATGTTGCCTCCCGATGCTTCATAAACCATCCCCCTTTGTTTAGTAATTATACACTTACACCCTGCCCTTGACAACGGACATTTACGGACATTTGTCCGTAAAACCTAACTTTTTGCCGTAAAAAAGAAATTAATCCACACAAACCACAGCAATTTGTTGGTTTTATAATTAATATTTTTGCTGTATACTATATTCAAGTTAAAGATATACGCAGATATTCGGGAAGGAGTCGCTTATGATTACTAGGCAGTACAAGATTGTTATGAGCGTACCCTTGGGCAAAAGGTACGGTACTCTTGCATTTACCGAAAACAACGGGGCAATTAAGGGTACCATGTCACTTTTTGGCAAAACAGAGCCTGTCGAGGGTACGCTAAGTAATGACGGCAAAGTGGAGCTCAGCGGCATTTTTTGTACGCTAATCAGAAATATCCCCTTTAAGGCTGTGGGAACAGTTGCCGAAAACAAAATTTCACTCAATGTACAAGGGCAACGAAGCCACTTTAGAATAAACGGTACAGAGGTGTAAAAAACACCGCTTCGTACTTTTAGCCTTTTCTTACTTCTATATTGAGTAAATATATCCATAACTAATACATTCTCTAAAACAAACAAGGCGGCTGTAAGCCGCCTTGTTTGTTGTTTGCCGAAAAAACTATTTCTTCCCTCGTAAGCATCAAAACAGATTTAGATAATTTTTTATTCTTTCACTTAATTATAGTCTTTTTGAAAGGAATAGTTAATATATTAAGGAAATTACTTTAATCTATAATAGCAAGTATTTTTACCTGCACCTTCTTTTTTTAATTCCTCTGAATCAACTAATTTTCTCAATGCTCTTTCAATAGAACTTATGCTTAAAGAAGGGCAAAGCTCATGAATATCTTGTTTGGCAAATCGCCCTATTTTATTCATAGTTGCTCGTCTTACCATTTCAATAGCCGGTAATTTTACTTCTATAAGAGCAAATCTATCTTCAAAATCTTTGTATGCAGAAAGAATTGTACCTAATAGGTATTTGATAAAAGGAATAACATCTTCTTTTTCCTCATGCCATCCGTACTGTGACTGCCTTAATGCATCATAATACAAATCTTTATTTTTTGCAATTTTTGATTCCAAGGAAATGTATTTACCAACATAAAACCCATTTCTATATAACAATAGAGTTGTAAGTAAACGGCTCATTCTACCGTTACCATCATTAAAAGGGTGAATACAGAGAAAATCATGTATAAAAATAGGAATAGCAATCAATGGTTCTACTTCAAAATTTCCTATTACTCTATTATATTCTTCACATATTTTATCAAGTGCTTCAGGTGTTTCAAAGGGAGAAAGAGGAGTGAAAAGTGTTTCAACATGACCATCAGGATATGATGCACTAATATAGTTTTGTACACTTTTTGTCTTGCCTGCCATCGGGTTATTCATATGATTATATAAAATCTTATGAAGCTGTAATATATAATTCTGCGAAGCCGGAATTATATCGAAACTATCATGTATAACATTTAGTACATCTCTATAGCCTGCAATTTCTTGCTCATCACGATTTTTAGGAGTTGTCCTATCCTCTACTAACTGTCTTATACGAGTGTTAGTTGTTACAATACCTTCAATAGCATTAGATGCTTCTGTGCTTTGTATTTTTGCAATTTCAACTAATTTTTCTAATTCTTCCGGTCGTTGCTTAAGGTATAATTCTTGTTTTCCTGCCTCTTTATATATTGCAGCTACTAATCCCAGAATTTCTGAGTCCCATTTTTGGTTTTTAATTTCAGAATAATTAAAGGTCCTCATAACCTCACCTCCATGACTATTCCCTTTAATAATAGTATAATTTAAGGGAATAGTCAATGTATTAAGAGAATATTCCCTTAATATTATAGAGTATTAAAGGTTAAATATGCTAAAGTATCATATAAGCAACAGCCCTCTATCATCATAAACTGATGCACCATTATCATTTCCACAGCTACTTGCTCGGTCAAGTGCCATAATTGCGACCATTGCGTCGTCAAGCTTTTCTGTTAATTTTTCTTTATGTGCCTTTATTTTTCCTGCCGGGTATGTAATAAAATGATGTGACACAATAAAAAAGAGAGGCAACTTCAAAAACAGGCTGCTGTTTCTTAGAGGCTTTTCGGCTTTTGATTTTTAATTACAGAGTAAAAATAAGCTCAAGAATATTTTCACCGTTTATATAGTTATACACTATGTCGGTGCAAAGCTTTTTGACAATCATTATTCCCATTCCGCCATTGTCAAAATCGTCAAAATCCTTTTTTGGCATATCCTTAAGATAGTCAAATTTCTTACCGTTATCTCTGAAAATAATACTTATCTTATCATCGTTTTTATTGTACAGAACCGATATTAAATCAGCACCGGAATAATTTACAATATTTGAGAAAACCTCATCACAAGCAAGAAAAATCTTCCTTTTCAGCTTATCCTCTAAATCCGTCTTAAAAATATATTCCCGTATTTTTTCCAATTCCGAGAGTCGGCAGTTCAGCTTTAAAGTGCTGTCTTGGCACTGTACTGCAAGCATTGTTATATCGTCAAATTGCTCACCTGTGTTTATAAATTCTATCAATGAGCTGCTTATACTTTGGCATAAGCCTTTGGCAGTATGTTGTGTACCGGTGCAGGCATCTAAAAGTCTTTTTTCACCGAAAAACTCTTTATTCTCGTTGACAGCCTCGGTTACACCGTCAGTATAAAGGTAAAGAATATCTCCGTTTGAAAAATCGGCGGTGTACTGCTTATATTCAGAATCATCGAATACACCCAAAGCCATACACGGAGGGCAATTAAGAAATTCCGCTTTCCCGTTTCTGATTATAACCGGCTTGTTATGACCGGCGTTTACATAACAGAATTTGCCCGATGCTTTGTCAAAAATCGCAATAAACGCCGTTACAAACATCTCCTCCGGATTAGACCGGCAAATATCAAGATTTATTGATTTAACGGTTTCTGCAATATCTGAAATATCCGTAAGCTTTTCCCTTATAAGGGTTTTTACAAAAACCATAAACAATGACGCCGCTACGCCTTTTCCGGAAACATCTCCGATAACGGTACATACATTTCCGTTTTTAAGAGGAAAGCTGTCGTAGAAATCACCGCCAACCTGTCTGGCAGATTTCATTCTTGCCGATATCATAAAGCTGTCGGACATACAGATATTTTTTTCTTTGGATATAATGCCGTACTGTATCCGCCGTGCAACCTCCAGCTCTGTTTCCGCTTTTGCCCTTTCCCCTGCAAGTGCTTCTATTTTATCAACATAGCTGTCAATATCCGCAGCCATTTCATTAAAAAAGCTTGCTATAAGCTGTATTTCGTCATTTGTTCCCAGGTCTATAGGCTGAAAGGTCTTTTTGCCGACTTTTTTATCAGTTATGTAATCCTTCATACCGTTAAAAACCATAGTTATAGGATTGTATACTTTCTTTTTGATAAATAATGCCATTAGTGCAAACAATAAAAAAAGTACAATAATAACAACGGACATCTTCAGAACTGTTTCGGATATAATTTCAGTGTAGATTTTTTCGAGAGAATAATCCGCACACACTAAGGCTGCGGGATTATTATTTTTGTCGTAAATACAGTTAAACGATGATGCAAATCTTCCATATGTTTCGTTGCTGTACTCGTATACGGTTGATTCTCCGCTGTTCCATGTTTTTACCTCTGCATCAAAAAGCTTATGCTCTACAATCGTGCCGGCTTTTCTGTCTGACAACACCTCTCTGTTTTTCTTCTCGTCGGCTGCAACCACCATAACATATTTTATTTGATTATTTTCCGTATCCGGAATATATATAAATATATACTCTAAGCCCTCGCCTATACATATGCTTCTAAGGCTTGACTGTAGATAACTATACCTTTTGGATGACGGATTATTTAGCAGACTCTCCATATCATAGTCACTTGCAATTTGGGATACAATATACGACGCACTTTTGGCAATATTTGTTGTGAGTCTTGTGGTTCGCTGAATGTTGTCAATACAGCTAAGCGAACCAAAGACCAAAATAGCCGCCAAAAACACCGCACAAATATAAACAACTATCCTCTTTAACAAAGAATTTTTCATTTTTCTATATTAATTTTTTGGTCAAAGCCTGTTAATTTAAAAACATCGTACACCTCGTCGGATACATTTATAATTTTAAATTCACCCTTGCCCGACATTTTTTTATAGGCAGAAACCACCTGACGCAAGCCTGCCGAGGAAATATACTCAAGCTTTGCAAAATCAAAGACAAGGCTTGTAATGTCACCACCCAGCTTAGATAGAGCCTCCTCAAGCTGAGGTGCTGTCTGCGTATCCAGCCAGCCGATAATTTCCAGCTCCGCCTTATTTCCGTCTGTTTTATTAATAATATCCATTTTAATAACCTCCAAAAATCAATCAAAAAATGCAAGCTTGTCGAGTGCTTCTATTGCACTTGCAAGATATTTGTCGTCTGTAACAGGCCACTTATAGTCCAATCGGTAAAGAGCCTGAGAAGTAAAGCTGTTGCTGTAGTCCAGTATGTAAATATCATTTTCATTATGAGATGTATAAGCGATAAGTCCTGAAACAGCGTCGGAATTGTTACTGCTCTTTGCAAAATTCTTTACGGCGGCTTCAAAGTCCTCATCTCTTACAATATCAATTTTAAAGCCATAGTCACGCATTGCGTAAATTAAATCCGACATAAATATGCGGTGGCTGTTGCATGCATGGAATACTGTAAATCTTCTGTCAGTCTGTGCAAGCTTCAAAACCGAAAGTGCTGTAGAATCAATAGGCGAGAATTCCGTGCTTTCGTGCATACTGCCCATTGGGAATTTACCGACAGCCTTGTAGCCCTTTAAGCTTCTTAGGAAGCCGTTTGTAATAAAGTTAATCTGGAATTCTCCGTCAGAATTTCTGCTCATAAGGTTGCCCACACGAATAATCTTTCCGTCAAGGCCTTCTGAAACAGCCTCAAGCACTGCCCTTTCGGCAAGGAATTTTGTTCGGATATATTCGTTTGTGATGCTCTGACCAATGTACAAATCATTCTCACAGAAAAGCCTTGACACTGGCGGGACTCCGTCCGAGCCCTCTCCGCCCACAGATACAGTAGAAATTTGAATTAATCTGCGTCCGTTATTTTTGCAAAGCTCTATAAGATTTTCAACGCCCTTTACATTTATTTTTTCAAGAACATCATCAGCCGCAAAATGCTTAACACAGGCCGCACAGTTAATAAGGGCGTCAAATTTATATTGGGCAAGAGAGTCAACCTGCTCTTTTGATGTTATATCTCCGTCTATACATACTATACGCTCCTTGAACATCTCCCTGCAAGGATTATCAAAGTAATACATCAGCATATTCATCATGCGTTTTTCAGGGGATTCATAGCTTCCCTTTCTTACAAGGCAATATACCTTACCGTCATAATTGTCAAGGTATGCTTTAAGAATATGTATTCCCAAAAAGCCTGTTGCACCTGTAAGCATTATGTCGCCGAGCCTCTCCTTTGTTATCATATTCACATTATCAACGGTGTTGCCGCTTATAACGCTCTGTATTCTGTTGTAATTATAGCTTGAAAATTCGTTATCGCCTGCTGCTTCCTCTGACGGCTCGCTGTCATCGGCAAGCTCTGCAAGCTCCCTTACAGTAGGGTACTTAAATATGTCGGCATATACAACAGAAATATTCTTTGAAAGACACATTACAGCAACCTTTGAGGCTGTTAATGATGAGCCGCCTAAGTCAAAGAAGCTGTCGTTTATGCCTACACCCTCAACGCCCAAGGCTTTTTCAAAAATTTTGCAAAGCTCTGTCTGCAAAGCGGTTACAGGTGCTTCGTAATTATCGCCTACTATATTTACATCAGGTGACGGCAAAGCCTTTTTATCTATCTTGCCGCCCGGAGTTATAGGCATACTGTCAATATGTACAAAGAATGACGGCATCATATAATCAGGAATTAACGGCTCCAGGAATTTCTTAAACTCTTCGTCAGGTATACTTTCACCTGTATAGTAAGCGGCAATATATTTATTTCCGCCCTTTTCAATAACCTTAACCGCCGAGCTTTTTACAAGCTCATTTTTAAGCATTGCACCCTCAATTTCACCAAGCTCTATACGATAGCCTCTGATTTTTACCTGGGAATCAATTCTGCCGATATACTCAATATTTCCGTCGCCCTTCATACGAACCATATCGCCCGTTCTGTAAAGTCGCTTATCATCATTGCATACAGAGTACGGATTTTCTACAAAAACAGCGGCCGTTTTTTCAGGTAAATTATGATAGCCCCTTGAAATCTGGCGGCCTGCATGGCAAAGCTCGCCGGAAGCCCCTACAGGCAGTCTGTTTAGCTCTTTGTCAAGAATATAGCTGCGAACATTAAGCTGTGATTTTCCTATTGGTATATTATCATACTGCTTATCAACAAAAAATTCAGTTGAAGAAACTGTATTTTCGGTTGGGCCATATCCGTTTACCATTTGATAGCTGCGTTTACGGTAATATTTAAACTTTTCACCACCAAGGGTTGCAAATCTAAGGCTTGGAGCGTCGTCCAACAATTCTGCCACCAGTTCGCCCATTTGTGTTGGGAATGTAACGGTTGTCAGCTTTTCGTCCTTTATGCACCTGCAAACTGCCACAGCATCCTTTCTTATATTTTCAGGGAATATATACAGAACCGCACCAACGGTAAGCGGGGCAAATAAATCAAATACAGACGCATCGAAGCAGAAGCTTGCAAATTCAGAAGCAACATCGTCAGCGGTTAATTTTCTTGCAGAAGTAATATACTCAATTAAATTCATTAAATTTCTGTGTTCAAGCATAACTCCCTTTGGCTTGCCTGTTGAGCCTGATGTATAAATCATATAAGCAAGATTTTCAGGGGCAGGCGGCGTAAGCTTAGCAGAAAGCTTAAAGTTTTGTGACTCCTTAGCTACATCGTCAAGACAAATTACATTTTTATCGTAGAAGCCCACAAGCTCACGGTACTTGCTTACTACAATAAGATTTTCTGCTCCGGAATCCTTAAGCATATATTCAATTCTGCTTTGCGGATATTCCGGATCAAGAGGAACATATGCTCCGCCGGCCTTCATTGCACCAATATACCCAACAGTGAAATCCTTTGTTCTTCCGCAAAGAATACCTGCTACCTTTTCCCTGCCAAAGCCTTTTTCCGTAAGCTTTTGTGCAACATAGTCCGACATTCTGTCAAGCTCCTTGTAGGTAAGCTCTCCAAATTCATCTCTTACAGCAGGTCTGTCAGGATATTTTGCCACTGTTTCTCTGAACAAATCAACAAAGGTTTTGCCTATATGCTCAGGATTATCAATCATCTTTGTTTCTTCCTCAAACATAAGCCTTATATCCGTTGGCTTAGAGGCACTTAGAAGACCCTTTGCCGAGGTTACAAGGTTGTCTGCAAGATATTTGACAGTTTCCTCACGGTACATATCGCTTCTGTATTCAATCTCAAAGACAAATTTATTTCTTTCAATAGAAATACTTACAGAAACAGGTGCCTTTGCCGCATTAAGCTGAACAGGCTCCTCACTTGCAAACTCTCCGCCTATTGTATCAAACTCAAAGTTATCTCCCTGATAAACAACCATTGCGTCAGCCTTAATATTAAATTCTCGGCTTATTTGTGCAAAGGAGTATATGTCGTTATTCATTGAGCCAATAAGCTGCTCCTGAACGCCTGCAAGATAATCCTTTGTACTTCCGGAAAAATCACAGTAAACAGGCAGTGTCTTTACAAGCATACCCACCGTTTCGGAAAGCCTTGAATCATTTCTGCCGTGATAAATTGTAGTGAAAACAGCTTTATCCTTAAAATTGTATTTACCAAGTGTAAGACCAAAGGCAGAAATAAAGAATACATTTTCGGTAATTCCGCTCTTTTTGCAGAAAGCCCTTACTGCCTGAACTGAAATTTCAGAAATTTCCTTTCTGAAATTCTCCGCCGCAGGGGCAGAGCCTTCTTTATCAGGGTAGAAATTATTACTGCCGCCTGCGTTTTCAAATACGGATTTATAATAGCTTTCTGCATTTTTATATACATCACTTTTTAGAGCGTCACTGTTGTCAAGGGCAAGGTCATAGGAGGTATATTCCTCTGCCTTTAGGTTTTCGCCTGCGTAGGCTCTGTTTATATCGTTGATAATAATTGCAAGGGAAGTACCGTCGGCAATTATATGGTGAATATCAAGGAACAAATAATTTCCGCTGACTGTCCTGTAAAGCTCAAACCTGAAAAGCTGTTCATTAAAGAGCATATACGGACGAACAAGGGTTGCTCTGTTCATTTCATCAATTATCGGAGTTTTATAGCTAAGGCTGTCGTTCCGTCTTTGCATAACATTTCCGTCGTCGTCCATAAACAGACGGGTTTTCAAATATGGGTGGGCCTCAACTGTTTTATCAATAGCCGTTGCAAGTTTTTCAAGGTCAACACCCTTGCCCAGCTTCAACAGGTACGGAATATTATAAATTGTTGTACCCATATTTGCGGTACACTCAATGAAAATACCCTCCTGGGTATTCGTCAGCGGATAAATTTCACGAACCTCTCTCTTTTGGCTCTTTCCTGCACCTGCAATAAACCTTTCAAGCTTTTGAACGGTAGGATTATTCTTTATATCCGATGTTTTGATTACTATATCAAATGCCTTTGAAAGCAATATGTTCAGTCTGATTGCACTGATTGAAGTAAGTCCCGAATAGTAAATATCCGAGGTTATACCAAACTCCGTGTGACCAAGTGCGTCAGCAACACAGTCAAATATTTTTTGCTGAACCTCATTTTCAGGCTTAATAATTTCCTCTGCCTTTTTCTCCGGCTTTGGAAGCTCCTTTTTATTTACCTTTTGGTTTTGGTTAAGAGGTATTTTGTCAATTTGCATTGTTACGGCAGGCACCATATAAGGCGGTTTTGTTTCTCTTATAAAATCATTAAGAGAATTTATATCTACCCTGCTGTCAGACACAATATATGCGGCAATGTATTTTCCGCCTGTCGGCTCATCGAAGGCAACTACCGTTGCATCCTTTATGCCCGTATATCTTCTTATAACCTCTTCAACCTCAGAAAGCTCTATTCTAAAGCCTCTTATTTTAACCTGTGCGTCTTTTCTGCCGATTATCTGAATATTGCCGTCTGTAAGGTATCTTACAATATCTCCCGAATGATACATAGTTTCATAGCCCTCTGTATCATCATAAATATTTTTCGTATAAACCTCGGCAGTTTTTTCTGGCTTATTCAAGTAACCTCTTGAAACCTGATAACCGGCTATCATCAGCTCTCCGCAAGCACCGCAAGGCAGAATATGACCGAATTTATCGGCTACATAAAGCTTCACATTGTCAAGTGCTTTACCTATAGGTATGTTATTGTAATATTTATCAACCTCAAAAACAGTTGTAAAGATTGTATTTTCTGTTGGGCCGTAGCCGTTTATAAGCTTAAAATTCTTCGGCGGTTGGCAAGGTACAAGCTTTTCGCCGCCTACTGACAGATATTTAAGGCTCTTGCAGTCAATTCCCATAGCAAACTGTCTGCCCACCTGGGTTGTCATAAAGGCATGCGTAATACCGTTGGATTCAAAATAATTATTAAGCGCAATAAGGTCAAGACGGATTTCCTCAGGAATAATATGAAGCTCTGCACCGTTTGCCAAAGCACCGTAAATATCCATCATAGATGCGTCAAAGCCAAAGGAGGCATATGCCGCTAATTTGGTATTGTAATCTACATCATAATATTTCTTATACCAATGGCAGAAAGCCGTAATATTGCCATATTCAAGCATACAGCCCTTTGGTACACCTGTTGAACCCGATGTGTACAAAAGAATAAATAAATCGTGCAGACCGGGCTTTTTTAACTCAATATTCTTGTCCTCAAGCTGCATAATTTCATCAGTAAACAGCACCTTGCCCTTAAAGCCGTCAACCAATGGCAAAAGCTCTCTGTCTGCAATAAGAAGCTTTGCGGAGGAATCCTCAAGCATATACATCAGTCTGTCCTTAGGGTATGTTGGGTCAAGGGGCTGATATGCCGCCCCGGCTTTAATTACGCCAAAAGGCGCAATAGCCATAAACTCGCACCTAGGAATAAGAATTGCTACAACATCTTCTTTACCAATACCCATTGACAACATATGCTTTCCAAGCCTGTCGCTTATTTCGTCAAGCTCTTTATATGTGTATTTTCTGTCTTTAAATACAACTGCTGTATTGTCAGGCTCTGCCTTAACAATATCAGCAAATGCATCTGATATTGTCTTTTGCCTGTCGTACTCACTTTCTGTACTGTTAAATTGGGCTATTTTATTAAGTGCATTTTCTGAAATAATTGAAATTTCTGAAATATACTTTGATTTCAGCATTGAGGACATTGCCGCCTCGTATGCTTCAAGAATTTCGTCTACGAAAGCCCTGCTGTACATATCACTGCGATATTCGGCTGTAAGTACATACTCGTTGTTATAATCCCTTACCTGAATAAGCAGCGGCATTTTCGGCATATCCAGTGAAAGGTCAATGCCATTAGCTACAGTATCGCCTATTGGGTAATCGTCACTAAGCTCTGCCTGATATGCAAAAACAAGGTCGGAATTAAGCCCGTATTTAGCACAAATATCTGAAAATGGGAAAATATCATTAGCCATTGACGATACAAGCTGTTGGGATAGCTTGCTCATATATGCTTGTATAGTCGTTTTATTCTCAAACGAGCAATAAACCGGAAGCGTCTTAACAAGCATACAAACTGTATTTTCAAGCCTTGAATCATTTCTGCCGTTATAAATTGTAGCAAAAAGGCTGTCGTCGGAATTTGAATATTTGGTCATAAGAATACCAAACAGACCTGTAAACAGGGTATTTGGTGTAACCCCAAGCTTGTCACAGTAGGAAAGAATTTTATTTTCCGAAATTCTTATATGCTTCTCTGTATAACCCTTTTCCGGTTTTTCCCCTGAATTATCAGGAAGAGGAAGCGACTCCGTTTCAAGCCCGTCAAATATGCTGTCAAAATATTTTTCGGCTTTTTTATACTTGCCGTCCTTAATTTGCTGTTCCTCGTCAAGTGCGGCGTCAAAGCCTGTATAGGCTTCCTTTTCAAGCTCTTCTCCTAAATATGATTTATTTATATCCGCAAAAATTATATCATAGGAGTTTCCGTCTGCAATAATATGGTGGAAATCTGTAAGAAGATATTTTTTGTCCTCGGTTACATAAATCTCGGCACGGAACAGGCGGCTTTTTTCAAGCTTAAAAGGACGAACAAGATTATTTTTGACAGAATTAAATTCTTCGTTTGTAAGCCTTATAATTTTCGGTATAAATTCTTCATTACAAGGGCTTTGCACCATTTCGCCGTTATCATCTAAAAATACCCTTGTAAGCAGGTAAGAGTGTGCCTTTACTGTATTGGTAATAGCATTAGAAAGCTTTTCTGTATCTATATTTGAATCCAGCTTAAACAGGAAAGGAATATTGTATACGGTGCTGTCCGGATTTTTACTGCACTCTGCAAATATACCCTTTTGCGAGCCTGTAAGAGGATATACATCTCGTTTTTCATATGTTCTGATTTTTGGTGCAAGCTTTATGTAATTCTCCAGCTTTTCAACCGTATTATTATCGTGAATGTCACCTGTTTTAATTGTTACACCAAATTCATCGGAAAGAATAATACAAAGCTTCATTGCACTTACGGAGGACAAGCCTGCCCTGTAAAGCTCGGTATCAATTCCGAAAAAGTCATTGCCCACAACCTTTGCAGCAATATCAAAAATCTTTTTCTGCATCTGTGTTTTTGGCTCTTTAAGATTTTCAGGCTGTACAACAGGCTTTGGCAACGCCTTTTTGTCGATTTTTCCGTTTTGCGTCATTGGCATTTTTTCAAGCTGAATAAATACCTCCGGCACCATATAATGTGCAAGTGACTTTGAAGCGTAAGCAATAATTTCATCAGGGCTGATTTTACGGTCAGCCGTAAAATAACAGCAAAGATATTTGTTATCAACAGGCACTGTAACGCTTGTCAGCACGCCGTTAAAGCTGTTTATTACCTCTTCAATTTCACCTAATTCTATTCTAAGACCACGCAGCTTAATCTGGTTGTCTATTCTGCCAAAAAATTCTATTTCGCCGTCTTCATTTATTTTTGCAAGGTCGCCTGTTTTATATGCTCTCTCTCCGTTAAGCTCTATAAATACGGCGGCGGTTTTCTCAGGAAGATTAACATATCCTCTGCCTACGCCTAAACCTGCAATAACAAGCTCGCCGCTTTCGCCGTCAGGCAAAAGTTTGTTATCCTTATCAACAATATAAACTTTTACATTTGAATTAGGCACGCCTATAGTGATTTTTCTATTGCTGTCAATTACCTTCATTGTACAGCTTATAGTTGCTTCGGTAGGACCGTAGCCGTTCATAATATAGGCATTAGGGTTTACCGAACGAAGCTTGTCGTAAAGTGCCGGCGGAAATGCCTCTGCGCCAAAGTCGAACACCTTTATCTGCGATATAGCGTCTTTTAGCTGTGGCAAATCCACTATGTTTGAAACATATGTAGGGGTTGTTGCCATTACATCCACATTGTTTTTTATAATAAGCTCGCCAAGCATAAGCGGGTTTAGAATTTCTTCATCACTTGCTATAACTGCTGTAAGACCGTTTGTCAGTGGAATAAATTCCTCCATGATAGATACATCAAAGGTCATTGCCGCCATTGCAAGAACCACTGTTCCTCGCTCTGTAAACCCTAAAAGCTCACCGTTTTTAGGGTTTGGGTTTACGAAATTGGCAAGATTAATATGCTCAATAATAACTCCCTTTGGCTTTCCTGTTGAGCCTGATGTATATATGCAATAGCAAAGGTCATGCTCCTTTATTTCTACATTCGGGTTTGCCGTGTTCTTATTTTCAAGAAGCTTATCCAAAAGAAGCACTTCACATTTCAGCTTAGAAAAAAGCCCCTTGCGTTTTTCTGCAATATCGCTTGTTGTAATAACAAGCATTGCCTGCGAATCTTCAAAAATATACTCCACTCTGTCATCAGGGTAATCCAGAGCCGCTACTACAAAGGCACTGCCGGACTTTAAAATGCCCTGTCTTACAGAGTAGAAATCGCAGCAGCGTTCCAGCATAACCCCTACAAGCTTTTCACGGCCTGCACCCTTTTCAATCAACGAATTTGCAATCCTGTTTGCTCTTTCGTTAAGCTGTGTATATGTTAGGCTTTCACCGCCGGATATAACGGCAGTTTTGTGGGGATTAAGGCTTACCTGCTCCTCAAAAAGCTTAGTTACCGGTCGAAAATCAAAGTCAAACCGTGTATCATTTATTGACGACATTTTTAATCACTCCTAAAAAGTTATTATTGTGTTGTTCATATCTATAGCACGAATATAACTCATAGATTTAGATATTTTCTTAACAAGCTCTATACCGTGTATATCAAATTCATTGCTGTCATTTTCATAGTCAAGCGGATTAAAGTTGATACCGTTATCCCTTATTCTAAGGCGAAGTAAATCACCCTCTAGGCAAAGGCTGATATCAATCCAGTTTGAGGACTTACCTCCAAACTTAATAATATTCACTGTCATTTCTTCGGCACAAACAGCGGCAAGGTTTGCCTTGCTGTTAGGAATATTATTTTCTGCACAGAAGCTTATAATTTCCTTATGCACCCTTTGTGCTTCGTCCATTGTACTCTGAATTGAAAAATCAAGGTTTATGCCCGGATTTTCCTTTGGGACAATATAGAAGGATGAATGTTTATATTTTATCTTTCTGAAAATATAGGCCGCAAGTACGGTTATTGCTTCGGAAGCAACAAAACCAACGGCAATACCGTCTATACCGATTCCGTCAAACTGCTTCCATATAAGTATTCCCACAAGTGTTGCAGGCAAAACCACAAGTGCATTCTCCAAAAAAGTAACAAGGCTTGCAATTGTTGTTTTTTCAATAGACTCATAATAACTGATTATAAATTTATTCCAAAGATACGGAGCAACACAGAACGCAAATATACGCAGTGAATTTACCATTTGTACGCCAAGCTCGCCGCCGTCACTGCCAAACATTATAGCTATCTGCTCTGTAAATGTCATCATAAGCACAAACAGCACAGCAAGAACTATGTAGCTGTATTTAAGCATCTTGTTACACAAAACACGAAGTCCCACATAATCCTTTTCGCCATAAAGTACACCGGCTACATTCGGAATAACACCTATAATGCCTCCTACAAACATTTCCACTATCATAAGAACATTATCGCAAACGGTAAATACCGCCAGACCGTCATCACCAATAAGATTTATTATAATCATATTTATTCCCAGTGCTTTTACAAAGTTAGTCGCCATAAAAACAAGCATTGGCAAGCCTGTAACAACTGCCTCCTTTATAATTGCAAAATCCTTTAGCTTAAGCCGAACAAAGCTAATATTTCGCTTATCTGAACGAGCATAAAAAACAAATACAACCATTGCAATAAGGAAGCCCAGAACTGTAGAAAGCGACGCACCGGCTATGCCCATTGGAGTGAAATTAAGAAATATATAATCCAATACAAGGTTTATAACATTGGCGGCTATTAAATAAGCAGACGCAAGCTCGGGATGATTTTCTGCACCAAGGTAGCTTATCATCATTAAGCCCACGCCAATAACCGGAGCACCAAGCAGGCTTATAAAAATATAGTCCCTTGTATAGTGAAATAAACCACTGCCGGAAACAAGCATTTTCGCTGCAGGCTCGGCAATGAAGAACGACAGGGCAGAAAAAATCAATCCAACTAAAACAGTAACAACAAGAGTTGCCGAAAAAAGCTTTGACGCATTTTCTGTATCTCGCTTGCCAAGCATTATGCCTACAGCTATTGAACCGCCTATGCCAAGGCAGTACCCCACCAGCTGGATTATTGTTTCAACCGGCAGGCTTGCCGTAATAGCCGACATAGCGTCAACACCGATAAAATTACTTACAAAAATAGTATCAACAATATTCCCAAGCTGCAACGCAAGGGACATCATTATTCCGGGGACAATGTATTTATTAAGCTTTGAGCTTAACAGCCTTCGGTTTCTTTTTTGCATATCATCTAAACTCCTTATTAAATACCCACCAAATAAATTTACCTGTATTTTGCTCATTACTGCACAACAAATAATTAATTATTCATTATATTTTGTATTCTATCACAAATAGCCGTCTGTGTCTATAATATACATAGATATTGCAATATTTAAAATTTGTTGAGCTGCCGCTGCTTCTTTGCACCGTATATAAGCTTTTATAGCAGAACAGCGATAAGCCTATGAATATACCTAGCTGACCGAGAACATAATTTTTTGGAAGGCTGAAAGCCCTTATAAGCAAAAAAGCTCACCGGCTATAAATAGCTGCCGCCCCTTCTGCTAAAGCTAACAATACCATAACACCGCCTAATACAGTTATCGGTCATAGGCATTTTTAGCCG
The DNA here is from genome assembly GCA_000435335.1 of Clostridium sp. CAG:964. GTDB lineage: Bacteria > Bacillota > Clostridia > Oscillospirales > Acutalibacteraceae > CAG-964. The sequence continues at coordinate 141,886 of FR891338.1, forward strand.
GCCTGCTGTAGTCGTAAATTATTTCTTTTTGGCTGTGCTTGCCTGTGTTGTCATTATTCATAAAATATTTTTACCTCCGTTAGTCAGCAAAGGTCATTCCCCCCTGCTTTCCCATAGGTCGGGGGTTTTCAGGCTCTTTTTAGCCCTAATTTCTGCGATAAACAAGCCAAAAATCAGGGTTTTCATACTGCACCATTTTGTCGTTTTTGAAAAGGCAGAAATGGTGCAGTTGAGGTGCTGCCTTTTTTAGAATGATTCTCTTTATTCTAAATATATGCTGTTAGAACCTTAAAAGAATAATAGGCGTTTTTTCTTACATTATTTATAAGAAAAAAATAGTATTATCTGCACTGCTCTTAGTCGGCACTCTCTGCCTAAGCCTGCGGAAATTTGCACAAAGGGAGCCGTCTGTTTTAAGAAAAAACAACGCAAATGCTTTGGCACCCTCTCTCGACATCCTCCCTCACAGAAAAAACAGCAGAGGTTTTTTCCCACAGAATGCCATACCCTTTGATTCAAAGAAAGAAGGGTGTACCGGCAGGCACAACCAATTGGATTTCCCTAGGCTGTGCTTTATGGGTAAAATTATTTAATAAGCGGATTATTTACAGCCCAATTGTCAGTATGTGTATACACATACTGTATGCTAATGAATTAACTCCGGTAATTATTTCCATATTAAATAAATTATTTATTTTTATTGTTGTACAATGTATGTTTTTATGGTAATATTAACACGATATGAAGAAACTATTTATAAAAAATTAATGAGCAAATTCCTATTCTTTTTGTCGGTTTATGCTCTAACACAAGGAGGAAAAAATGGAAAAACATCTGAAGCGAAACTCTTTTAAGGGCTCATTTGGCTTTGTTTTGGCAGCGGCCGGCAGTGCAGTGGGCTTGGGAAATATATGGAGGTTCCCTTATCTTGCGTCTAAGGACGGCGGAGGTCTGTTCCTGGTGCTGTATATTATACTGGCACTAACCTTTGGCTTTACACTGCTGACAACTGAAATTGCAATAGGCAGAAAAACTAAGCAAAGTCCCCTTACGGCTTATGGTCAGCTCAAGAAAAAGTGGAAATGGCTTGGCGTAGTCGCCTGCTTAGTACCTGTTATTATAATGCCATATTACTGTGTAATAGGCGGTTGGGTACTGAAATACTTCTTAGCATATTTAACAGGCCAAGGCACAGCAGTGGCAGCCGACAACTACTTTACCTCGTTTATTACAAGCGATATTGAGCCTATAGTAATGTTAATATTATTTTTGGGTGCGTCTGCCTTTGTAGTATTCCGTGGAGTAAACAAGGGTATAGAATCTTTTTCAAAGGTTATTATGCCGGCTTTGCTGCTACTGGTAGTGGCAATAGCTGTATTCTCGCTTACACTTAGCCATACTGATTCAAACGGTGCTACACGAACAGGTCTTGAGGGTTTAAAGGTTTATGTTATTCCTAACCTTTCGGGCCTTACCGTTAAAAGCTTTTTCTCAACACTGCTTGACGCAATGGGACAGCTTTTCTTTAGCTTAAGCGTCGCTATGGGTATTATGATTGCCTACGGCTCATATGTGCGTGACGATGCTAACCTTAATAAATCAATTAACCAAATAGAAATATTTGACACAGTTGTTGCATTTTTAGCCGGAGTTATGATTATTCCTGCTGTGTACACATTCTCGGGCATTGAGGGTATGGACGCATCAGGTCCAAGCCTGATGTTTATATCTCTGCCAAAGGTATTTGCCGCAATGGGCTTTGTCGGCAACATTATTGGCTGTTTGTTCTTTGCAATGGTGTTATTTGCAGCCCTAACAAGTGCTGTATCTGTTATGGAGGCTGTAGTGTCAAGCCTAATGGATAACTTTAAGCTGTCCAGAGTAAAGTCGGCAAGTATAGAGGGCATAATTGCCTTGGTTGCTGGAATTTTGGTATGCTTAGGCTACAATATAATGTATTTTGAGGCGTCGCTGCCAAACGGAGCAACCGGTCAGCTGTTGGATATAATGGACTATGTAAGCAACAACATTCTTATGCCAATAGTAGCTATAGGCACCTGCGTATTAATCGGTTGGATAGTTAAGCCTAAAACCGTTATTGACGAGGTGGAAAAAAGCGGCAATAAAATGGGCAGGAAAAGGCTCTATACTATAATGATTAAATTTGTTGCTCCGGCAATGCTTGTATTGCTTTTCTTAAAATCAGTAGGAATATTAACAGTAATATAAAATGGAAGATTTTAAAAACGGACTAAAAAACGGTATCCCCATTGCGTTGGGGTACCTGTCGGTATCATTTACCTTTGGACTTCAGGCTGTAAACGGCGGCATGAGTTGGTGGCAGGCTGTATTAATTTCCCTTACAAATGTTACCTCGGCAGGTCAGTTTGCAGGACTTGACATAATGACGGCAGGGGCAGGACTTTGGTTTGAAATGGCATGCACGCAATTTATAATCAATATACGCTATTCCCTTATGTCCCTCTCCCTTTCACAAAAGACCGACCCCTCAATTAGAGGGATACATAGATTTTTAATTGCCTTTGGCATAACAGATGAAATTTTTGCAGTAGCTATGGGCTCACCAAATGATGTAAGCAATACATATATGTACGGCTTAATAAGCCTGCCAGTGCTTGGCTGGTGCAGCGGTACACTGCTTGGCGCTGCGGCAGGTCAGCTGCTGCCCGAAATTATACGCAGTGCACTTAATATAGCAATATATGGTATGTTTATAGCTATAATACTTCCGCCGGCACGAAAAAACAAAGCAATTATGGCTGTGGTAATTATTTCTGTTTTGCTAAGCTGCTGCTTCAAGTGGCTGCCTCTTTTAAACAGTGTTTCAGGCGGCTTTGTTATAATAATATGTGCAGTTATAGCCGCAGTGGCAGGGGCAATATTCTTCCCTGTTAAGGAGGAGAAAGCCGATGGAAATTAAAAGCTTTTTTATCTACCTTATAATTATGGCCGGCGTTACATACCTCATAAGAATGCTGCCGTTTGTAATTTTTAAAGGTAAAATAACCAATACATTTATCAAAAGCTTTCTCTACTACATTCCCTATGCCGTACTGGGAGCAATGACCTTTCCGGCTATAATTTTTTCTACCGGAAATTATTCATCGGCTGTTGCCGGACTAATAGTTGCCTGCGTATTGGCATTCAGAGAAAAAAGCTTACTTACCGTAGCGGTTTTTGCCTGCATAGCTGCACTTGCGGTGAATATTATATGCCTGTATATTTAGACTTTTTTGTAGTAAATTGTAGTAATAATTATTGTCAATGTTGAAGGCTTGTCCTTTACACCGGAGGCAGAAAAATGTACCGCTGCAATTTCTGAAACAAGATATGGTCTGTATAAGAATTATAACAGGCTCAAAGGCATATCTTGATTCTTATATGGTATGATTAGACACAGGCTCGGCGGATAAGGTTGGATAAAAATATAAATTTCTTATAATACATCAGACCAACAAAAAATGCAGAGCATACACTTCAGACAGTTAAAAGTCCGGAGTGTATGCTCTGCTTCATGGTTAAAGTGATTACACTCTAGGTTTTTGGATTAAGGGTTAAGTAACTTAAAAGTTCCAGTCATCCGGAGCTTTCAGATACTTGTTTATAGGTTCTTTTATTTCTACCATATCGGTTACCTCACTTTTAGGCACTTTCCCCTCAAACAGATATCTGTCTATTTCTTCAAAACCGTTTTCTTCTGTAAATATACCATTATTGATGGAAATATATCCGGGAGTTATAGTATATTCTGTATCAGTTTCATTTGTTATTTCAACATCGTAGCCTTTATATTTTCCAACATTCCATATATTGCAAAACCATTCAACTTCTTCTAAAGGTACTTCCTTAATATATCTTCCCAAATCACTAAATTTGTTTTTGCCAAAATAAGGATTTTTTTCAAAACCGTTTTTTTCTAAATCCTCTATGTCGTGTGACCGTAATAAAACAGTCGAATCATCTAAATCACACATGAAGACTTTATTTTTATATTTACAATAATATCCTTTTCTTATCCAACAAAACAGTGCCTTGAAGTGACCGAGTAGCACATCTATAAATTTTCCCATTATATTTGCAGAATTTGCCTTTTCTTATCATAATATCAATCTCCTAACTTTTTAAAACATTTTGAAGCATAGTTAAATACTGTAATTATAAATATAACAATCAAATATCGCATACAATATTTCTTCTCCACTGTCTGTTATTTTGTACATCTCTGCGCCTATTTCTAGTGCAATACCGCCATCAATACTTCTTGCAATATATTCAGGAATTACGGTTTTTCCCTGCTCTAGTATACTATACGGTTTTTTAGTACCAATATCCAGCTTTGACGCTGACGATATAAAGCCTGTACCTGTATATGGGTATTCCCAACCTAGGTTGCCAAGCTCACTGCTCCTTACTGACTTTACAATTTTTTCTGTCGTATCATCTGAAGTAAATCTTATTGCATACATTGTGGCATCTTTCGTTCCCAGATCGTCAAATAGATTTTCGCCCGTGTAATCTAACCTTAGACCGTTGTATACATCAGTATATGTCTTCAGGCCCTGAGTATCCGAAAATTTTGCAACCGAACCGGTAATAGTTGTTCTTTCGCCGGACAGATACTCCATAGCTATTTTAGGGGCAACTACCTTCTGCATAACTGTAGTGTTGGTAGGGTCAGGTATAGCATTTCTCATAGCTTTTATATTATCTAATGTACCCAGTGCCTCCAACTCGTCGTAGGTCTTCATAGTAGCTGATTTAAATTCATCGGCTGTTTTAAAGCCATTGCTTTTTGCTATACTGCCATATGTATCGGTAAAACTTTTTGTAGATGCTATTTTCTTTGCGGTAAACTGAGAATTCAGAACCTGTTGTGCGGCTTTATCATTCTTTATTCCTCGTCTTCCGTATGAATCCGGTTTTATTCCCAAATCATCTGCAAGCTTATTAATATTGGTTGGATCTACACCCTTTTTTACCGCCTTTATTGCGTCATCACCGTAATTCTTTACAGCTTTTAT